>USJW01000124.1 GCA_900555045.1 uncultured Clostridium sp. | reverse complement strand
CTCCAAAGAATATAGAGAAAGTTCCTCCAGTCTGATGTTTGCCTTTGTATTGGCAACCTTTCGCCACTATCTAGCAGCAATATTGTCATATTTTCAGGATATACTCAATACAGATGTCACCAATAAGTGGCACTTGGAAGGAGGGGATATCCATGCCATGGATTTTGCAAGATGTGCCAATTGGCCGCAATATACAAAGTATACGCATGGCCAAGGGCATGACTCAAATGGCTGTAGTTGAGCAATTAGAACTAAAAGGTAGTCTGATGTCGAGAAGCACACTCGCAAATATTGAATGTGGGAAACGGAATATTAAGGCTAGCGATTTACGCCTACTGAAAATGTTGTTCAATGTAGAAAGCGTTTTTTACTCCAGATATTACACAGATGGAGATGAAAATGACCCCTTTAACAGAAAAGCTAATGTGGAACATAATGGAAAAAACCTCACTTTTAATGACAAGGGCAAATGTATATCTTCTGAAAATTGATATTTACAGGTAAAAAACTGATATAAAGCTTGGCTAGGATGAGGATATGGTTTCCAGCGCCCTATCGGCAAGAAAGCTGCGCCGGAAGAGGCAGTATAAACTTTAATCATTATATATTCGTTTGTACACCCCTCTTGATTTCGATTTGCAACCATGCTATATTATAGACATAAAAGGAACAATCGCCCACAAGAGGTTGGCCTGATCGTTATGGTAGAAACTCCACCCTCTCTACTGCCAAGTGTACAAGGGTGGTTTTTCTATGCCCATTTCTGGGACTTTTAAAGAAAAACGTTACTTACGATTATCGAAGATAAAGGTAAGCAATGCGATGAGCAGTATTCCAAAAGCCATCAGGTCTTGAAAACTTCTCGTTTCAATCCCCTCTATCCCTCTCACCCTCCCATCTCCCTCCTCATCCCCCTCCAGGCCCATCCAAAGCTAACGCATCCCATCCCAAGAAACACCGCAACCACAAGGATCCACTCTCCCCACTCCATCCTTCCGCACAACATCAGCGAGCGGATGGCTCCGATCACGTATGTAAACGGGTTTAACCGGATCAAAAGTCCCAAAATCCCCCTCACCTCGTCCACCGGGAACAGCGCGTTGCTCAGGAAAAAGACCGGCAGGACGATCGCGTTCATCACGGTCTCGTACACCGCCTCGTTTGGCAAAATGAGGCTGGTCCCGTAGGCGAGCCCCGCCATGAAAAAGGCCGTCAAAAACAGGAGTACGGAGATTGCAAGCGCAGACCAAAGGCTCACCGCGGGCCTGACGGCGAACAGAAGGCTGACCGCGCCCATGACGCCCACCTCGATGAAGGTGCAGATGACGGCCTCCAGGATCTGCCCGAGGATGACGGCGCCTCGGCTTACCGGGGCGATCAGAATGCGGTAAAAGCTGCCGTCCGCCTTCATCATGTAGTTCATGATCCCGCTGCTGCTGCAGGCCGAAAAGCTGACCAGCACGAAAAGTCCCGGCAAAATGTACGCTGTATAATTGGATATCCCTGTCGTTTTCATGGTCTGCCCGGCAACCGCGCTGTAGAGAACCAGCCACAGAAGCGGCTGCAGGATGGTGATCACGATGGTGAACGCGTTGTGAAAACGCCACTTCATATTCCGCTGCAGAATCGCAAGCACATTCATTTAATCCCCTCCTCTCCGTCTGTGGTGAAGCGCAGAAACACATCCTCCAGCGTCGGCTGCGCGACCTCAATCCCTGAAAAGGGAATTTCCTCCCGCAGCAGGAAGCGGGCCGCCCGCGCCATGTCGCTCTGGTCTTCCTGGGTGTGCACGGCAATCTGCGCGCCTTTTGCGCTGACCTTCCGGTCCGGGAAGCACGCTTTTAACCGCGGCAAATACTCCCCGGCCGCACCGGCACTGTGAACGTGGATCCGCACCATGTTCTGCCTGGTGTAGGCGCGCAATTCATAGGGCGTCCCCTGCACCACCTCTCTCCCGTCCCTCATAATACAGATATTGTCGCTCAGCTGGTCCGCCTCCTCCAGGTAATGCGTGGTAAGGAATACCGTCGTCCCGAACTCACTCCGGATTTTGCGGATCATCTCCCACATGAGCCGCCTCGACTGAAGGTCCATGCCCACGGTGGGCTCGTCCAAAAACAGTAATTTCGGATTGGACATCAGGTTTAGCGCAATATCGAGCCGCCGCTTTATGCCGCCGGAGTAGGAGGACACCGGATAGCTTCTGTACTCAGCAAGCCCGAAGGCGTCGATCAGCGTCTCCATCCGGTCGCGCGCGGCTGACCTTGGGATCCTGTAGAGCCGGCTCTGAAAAAGCATGTTTTCCTCCAGCGACAGATACGTGTCGATGGAGGTCTGCTGGGACACGCAGGCGACCTCCCTGCGGACCGCCGCCGCTTCCCGGCAGATGTCCTTCCCGAACATGGTGACCGAGCCGGAGGTCGGCTTCAGATACGTGGTCAGTATCCGGATCAGCGTGGATTTTCCCGCGCCGTTCTGCCCCAGGAGCGAGAACAGTTCTCCCTGCCTGACGGATAATGTCAGGCCGGACAGCGCCTGCACGCCGTTTTTGTACTGCTTTACCAGATTTTCAACTTGGACCGCATACATCCAAACTCCCCCTCTCTTTTTTGACCGCAATCCACACCTCCGAGTGCCCGTTCACAGGCCTTCCCGGAATCACCGGGTATACCTCCAGGTCCGGCAGCCCCGCGTACTCGTAGCCGGAGAACGGGAGCCACTCGGTGTAAAACCGCCTGAAAACGCGCTGGACATTCTCCTTAAAATGTCCGTCGTTCTCAAAGACCACCCAGGTGGACGCGGGTATCTCAAACGCGTACATCCCCTCCGGAACGTCCTTTGTGGTAGCCACGGCGATGTAGTAAAAAATCTCATCCGGGTTCCGATACACGCTGGCGCCCAAAATTCCCTTCGGTTCCTGGTCGGAGAGCTTCACAATCTGGTCAAACACCCCAAGTCCCATCGTGGTTTCCCAAAATTTAGGAATTATTTTTTGACTCTCCTCCATATCGGCCGTAATCGGCATGCGAATGCCGGCGATGCGCATGGCAGGCTTTTCTGTGATGTGGTATGACATGACCTCACCTCCTGTGACCTTGACAGAAAACTTGATTGGAGGGTATGCGCTCAGCACGCTCCCCGCGTTTTTCGCCGCAGTGGGCGTTATGCCGTGGACACTCTGAAATGCCCGGTTGAACGCGGTGGGGGACGTGTAGCCGTACTTTAACGCGATATCCAACACCTTCCAGCCGGTCCTCTGCAGCTCAAAGGCTGCCTGCGTCATTCTGCGGCGGCGGATATACTCCCCAAGCGGGATGCCCGCGACGTAGGTAAACATTCGCTGAAAATAGTAGGTGGAGCAGCACGCAATCCGGGCCGCCTCGTCCACGGATATCTCCTGGTCCAAATGCTCCTCTATATACGCAACGGCTGCGCTTAAATTTTCCAACCATCTCATTGTCTTTCCTCCCTGCATTCATCCTACCGCAACCGGCAATTATATTCCTCGCTTTTTCTGCTCTCTTTTGTAAACTCCCGCCTCAAACTCCACACAAAAAGCGGCGTTTGCCTCCCCCTCGGGAATCAGCAAACGCCGCATGCATGCTGCCGGTCTATGAGACCGGGCTTTGGCTGAACCGCACGGTAATCGCGTACACGTGCTCGTAGCCGAACTTTTCATATTCCTCCGGATGCCCGAAGTATTCCACATCGTACGAGGTGATCTCGTTTTTCGTCGTCAGGATCTGCACGACCAGCGGAATCTCCTCCTCGTATACAACCTCCGTCCGGTCGGACAGCGTGGAGGTCGCGCAGCTCATGCCGGAAAACTCTGTATCCGGCTCCGTCCGGTAGGCGGATGCGCCGCCGGAATTCTCCTCCTGGACCGCAACCCGAAGGCCCTCCGCGATCTTGTCAAACTCAAGGGCAATGCGGCCCTTGGTGTCCTCAAACTGCATCCCGCTGCCATCCGTCATGGTCCATTTTCCGTCAATCAGCTCATAGGCGCTGATCCGCATGCTCCTAACCGAATCATCCAGGGAAAAATCAAAGATTTCCTGCCCGGTATTGACCCCCAAGAGATCCGCCAATTTTTTCTCCTCCTGGCTCAGCTGCGCCGCCTCGATGTACATGCCCGGCTGTTTCTCAGCCTTCGGCGCGGCCGTGCAGCCGGAAAGTGCCGATGCGGCCAGAAATAGGGCTAAAACTATACTCCAATATCGTCTCATTCGTGTACCTCCCGTCTCCCACAATTATATCGTAAAACTTCTCAAAAAAAGAGTACCTAAATCATTAATTTTCCCTTTCACGCGCTTCTCCCCCGATGCCAAGAGCCGGACCTCCAAGAGAAGTCCGGCTCCGCCTTTTTCATATGTGATTTTACAGCCCGCCCACAGGCAGCTCCCTCAGGATCTCCGGGATATAGGTCTCCGGGAACACGGACTTCGCCTCGCCCAGAATCTCCTCCTTCGCCGCTTCCCCCTTGGGGAGATGGCACAGGTACAGTCTCTTGACGTTTAAGTCGCGCGCCATCCTTCCGGCGTCGGCCCCGCTGGAGTGCCCCTTCCTTATGAGCGTCTCCTCGTCGAGGGACAGGCCTGAGGACTCATGGATCAGGACCTGCGCGCCGTTCATGAACGCGGGCGCGGCCTTAAAGGGCCTTGTGTCGCACGTGTAGACCAGCTTTTCCGCCCCGTCCTCGACCACGATCCCGATGGAGGTGTCCGTGTGGTCGGTGGGAAACTCGGTCACATGCAGCGCGCCGATGTCGAACGCAGATTCCGTGTGGATCCGGATCTCAAACATGTTGCTCTTGGTCCGGATTCCGAACAGGTCGATCAGCCCGTTCACCAGCGGCTCCATTCCCTCCGGAATGTAGATGTCAAGCGCTTTGACCCTTCCGCCAAGCCACAGGTGGTGTAAGAGCGACGGGAGCGCATACACATGGTCAATGTGTTCATGCGTCAGGATCACTGCATCCACGTCCGCCTCCGCGACGGCTGCGATATTGCAGGACAGGTCCACGGCGGCGCACCCTCTCTCTCCGGTGATCAAAAGGGACGTGTTGCCGCTGTGGTTGTCCTGCAGGGAACCGTTCACACCCAAAAATATAAATTTAAGCATTGTTCTTCTTACTCTTTCTGTTCTTAAGCACTATGGATGTAACTATGAAGACAACCAGCATGATAAAGAACCAGCAGATCGGGGAAGTGTAGAATCTGGAGAAGTTTCCTCCGCCCAGCTTCACGCCTCTTCTGAACTGTTCCTCAAACATCTTGCCCAGGATAAGTCCCAGCACCACCGGTGCGATCGGGTACTTATTCTTTTTCATGAAATATCCCAAAAGACCCATGGCCAGAGCCGTGCCAAGGAAGTACACACCCTTCGACACGGAGGATCCCGCCAGAGCGTAGGGCCCTAAGAAGGACAGGATCAAAACCACCGGCATCAGCACCCGCTGTGAAATCAGCAGGATTTTAGGATAGAACCGCACGCCGGCCAGCTGGAACACACCCATAAATATGTTGGAGATCAACAGCGTGATGAAGATGGAGTACACCAGGGGCATATTCTGTGAAAACAGTGCAAATCCCGGGGTGATTCCGTTGATCATCAGGGCGCCGATCAGCACGGCCGTCGCGGAGTCGCCGGGGATTCCCAGGCTCAGCGCCGGGATCAGGGCGCCGCCGGTAACCGCGTTGTTGGCCACCTCAGGCGCGAACACGCCCTCCAGGCATCCGGTTCCGGGCATGTCCAACTTGCCCTTGCTGCGGCTGCATATGCCGGAGGCGGCGTTGCGGCTCATGAACACCGCGATGGACGCTCCGGTTCCGGGGATTGCTCCGATCAGGGTGCCGATTCCCAGGGAGGAGAGAATGATCTTCCACATGGAGGCGATCTTCTTAAATGGTGGGAAAATCTTTCCGATGTTCGTGCACACCTCCTGCTTCTGCGGTTTTCTGAAGTTCTCAAGCTCCGAGAACACCTGGCTTACGCCGTAAAGTCCAATCAGGGTGGACGTCATGTCCAGGCCGTTGGCGAAGGGCGTCTTTCCCAGCACGGACACGAAGGGAATTCTCAGCGCGCCCGACATGGGGTCCGGTCCCAAAAACGCGAACACAAAGCCCAGGGCGCCCATCAGGAGGCCCTTTAAAATGTCATCGCCCGATACCGCGGCGATGATCACGATTCCCACCAAAGCCAGCGTGCACTTCTCCGCCGGTCCGAAGGCCAGCGTCATTTTTGCCACCAGGGGGCTGAAGAAGATCAGGAAGACCTCGGATCCCAGTCCTCCGATCATGGAGGCGATCACGGCCGCCCCCAGCGCCTGTCCGGCCAAGCCCTTTTTGGTCATCAGCTGCCCGTCCTCCGCCGTCGCGATGGCATTGGGGTTGCCCGGAATGCCGAGGAGGATGGCGGGGATCGAGGCGCCGCAGACGGCGCCGCAGTAGACGGCTAAGAGCAGTCCGATGCCCGTTGCGGTATCCAGCTGATAAGAAATCGGGATGACCAGGGCAATCCCCATTGTAGCGGTAAGTCCCGGCAGTGCGCCAAGAATGATACCGAGCACTGCTCCGAAAGCACACCACAAGAACGTTGAAACGTGAGCGACGAGCGCTACGCCTGCCATAAATTCACTCATAGTTCCCTCCTAAAAATCCAGTATGCCCGGAGCCAGATTCACGCTGAAAAACTGTTTGAATACAACGTACAGGAACAGCACCGTGGCCAGCGTGAGAATCCCCGCGTTTAAGCCGCGCTTCATCCCGATCGCCTCCAGCTTTCTGCCCACAATCTTACTGACGGCAAAGGTGAATAATGTCACGAACACCAGGGAAATACATGCCTCAAACGTCGGCGCGGTAAAGATTCCCGGGAGCGCCCCAGACCGCCCAAGGTGCATAAGCGTCTTGGTGATCATGCGCATAATCAGGTACCCGGCCACCGTCACACCGGTGGTCCCCAGCCCGCCAAGGACGGCCTGCTTCTTGTCCCTGACCTCGTCGATCGTTGTAAAGATATACTCCAGGCTGTAGAGCAGCAGCGACGAGAGGATGATGAAGCCCACGTGCCGGATCAAAAGTACATACAGCACGGACAGGGCCAATGTCACCAAAAAGAGCTTTTTTGTCTCTGGATCCGCTTCCTTTTCATCCGGGCGTTCTTTGATTGTAATATACAGGAAACCGAGGAACATAAATATCGCCATTGTCATCGGAAGCACCTTGCCGCCCGGGTCTCCGCCGATTGCATCTGCTGACAGGATTGTATCCTCGCTCGACATGACATACATAAAGTAGAGCGCCGATAGCGCTGTCATCACAGCCGGCATCATTTTCACTTTCTGTCTCATATATCCACCTTCGCATTTCTTTCAGTCACAGACACTCATTCACTTTACTCAGCATACTCTCCCGCTGCCAAACCGGTTGCCTTGATGATCGGCTTCATGGAATCCACCATCTCCTGGTTGTACTTCTCAAAGTCGCCCAGTCTGGAGTAGTCCGGAAGCAGTCCCTGCTCGCTCAGCCATTTCTGGAAGGAGTCGGAGTTGTATGCCTTCTCGATGGTGTCGGCCAGGTAGGTCTTCACATCATCGGGAGTTCCCTGGGGTGCGCAGATTCCTCTGAAGCAGCCGCCCGGCACGGTCAGCTCGCCGTAGCCAGCGTCCGCAAGGTTCGGAACCTCAGCCAGCTCCGGAAGTACGGAATGGCCCTCGCCGAAGAATACTAAGGGTCTTAAGCCGTCCATGTTCGCCAGAACCTCGGACTGGGAGAAGATACCCGCGTCACAGTGTCCGCCTAAAACTGCGGGGATCAGCTCAGCGCCGCCGTTGAAGGATACCACGTTGAAGGGGGACTCCAATGCGTTGTTCAGTCCGTAAGCCACAACACCGGTGGTTGCGGTTGCGCCCGCATTGCCCAGGGTGATCTGGCCATTGTTGGCCTTTGCTGCCTGAACCAGCTCGTCTAAGGTCTGGTAGGGAGAATCCGCGTTCACTGCCAGCACGAACGGCTCCATGGAAAGGCCGGTGATAAAGTCTAATTTCTTGAATCCGTCGGTGTAGCCGGTCATGGTTCCGCAGATTACATAGGTTCCGTACATTAAGAGGGTGTAGCCGTCCGCCTCGGAATCGATTACCTGGTTGGTTCCGGTACCAGTGGATCCGCCGGTCACGTTCTCGACGATGATGTTGTTGTTGCCGGAAACCGCCTTCATGGCCTCCACCAGCTGGCGGGCCTGGGTATCCGTGCCGCCGCCTGCGCCCTGGGGAACGATCAGGGTGATAGTCTTCTCCGGATCCGGGAACTCAGCCTTCTTGGAACTGCCACAGCCTGTAATTAACGATGCGGCCATCACTGCTGCCAGAGCAGCCGATACAATTGCTTTTCTTTTCATAGTATTTTACCTCCTAGGTTTTGGGTTTTATAGTACAACGCTCGCTTTTTGCAAACGCACAGCTATCTTCTCAGTTTCATTTATCCTGGATTACTCATGCTTCCACGGCGGCAGAACCGGCAGGCAGCGGTCGAACCGCTCGATCAGCCTGGCCTCGCTCTTAGCTCTGTAGGTCCCCTTCAGGAACTCGTCCATGTACCTCTCGTTGAATTCCCTCCAGGAGCTGATCTCATCTCCCGGCCGGATCGGATAAAACAGGACGCCGTTGTCATGGGCCGCTTTCATATCCCCCGGGGCGTCCCCGATCATCAACACACGGTCCTTGGGGTAGTAGCCCTTGAGCCGCTCGATGCACTCCTTCTTGGTTCCCTCGTCCTGGGAACAGATGTCGTACACGTATTGGGGAAAAAGACCACTCTCCCTCCACTCTCTCTCGAGCGCCTCCTTGGCGGTGGCCGAGACCACTATGATGTCCGCGTAGCGGCTGAGGGTCGCAATCGCCTTCGCGGCGTTGGGGAACGGCGGGATTCCGTAAACCATGTCCGCGATCCGCGCATTGCACTCCAGGGACCATGCCCGGGTCCGCTGCAAAACCGGATCCGAGGACTTCTCAAGCGACGCATTGTTGGTCACCGGCGCCTCCTTAAGCCATCTCTCAAGGGCCCTTGTGTCCGGGAAATCAAAGTTGTACTCCTTCACCTCGTCCCAGTCCTTTAAGAGCTCGATGGACCGGTACAAAGTGATGAAGCGGGACAGGCCGCGGTCCTTGGAGTACAGGTTCTCAAACTCCCAGGCCATCCGCGCGTACTTGGATATGGGCTGAAGCCCCCAGTGCTTGATCATCGCCGGACAGAAGCACTCCTTGTGCTTGATCTCCATAGTGTCAAACACGCAGCCGTCCGAATCGATACACACCAGCCAATTGTACCCGACCTCATAATCATCAAATATCTCTTTTCCCATCGCGCTCACCTCATCTTAAGTCAGACTGATTTCCGTTCAAAATAAACTTCTCGATGGCCACCGCCACGCCGTCCTGGTCGAAGGGCGCGGTCACGAAATCGGCCTGATCCTTCAGCCACTGGGGCGCATTCCCGACGGCGACTCCCACGCCTGAGGCCTTGATCGCATCCACATCCAGGACGGAATCCCCGATGCTCATCACCTGGTCCATCGTGATTCCCAGCTTTTCAAGCAGCGCCCGGATTCCTCTGGTTCTGTCCAGCCCCCTGGGGAAGAACTGCATGTTCTCGCCCACCGGATCCGTTATGTGCGCCACGTCCGAGGCCTCCACCGTGTCGTAGATCTCCTGCTGAAGCTCTTTCGGGATACCGTACATGTTGACCTTCTCGATCCCGATCCCGTTTTTCAAAAAGTACTCGGAGGGCTTATCGATCACGATCTGTTTTCCCGCCTCGATGTACCAGACATGGTGGGACGGAACCGGATACCGCTCCAAGTGGTCCGCAACCGCCTTCTCCAGGAAAATCTTTCCGCCGGCGGCGATCTCCGTGTATATATTCCGGCCCTCGAAGACCCTGCACATCCTTGCGCTGTCCTCCGGTGTGAGGATCTCCTCGTGGATCACCTCGCCGGTGCTGTGATCCACCACGCGGGCTCCGCCGGAGGTTATGTAATAGCGGATCCGCTTTTCCGCCTCGATCTGAGGAGGCTGCATATCCTCGGACCTGCCGGTGGACGGGACGATGTAGATCCCTTTGTCCAGCGCTTTCCGGATCGCATACATATTTCTGATTGAGATAAACACCTGGTCTTTCTGAAGCGTGGTCCCATCAAAATCAAGAAGTATCGCTTTTATATCCACAGTAAAACCTCCCTCTGCTGTATTCGACAGTTTTCTTACTTTTTTATATTATCACTAATTTTGGAACGTGTCAATATTTATGCTTATGAAAATTGAATATAATTGTCTCGTTCCATTTTTAGGCCATTTTGTATAGTATTTTTAAAAAGCAGGGGAATTAATGGGGGAATTTGGTGAAAATATTTAATAGGCGGCGTGTATCTTCCTATATAAAGGCTTCTCTGATATAATTAGTGCATCGGGGATTGAGTGGGAACGCATGGGAGAAAAAGTCATTGTCTGCGGCCTGAACGGCATGGGAAGTATTCCTATGAGAATCCGCGCGAAGGGGAGACCGCGTTTTTGCTGCGCGGCGATCTGGAGCGATATGAGAACTGCGTGCTGGCGGCGGCGAGTGGTGTGAGGTGTGGGGGGTTTTTGGCTGCGGGGTGGAGCGCATGTTTACGCGTGCGGTCCTGGCTGAGACAGCAAAAGAATTGAGAATGACGCGTATAGGACAAAGGCCGCCTTGCAGCGAGAATGAGGGCATTTCCTTCTCTCACCGCCCGGCGGCCTTTTTTATTTTTTCATCTATATAAAGAAGTCTTTCAGTCCATCCCAGTCATATACAGTGGAATCACGTTGATCACCGGTTCCTCGTAGGGGTGGACTTTTTTGACGGCTGTCACCGTCTCCCGCAGCCGCGCGACAAGGCAAGTCACCTCCACCTTGAGCTCCGGCTCCTCGCTGATCTCGTTGCAGCTGCCGATGAAGGGGGTGCTCCCCGGAAGCGGCCGCCAGCAGCCGGTCACGGGGCTGTAGGACATGCAGCTGTCGTAATTGCCGATGTGTCCTGCATCGACGGACTGCAACGCTCCCTGGAGTGCCCTCAGATGGGACTCAGGGATAAAAATCTCTAATTTACAGCAGGTAAAATTTTCCATTTGATTCCTCGTTTCTATGTTTCTATTAAAGTGATTATGGTACAAAGAATGGGGGCCCCGCGCTTCGGATGCCATAAAATTTCTGCACTTTTTGCGTCCCTGACTTCTTCTATTATACATGCATAGGACATGCGGTGTAAAGGTGGCACACTTTCCCTCCCCATATTTCCCATGCTCCCCATATTCCTCGTCCCCCGCACGCCATCCGCAGCGGAATTCAATTCACATGGAATTTCCCCCAAGGCTGTGCTACAATTTGAGGTAAGTGTAAAAATCCGGAGATTCAAAGGGGGAATTCTTGTGAATGGAGAGCTGTACCAAATTGCCTGCATCACCGCGGCTGCAAAGCACGCCATGCAGAGCCATACCGATATCGCCTATGCGCCGCTGACTTATGAGGGCGAAATTGTATTCCAATTTCTTCCAGAAAAAAACATATTCAGAACAGTCACCCCCACCGTCAGCGGGGTGGACGCGTGGTACCGCCGGTGCCTTGGGAAGGGGTTGGAGGATGTGAAGCTGCTCACCCCGGTATCGGTCACGGACCGGGGGCATTTGGGCTTTGCCAATATGACCCGGGCATCTCTTGTGTGCTTTTACGGAGGGCATCGGGTCACATACTTCACTGCGTACTGGGAATTTGATCGTGACAGAAAGGCGTGGAACATCTGCTACACGGAGCATGCGTGGGAAAACGCGCCGGGAGGGAAGCCCCTGTTCAAGGATAACCGGGAGGCCTTTCTGGTGGTTCTCAGCAAGATAAGTGAGTTGGCTCTGAAGCTGGAGTGCGATGGGTTCGCAAAGATTTTTGAGCGGGCGCGGGAAATCCTGGCGGGGAACATCCTGGCGGGGAACCAGGACAAGGAATGCACGGATGGCGGCTCTGAAAATGAGCCCGACAAGGGCAGCGCAAGCGGCCGCCACAAACTTCCGCTCCCGCAGATTCCCGCAGAACATCTCCCCCTGTTTCAAGCGGCGGACATGGCCGACGTGTTCGGAGCGATGGGGTCCTGGAATGACAGCCCTCCCTACATGGCCTATGTGAAAGGGCTTACAGAGGAGTATGAGGCGCTGTCGGCGGAGCTTTTAAAGAATCTCCGGCTGGCTGTGATGTACGCAGTGAATGAATGGTGAGCAGAAAAGAGGTTATCTCATGAGCTTGGAAGGAAAATCCCTAAAAGGAGACTTTATCAAATTTATCATCCCCTCGGTGCTGGCGCAGTGGATCTACACCCTCTACACCATGGTGGACGGCATGTTCGTGGCCAACGGGGTCTCGGAGATCGCGCTGACCGCGGTGAATTTGTCGTTTCCGTTTATCGCGTCGCTGTTCGCCTTATCCCTGATGTTCGCGGTGGGCACCTCCACGATTGTGGCGATCTTTCTCGGCAAAAAGCAGGTGTCGCAGGCCTCCGAGGTTTTCACCCAGAACATCGTGCTGCAGGTCATCATCTCCATCATCCTCGTGGCCATCGCCATGCCCAATTTAAGAGAGCTGTCCTTGTTTTTAGGCGCCAAGGAGGGCGTCACCCTGGACTATGTGGTGGAATATCTCACATGGATCGTACCCTTCTCCCTGGCCTACTTACTCTCCTACTCCTTCGAGATCATCCTGAAAACAGACGGCTTCCCCAAAAAGGCCACGCTGATCGTCATCATCGGCGCGCTGGAGAACTGCGTGTTGGACTGGCTTTTCGTGATGGTTTTCAAAAAGGGCGTCGCAGGCGCTGCCTTCGCCACCAGCATCTCCCAGATCTCCATCATCGTCCTGTACGTGCACCATTTTTTGAGCGGGCGGGGCGTCCTGTATTTTAAGAAATTCAGGCTGAGCCTGCGGACCATCGCCCGCGAGATCCGAAACGGCTTTTCCTCCGGCCTCACGGAGCTGTCCTCCGGCCTGGTCACCTTCGTGTTCAATCAGGTGATCCTGGCATTCCTCAACCAGGAGGCCCTGGTGAGCTACACCATCGTCTCCTACGTCAACTCCATCGTCGTGCTGTCCGCCACCGGGATCGCCCAGGGCAGCCAGCCGTTAATCAGCTACTACTACGGCAAGGGGAATATGAAGAACTGCCGCAAGCTCCTGAAATATTGTCTGGTCACGGCCGGTGTGTTCTGCGGGCTCGCCTTTCTGCTGTCCTACCTGGCGGCAGGAGCGATCGTGTCCATCTACGTGGGCCCGGAGCTTATGGAACTGCGGCAGTACTCGGTCAACGCCTTCCGCACCTTCATCGTGTCGTTCCTCCTGGTGGGCTTTAACATCGCCATCAGCGGATATTTTACGTCCGTGGAGTGCGCGGTGTCCGCGCTGGTCATATCCGCAGGCCGGGGATGTGTCCTCTTAATCGCATGCCTGACGGCCATGGCAGAGCTGTTCGGCGGCCCGGGTATCTGGTGGTCGCCCACGGTCTCGGAGGGCGTGTGCCTGCTCGTCACGGTGGGGCTCTTTGGGAGGTATGTGCGGGGGAATCGGGAGTGGAGGGCGACTGGGCGAACTTAGAAATTTGCATATTTCCACATTTTTTATATTCCCCCTTGACAACCGCCTTAATCCATGGTATGGTTAATGAGTAGATCG
>USJW01000123.1 GCA_900555045.1 uncultured Clostridium sp. | reverse complement strand
GTATGATATTTAAAACCTTTGATAGTGCCATTGATAAATTTAGTTCAAAAATTAGAATATTAGGGAAATCATTTGACAATATTGGCTCATCAATAAACAATGCTTTTAATATAGCAATAAATAATATAGATGATTTAGATAATAATGTGGGATTTTGGAAGACTCTAAAAAACGACTTATTTCCTTCAAAAGAAGATATTGAATCTCAAATGCGAACTATTCCAGATGTTATTGATATCGCTGAAGCCAAAAATTATGCCAAGATTCTAAAAACAATAGATTCTAGTGTACTACGGGGGGGCTGAATCATTCCAAGTGTATTATGACGGATTGTTAGATGGTAAAAAATGGATTGCCGAATATGGCAAGCTACACAAGGTCAAATCCGTACAGTAGAAGGTGTCATCGCTGCCAACCAAGCAGCTCGTACATCTGCCATCCAATATAACGCTGCACTTAAAGCTCAGACACTAGGGGCAAAAGCCCGCTGCAGCCGCTTCTAAAGCTCTCTCCATCTCTGGCAACATTCTTACTATGTGGGTCCTTTTACAAGCTATATCCATTGCAGCAAATGCTATAGACAACTATATTCATCGTGTGGAGAAAGCCCAAAAGGCTCTTGATGAGTCGCAACAAGCCTTTGATAAAGCACAATCTGAAATAAAATCTCTGAATGATGAATTAGAAAAACTCGAAGCGCACTCAAAAGAGCTTGAACGACAACTTGCTTTAAATAATGTCTATATCGATTTCTTAAAGATAATTCAGCGTGTAGGTAATGAGCAAGACAAACTCGACACCCCTGATGTCACGAATTTCAACATTTCTGATGAAGATACCCAAAAAGCAGTTGATAATTATAAAAGACAGTTTGCGGCGTAATTTTCCGATATTGCCTATAGTACTGCCGCACAGCTCCAATATAAGAAGTGACAGTATTCTCCGCCAGATTCCTCTCATACAGGTATTCCTGATATCGCTCCAACTCTTTGTAGAGCTTTGTTCGCTTGTCCACATTCGACGGTATGCAGTTTTTCACGTTTGGTACCTCCTTATATATCTCTACTATACTAAAAGCTCCTGCGAAAGACTATAAAAAGGATTTACAATTCTGCCAGCGCCACCACCGCCCATTCCCGCAATCCATCGCAACCAATAAATAAAGCCCCGAACCACCCACAGTTCGAGGCCAACACAGCTCATCCCATCTATTTCTTCTTAAACGTAATCCCCCCGCCAATCCCCTCTTCATTATAATTCTCCAGCTCAATCACCCCCGGAATACCAACCAATTGGGGCTGGGCGGCCAGGATGTCGCTTAAGACGGAGATCTTGCTGTCAATATTCGTGTCATCCCCCAGCGTCACCTCCATCTCCCCCATGTACAGAGTCGCCTTCTTATGCGAATTGTACTCGATGCGGTCCACGCTCAACTGGTGCAGCGACAGCTGCTGGGTTAGGTTTAGGATGTCCTGGAACACGGTCTGGTCTTCCACCGGCAGAGGCCGGTGCAGGATCAGCTGGCCGAAGTGCAGGCCGGTGATCCAGGGGACGCCCTCCAGCTTGCTGCTGGAGCTCTCCACCACGATTCCGTCCCGGTCAAAGTACATGTAGCTGCTCATGTCGGAGACATAGCCCACGATGTCCTTCTCGTAGACGATCACCTCCAGCTTCGTGGGGCCGTGGAATACCAGCTTGTAGTCATCCACAAAGGGGATCTGCCGGTGGGGCCGGAAGCGGTCCTTGAAATACAGGTAGATGGAGTTCTTATCCCATCGCTCCGGAAACAGGATTCCGTCCAGCTGTTCGGCCGTGTAGCGCTTGCTCCCGGTGACGGTCACCGATGTGACGTGCACGGACAGAAACAGGATAGCTGCGAGCAGAATTACCGCCGCCGCTATCCAGATTCCCAAGTGCTGTTTTCCTTTGGTTCTTCTCATGGTCAACGTACCTCTTTGGATTGATTAGCCTTCGTCACCCCATCGGATATCCGCCCCCAGGGCCGCAAGGTCCCTGCAGATGTCCTCATACCCCCGCTCAATATGGCGGCAGTCCTCGATAACGGTCACACCCCTGGCCGCCAGCGCAGCCACCGCCAGGGCAGCGCCGCCCCGCAGGTCCTGGGCCGTCACGCGCCCTCCCTTAAAGGGGTAGACGCCCGTGATCACCGCGTCCCGCTCCTCGGTGCAGATATCCGCACCCATCTTTTTCAGCTCGCGCACCGTGGCGAATCGCCCCTCAAACACCTGCTCCCGGATCCGGCTCCTGCCGGTCCCCGAGGCCAGAAACGCCATGAACGGCGACTGGAGGTCCGTGGGAAAGGCCGGGTACGGTCCGGTCTCTAAGTCCAGGCCCGTGGGCCTTCCGTCCATCCGGATGGAGATCTGCTGGCGCACGTCGTCCCTGCGGATGTATGCCCCCGCCTGCTCCATGAGCTTGAGCGGCAGCTCCAGCTCCTCCGGCCGGATGTCCTTTAACAGTGCGGTGCCCCCTGCGGCCATCACACCGCACAGGTAGGTCCCGGCCACAATCCGGTCGCCCCGGACCGCGAACCGGCTGTCATGCAGTTCCTTCACGCCGTCAATCACCAGAATCCCCGTGCCGCCGCCCCGGACCTTTGCGCCCATGCGGTTTAAGCAGTCGCACAATTGGCCGATCTCCGGCTCCCTGGCGGCCCCGTAGACGATGGTCATGCCCTTGGCCAGCACGCTCGCTAAAAGCGCCTGCTCCGTGGCGCCCACGCTGGGATAGCGCAGGCGGATCTGGGTGCCAAGCAGCCCCTCGGCCGGCGCTCTCGCCGTGATCCGGCCGTCCTCCTCGCCAATCACAGCCCCCAGGCTCTCTAAGACCTGCAGGTGGATGTCGATGGGTCTCGCCCCGATTAAGCAGCCGCCGGGATAGCTGCTGTCCCCCTCCCCCGTCCGCCCCAAAAGGGCTCCCAAGACGATGATGGAGGAGCGCATCTGCCGGACAAAGCATTCCGGAATCTTCACGCTGCGGATCTGGGAGGCGTCGATCTCCACCGTGCTCCCCCTTCGCTTGCAGCGGCATCCTATGTAGTTCAGAATGCTCACCATGCAGTCCACATCCTGTATCATGGGCACATTGGTGAGCACTGTAATTCCCTTGTGAAGCAACGCAGCCGCCATCATGGGAAGGACGGCATTTTTTGAACCTTGTATGGATATCTCGCCCGACAGGCGGGCGGGCCCTGAAACATGGATTGTGGACAACCGGGCACCTCTTTCTGCCGCCGAAGGCAGCATCTCATCTCTACCTTCAGCATATGCCCGGATTAGCCCTGCTGTGCATAAATCCGTCTATTTTTCCAATCGTATCTGGTTGGACACGCTCAGGACAATCCCCATCTCCATCATAAGGAACAGCACCGAGGTGCCTCCGTAGCTGATAAACGGGAGCGTGATTCCCGTGTTGGGGATGGTGTTGGTCACCACCGCGATGTTTAGGATGACCTGGATGGCGATGTGGCCCATCACCCCCACCACCAGGAGCGCCCCGAACAGGTCCGGCGCGTTGTTTGCGATCAGCATGAACCGGTAGATCATGAACAGAAAGATCAGGATCACGGAGATGGCGCCGAACAGTCCCAGCTCCTCGCAGATGATGGAGAAGATCATATCGTTCTGGGCCTCCGGAAGAAAGCCCAATTTCTGGATGCTCTCGCCCAGGCCCTGGCCCGTGAGGCCGCCGGTGCCGATGGCGTACAGGCCCTGGAGCACCTGGAAGCCCTTGTCCGTGGGATCGGACTCCGGGTTTAACCAGGCCAGGATCCGGTCGTACTGGTAGTTCTGCAGCACTCCGACCTTGTTTAAGGCCAGACCGATGGGCCCGGCTCCCGCCAGCACCCCCAGTCCCAGCGCGCCCGCCGCGAAGAACGGCCACTTGACCTTGCACGCCACAAACAGCATCACAAAGGCCAGGCCGAACACGATGATGCCTGAGCTCAAGTTGTTCTTGGCCACGATTCCGGCGATCGGCGTCGCCAGCAGCAGCACGATGCCCATATTTTTCCATTTATTTACATTGCTGCCCAGCTCCGTGATGAAGGCCGCCAGCATGATGATCAGGGCGATCTTCACGAACTCCGTGGGCTGGAAGCTGATGGGGCCGACGCCCAGCCAGCGCCGCTTTCCGTTGACCTCGCGCCCCACAAAGCTCACCGCGATCATCAATATGTAGGACATGCAGTAGGCCGGGACCGCGAACCTGGCGAAAAAGTGATAATCCATCTTGGAGATGATGATCATCAGCACAAAGCCGCCCGCCGCGATCTTTGCCTGGCGCATCATGAAATACGCCGCGTTTCCCTTGTACTCCAGCTGCGCCATGTAGGCGCTGGCGCTGTAGATCATGACCAGCCCGAAGGCGGTGAGGAAAATGATGCAGAACAGCAGGCTGTAGTCATAAAAATGCCGGATTTTTTTCTTCTTTCGCGGCTGTTCATATGCCTGTTCCTGCTGTATCTCCCGGCTGGGTACAGGCCGCCCCGGCGGCCTGCCCTGCACCTGTGCCTGTACCTGATTTCCCGCCGTCTGGGGCCTACGTTTTTTCTTCGCCATGTATATTACCTCCCCTCAAACGGCGTCTATAGCCTGATTCTTATAAATTCATAACGCACTCTTTAAAAATCTCTCCCCGCTCCTCAAAGCTCTTAAACATATCCCAGCTGGCGCAGGCAGGGCTTAGGAGCACGTAATCTCCCGCGTCCGCGTACACCGCGCTGACCTGGACCGCCTCGAGCAGGTCCTCCGCGTACATAATCTCCGTGAACCCGTGCTTCTTGGCGCAGGCCGCGATTTTATCCCTCGTCTGTCCGATGAGGATCAGGTAGCGGACCTTTCCCTCGAACTCCTTCACCCAATCGTCGTACTCGCTGTTCTTGTCGTACCCGCCCGCAATCAGAATGGTGGGGCCGGGCATCGCCCGCAGGGCCTGGATGGCCGCATCCGGGTTGGTTCCCTTGGAGTCGTTGTAGTACTTGACCCCGGTGCGCTCCCGCACAAACTCAATCCGGTGCTCCACCGGCTTGAAGCTGCGGATCACCTCCGCGATTTTTTCAAGCGGCACGCCCATGGTCATCCCGATGGCCGCCGCGGCCATGACGTTCTCATAGTTGTGGCGCCCCAGAAGCTGCATGGTGTGCACGTTGATCACGGGAGTCTCCCGCCCCGCCTTGCAGTAGCAGATCGTGTCCCCGTTCATGCAGAAGCCGTCCTTCAACTTCTCGCGGCTGGAGAACCAGACCACCTTCGGCTTCAGCTCCTCGCTGTTGCCGAACTCCCGGAGCACCGGATCGTCGTAGTTTAACACCACAGTGTCCTCCTCCGTCTGGTTTAAGGTGATGGCCTTCTTGATCTCGATGTAGTTCTCCATGGTCTTGTGGCGGTTTAAGTGGTCCGGCGTGATGTTTAAGATCGCGCTGACCTCGGGCCTGAAATCTAAAATCGTCTCCAGCTGGAAGCTGGAAACCTCCGCCACGGTGACGGACTCCTCGGTCATATCCATCACCTTCGCGGTGTAGGGCTCGCCGATGTTGCCCACCACGTACACGTCCTCGTACTGGGCCCTTAAAATCTCCCCGGTGAGCGCCGTGGTGGTAGTCTTTCCGTTTGTGCCCGTGATGGCGGCAAGCCGCCCAAGGCTGCTCTGGTAGGCCAGCTCCAGCTCCCCGATGATGGGGATCTTCGCCTCGTCCACCACCGCCACGAACTGGCTGTCAAGGGGAATTCCGGGGCTGATCACACACAGCTCCACCCCCAGAAGGTCGCTGCGCTTGATCTCGCCGAGCACCAGGCTCACCTTCGCGCCGTGTCCCACCTTGGCCTTAATCTCCTCCGGGTTAAGTCCTGCGTTTCCGTCGTACAGCACCACTTCTCCGCCTTTGTCCAGAATAAGCTTGGCTGCCGCAATACCGCTGATCCCGGTTCCTGCAACTAATACTTTCTGACTCTGGTTCATTTGTTCAACCTCCTAACCTTATCTACAGCCCCAAATACGCCAACAGGCAAAGGATTGCGGTCACAATGGAAAATACCGCCACAACCCGCGTCTCCGACCATCCGCCTAGCTCAAAGTGGTGGTGGATCGGAGCCATGCGGAAGATTCGTTTTCCGCCTGTCTTCTTAAAATAAGTCACCTGGATAATCACCGACAGCACCTCCACGAAATAGATGAAGCCGATGATCGGGAGAAACAAGGGCATGCGCATCATAAACACGCTCGCCGACACAAAGCCCCCCAACGCCAGGGAGCCCGTGTCGCCCATAAACACCTTCGCCGGGTACACGTTGAACAGCAGAAAGCCCAGCAGGCTTCCCACCACCGCCCCGGTGATCGGGCTGATCCCGGCGTTCTCGCCGATGGCCACGATGGTCAGGAAGGTTGCCACCAGAATCGTGACGCTGGTGCACAGGCCGTCTAAGCCGTCGGTGAAGTTCACGCCGTTGTCCGTGCCCAGCACGATGAAGAACAGGGCCGGCACAAACAGGATTCCCAGGTGCAGGAACTTGCCGTGGGCGAAGCCGCCGGTGAAGGGGATCAGCATATCCGCTCCCACTTCCCCGCTGTTCACCACATACCAGGCGAATATCCCCGTGATAATAAACTGCCCCACCAGCTTCTGCATGGGCTTAAGGCCTTCGGAACGCTTCATCACGATCTTGATGTAATCGTCCAAAAATCCGATGATGCCGAATCCCACCGTCATGAACAGCACGGGGATCACCTTCGGATAGTTGGGTACATAAAACAGAGACGTGATGATAATACTGGTGAGGATGATCAAACCGCCCATGGTGGGCGTGCCCTGCTTTTTAAGATGGGCCTGCGGCCCCTCCTGGCGCACCTGCTGGCCGAATTTCAGCTTGTGCAGAAAGGGGATAATAATGGGGCACAGCAGCGCGCTTATGGCAAATGCGATAATAATTGCAAGAATGGTTTCATGAATCATAGGGGCACCTCAATTTCATATGTATGGTCAGATTTGTGTCTGTTCCGGCCTGCGAAATTGTAAATTTTCGGAAATGTTGGCCGGTACGCCACAGTAAATAGTATACGTCTTTTTCCGGGAATAATCAACTACCGTTTGGATCGGGGGAAGCAGATTCTTCCTCCGATGCCTGGATTCCCAGATAAGGCAATATATTCTGAAACAGCTCTCCGATCACAGGGGCCGCGATGGTTCCTCCGTAGTAAATCCCCTCGGGCTCGTCGATGGTGATTAAGGCGATCACCTGTGGGTTATCCGCAGGCGCGAAGCCCAAAAAGGAGGAGATATATTTTTTTAAACTTCTCGGCAGCTTCTCCGACGTGGCTGTCTTTCCGCCGATGCGAAAGCCCTCCACCTTGGCCCGCTTTCCGCTGCCCTCCGCCACCACCTTCTCCAGGACGTAGCGCATGGTGGCGCTGGTCTCCGGGGATACAATCCCCTCCTTCACCGGGTAGGTGAATTTGTGCACCGATGTTTGGTCCGCGCTGACCGCCTCCACGCCGAAGTGGGGCGTCACCCGGTTGCCGCCGTTGATGATGGAGGCCGCCGTGGTGATGAGCTGCATGGGCGTGATCTGGAAGGACTGGCCGAAGGACACGGTGGCCAGCTCCACCTGGCCCATGTTCTCCTTCTTGTGCATGATGGTGGCCGCCTCGCCCGGCAGGTCGATTCCGGTCTTTCCCTTTAACCCGAACTGGGTGAAGTACTTGTAGTAATTGTCTACCCCCAGCCGCAGGCCCACGTCGATGAACACCGGGTTGCAGGAGTTCATGACGCCCTGCAAAAACGTCTCTGAGCCGTGGCCGCCAACCTTGTGGCAGCGGATTTTCCGGTCCTCCACCACGCGAAAGCCCGGGCATGAGAACTGGTCCGTCAGCTTCACCACCCCCGACTCCAGGCCCGCGGCCGCGGTGATGATCTTGAAGGTGGAGCCGGGCTCGTAGGTGTCGTTGATGCAGCGGTTGCGCCACATTTTATTGAGGACATCCTGCTTTTTCGCCGCGTCCAGGCTATCCCCCCGGGCTATGGCCTCATCCCGCAGCACCTGGCTTCTTAAGTTCTGGTCCAGGGTGAAGGGCTCGTTTAAATTGAACTCCGGCGCATTGACCATGGCCATGATCTCGCCGTTTTGAGGGTTCATGACGATGATGGACACGGCCTTGGCATTCTTCTTCTCCAGCACCTGGTAGGCCAGCTGCTCGGCGTATTTCTGGATGTTCACGTCCAGGCTCACCACCAGGTCGTTGCCCGCCACCGGCTCAATCCGGTCCTCCGCCGCGTTCTCAAGCTCCACGCCGCGGGCGTCGGTCATGGTCAGGATGGTGCCGTTTCTGCCTTTTAAGTACGGCTCGTACTTGACCTCCAGGCCGATGATGCCCTGGTTGTCGCCTCCGGTGAAGCCAAGGACCTTGGAGGCCAGGCTGTCGTAGGGGTAATAGCGCTTGTAGTCCTCATCCACCTTCACCCCGTTTAGCTTGCACTCCCGGATGGCGTCGCCCAGGGGCTTATCCACGTTGGTCTTTATGATCTCTCGGGAGCTGCGCTTCTCCACCTTTTTGCGGACCAGCGCCTCGTCCAGCCCCAGCTTGTCGCAGAGGACCGAAACCACCTGGTCCGGGTCCGTGATCTGGCTGTGGATGACCGAGATGGTGCAGACCGTCCGGTTGTCGGCGATCACCACGCCGTTGGCGTCGATGATTCGCCCCCTGGCAGCCTTGATCGTCCGCTCTCTCTGGTGCAGGTCCTCCGCCATCTGGGTGTAGTGCTCCGAACAGAACAGCATAAGAAAGCCAAGCCGCCCTGTGAGGACGATCATCGCAAGGCTGATCAGAAGTCCCAGGACGGCTGTGCGTTTTCGGTGGCTGGTAAGATTGGTATTCATATCGGCTGCTCCGGTGTCCATCATTGTTAATAATATATTGGAACAGCCGCGATTTTATGATAGTTTTCACACTCCGGCGCCGGAATCAGTCCAAGTTTTTCCTCAGTTCATGGGTTTGACCGGCACGGTCTCCCCCGGTCCCCCGGCTACCGGACTGTCCGTCCCCTCCGGAACCGCCCCGCCCGGCGTGGTGCTGGCAGTGGGCCGGTCCGAACCGGCGGTGGTCTTGTTCCCGCCCGCGGAGGTGGTTTTATTCGCCTTCGTGGTGGCCGCGGTGGTCTTATCCTGCTTGGTGGCGGACGTGGATTTGTTCGCCTTGGTGGACGAATTTGTCTTGTCCGACTTGGTCGCGGAGGTGGACTTGTTCGCTTTCGTGGACGAAGTCGTCTTATCCGCTTTGGTTCCGGAGGTAGACTGATTCGCCTTGGTGGGCGAGGTCGTCTTGTCCGCCGTGTTCCCGGACTTCGTCCCATCCGCTGTCCCGCCTCCCGCGCTTCCCGCGGACGGCAGTCCCGCTCCGCCCGCGCCGCCAGACCCATTATTTTCCATCAGGTCGAAAATGGACGGATCCTGGGAGCCGGCCGGGATTCCATCGGGCAGGCCGCTGTCGACCGGGCCTTCCCCATCCACAAACTCGTCGGTCTCATACTGCTTCGTCTCGGGGGGCAGTTCGCCCTCGCCGCCGTTCTCCTCCGCGTTGATTCCCTCCGACTGGGGCAGCTCGCCCTGCACGTCCTCCTCCTCGGGCAGATCCCGGGTGGGGAATACATTTAAATAAGGAAGAGTGTCCGCCATGATCTTGGAGAAAATGGCGCTGGCGTAGGAGCTGTGGGCCTGCTGGGGCCCCGGCGGGTAGTTGGGCACGTCGATGATCACGTAGACGAACACCTGGGGATCCTCCACCGGAGCAAAGCCCGCGAAGGAGACCAGATATTTTCCGGATTTACGGGGCAGCCGCTCGGCGGTTCCCGTCTTTCCGCCCACGTCGTAGCCCTCCACCGCGGCGGCCTTTCCGGTTCCGTCCTCCACGGTGAGGAACATGGTGTTTTTGAGGAAATTGGCGGTGGACTGGGACACGGTCTCCCGCACCAGCACCGGCTCCTTGCGCTCCACAACGGAACCCTGCTCGTTGAGAATCTGCTTCACCACGTGGGGCTCGTAGTAGGAACCGCCGTTGATCACGGAGCAGTAGGCCGCCGCCATCTGCACCATCGTGCAGGTGAAGCCCTGTCCGAAGGAGCTGGTGGCCAGCTCCGTGGGGCCCATGTTGTCCGCGTGGTAGATCAGGTTGGTGGTGTCCGCCTCGCCGGGCAGGTCGATGCCGGTCTTCTCGCCGAAGCCGAAGATCGCCTGGTATTTGGCAAAGCGCTCCGGTCCGATCATGGCCGCCATATCCATCAGGCAGACGTTGCAGGACTGCATGAGAGACTCCTGCACGTTCAGCCAGCCGTGGCCGGTCCGCTTCACGCAGAAGATGTCCCGGTCCGCCACATGCTTAAAGCCGGTGCACTCGAAGGACTCGTTTCCCTTGAGCACGCCCTCCTCCAGGCCGGCCGCCACGGTGAAGATCTTGGACGGCGAGCCGGGCTCGTAGGTGTCGCTGACACAGAAATTGCGCCAGGTCTGGTTCCACGCCACCTGGGTGCCGTAGCTGATCACGTCCTCCCGGCTGTAGTGGTCCAAAACCTCGTCCTCGGTGATCTTGGCGCCGTCGTTCTCCCGCTTGTAGACGGCCACGGCCTCCTTTTTGCCCAGCTGCAGCAGCTCGTCCTCCGTGTAGCCGGTGAGCTCCCTGGGATTGTTCAAGTCGAAATTGTTGGTGGAACCCATGGCCAAGATTTCCCCGTTGTTGGGGTTCATGACGATGGCCGCCGTGATGTTGCTGCCCACGGTGGTCTGCCACTCGTCGATGTATTTCTGGAGAATGTTCTGGATGTTCACGTCGATGGTGGACACCACGGTCCTGCCGTTGACGGCGGGCTTCACCACGCCCTCCAGGTTCGCGTTCTCGTCCAGGTAGCCGTACTCGCGGCCGTTTGTCCCGGTCAGCTGATCGTTGTAGAACTGCTCGATTCCGCCAGTTCCCGTACTCCCGTCCCCGGAGGAGAAGCCGATCACGTTGCAGCCCATGCTGCCGTAGGGGTAAATCCGGCGATACTCGTCCTCAAACCAGATGCCCCGCACCCGCTTCTTGGACTCGTTGTCGTCCTTGCTGTCCCGAAACGCCTTGTTGGTGTCCTTTTCCAGCTGCTCGAAGGCCGACTTCTGGTCGTAGCTCAGCTGGCGCCCCTTGCTGTAGCGCACATAGGGACTCTCCGCCCGGTCCTCGATCAGAGTCCGCAGCTCCCCGGCGTCAAAGCCGAAGGTCTGGACCAGCGCGTCGATGGTGGGCTCCAGGTAATGTTCCTTGTCGTGCATGATCTGGGTGGGGTCGATGATCAGGTTGTACACCTTCTCGCTCTTGGCCACGTAGGTGCCGTTCCGATCCACGATGTCCCCTCTCCGGTAGGGGATCACCCGGCTGTCGTACTGCTGCTGCCTCTGGGACAGCACGATCTTGTTGTACTGCTCATTGTTGTCCCGGATAATCCGGTAGAGCACCATAACTAATGCAAATAAAGCCAGCGTAATCACCAACACTGTGATTGCCAGCTTTTCCTGCATGTATTTTTGAAATATTTTTTTATCGGAACGTTTCTTATTCTTCGGCCCGCGGGGCGGATATTCGCCTCCGCCCCCGCGGCTGCCTGAATTAGTATTCCGGGATGTCTTCATACTGCCTTACATACTCGCTTTCTGACTTGTCGAATAATAGTACCTGGTTCTTTTTGGCGTACACCATTCCCAGTTCCTTGGTGGCGATCTCGTAGATCTGGTTTAAGTCGATGCTGGTGTTGATTGCGGTCTCCAGCGCGTCGTTCTCCGAGCGCTTTTTCTCCAGATCCGCCTCCATCTGCTCAATCGCATGCATCCGCCCCGTGATGGAGGACTGCAGGTGCAGATAATTCACGCAGAGGTATAAGGTGCAAAGCGATGCGACCGTTAACATGATCACATACGGAAGATCCATGTGCAGCGCCTTTTCCTGGTTGCGCCGGATCCTCTGGTTGCTGCGCACGCTGTTCGCATTCTTGGGCCTGCGCTTTACTTCGCGGCGTTCCGGCTCATATGCCGGTTCCAGCTTTGGCGCGGCCGTGCCGTGTACATATCCGCCTCTGTAGGAATTCACTTCCCGGCGGTTTGTCTGTCTGTATGCGCGTCCTTTTGACGCCTGTGCTCTCGCAGCCATTTCACCTTTCCTCCTTCCCTTTTTGAAAATCCGAAAATCCTTTTAATAATCCTTTATCCCTTTTAATCCTAAGAAAATCTGTATTTTAAGCCCGCTCGAAGACGCGCAGCTTCGCGCTCTTGGAACGGCTGTTCACCGCCAGCTCCTCATCCGATGGCAGGATTGGTTTGCGGGTGATGACCCGCCCCCTGCTCTTTCGCCCGCACACGCAGACCGGAAAATCCGGCGGGCACACACACGGGTTCTCGCTCTCCTTAAACTGCTTCTTCACGATCCGGTCCTCCAACGAGTGGAACGTGATGATGCTGAGTCTTCCGCCCGGGTTTAACAGGTCGATCATGGTGTTGATGGACTGCTCCAGCACGGCTAACTCCTGGTTTAACTCGATCCGGATGGCCTGAAAGGTCCGCTTGGCGGGATGTCCGCCGGTGGCGCGCACCTTTGCGGGGATCGCCGCCTTGATGATCTCGGCCAACTGCCCGGTGGTCTCAATGGGATGTTCCTCCCTTGCCCGGACAATGTGCTTTGCAATGTTCTTGGCGAACCGGTCCTCACCGTAGTCGCGGATGATGCGGTACAGCTCCATCTCCCCGTAGGTGTTGACGATGTCCGCAGCGGTCTGCCCGCCCCTCTGGTCCATCCGCATGTCGAGCGGCGCGTCCTCGCGGTAGGTAAATCCCCGCTCCGGCGTGTCCAGCTGATAGGAGGAAACGCCCAGGTCCAGGTAGATCCCGTCCACCTTCTCCACGCCTAAGTCCCGCAGCACGGATTGGATATTCCGGTAATTGTCCCTGACGATCGTCACCTTGTCCTCGAACGCTTTTAAGCGCTGCCCTGCCGCGGCGATGGCGTCCGCATCCTGATCGATGCCGATCAGCCGTCCGTGTCCCAGGCGCTTTAGCACCTCTAAGGCATGTCCGCCGCCTCCCAGGGTTCCGTCCACGTAACAGCCGCCGGGGATGATATTGAGGCTCCCCACCGTCTCATACAGGAGGACCGATGTATGTCCAAACTTAAGCTCTTCCATCAGATTCCCAAACCTTCCATGTGTTCCGCAATTTCTTCCATATCGTCAAAGGTGTTGGCCTGGATCCAGCGATCCTTGCTCCAGATTTCAATCCGGCTGCCGACTCCGACCAAAACTGCATCCTTCTCGATACCGGCGAACTCTCTGAGTATGGCCGGGAGCAGAATTCTGCCCTGCTTGTCCACCTCACAGGTGGTAGCTCCTGCTAACAGGAAACGTGAAAACTTACGTGCGGCGGTGTTTGTAAGCGGCAAGGTGCGCAGCTTTTCTTCCAGCTTTGCCCACTCGGAATTCTCATACACAAAAAGGCAGTTGTCCAGGCCCTTCGTCACAACGAATTCATCGCCCAACTGCTCTCTGAACTTCGAGGGAACGATCAAGCGCCCCTTCGAGTCAACTGTATGATTGTACTCACCCATGAACATAGCTCATCACCTGCCGTACATCACCGCGGTACGCGGATGGGCCGTGGGGGATAATCCGAAACCCCCACTTCATCCACAAAACAACCATCCTCTACCACTTTGCACCACTTTCTACCACTTGTATGTCCATCATAGTAC
>USJW01000122.1 GCA_900555045.1 uncultured Clostridium sp. | reverse complement strand
TTGTATTTGTAAATTTTGCTCAATCGTTTTTGAATTCTTGATCCTTTTTACAACGTTTCGCTATAATATGAGTTAGAAAATAACGTGAAGAAATGGAAGGAGCGGTGTGAAATGAAGGTCAAAAAGCGCCAACTTGGACAGATAAACGGCCAAACCGTGTGGGAGGTCTGCCTGGAGTCGGACTGCAAAATGGAGGTCACCCTGATCTCCTACGGTGCGGCAATCCGCAGAATTTGTGTTCCAAAACCGGACGGAACGCCCGCAAATATCGTGCTTGGCTTTGAAAACTGGGAGGATTATATCGGGAATCTACTGTTTGCCGGGGCGGTTCTCTGCCCCTGTGCAGGCCGTATTTCCGGGGCTTCTCTGACAGTGGACGGCAAATTGTTCCATTTAAGCGACAATGATCACGGGAACAACCTGCACGGCGGCCTTCACTGTGCCTCCCACCGGGTCTGGGCGCTTGAGTCCGCCGAAGCCGGGGAGAGGGAGTGCTCCGCTACATTTTCAGTGCGCTTGGCGGACGGCGAGGATGGATTTCCCGGAAACCGCTTTGTGGAAATTTGTTATACATTGCGGAACCAGTCAGAGCTGGAACTGTCCTTCAGCGCGACAACGGACCGGACCACCTACTTAAACCTGTCCGGCCACAGCTATTTTAACCTGTCCGGCGATCTTAACCGGTCCGGCCTGCTGCAGACGCTGCAGATTTTCGCGGACCGGTACGCCACAAACGACAGCAGCCACCTCCCAACCGCCGTGCTCCCCTGCGTGAACACGCCCTTTGACTTCACCCGGCCCGTCTCGCTGGAGGAACAGATAAACGCCTGGCCCGGCGATCCCCAGCTGGCAAACGCGCTGGGCTACAACAACGCGTTTCTCTTAAATGAAACGCCCGCCCCGGATACCGGCCTGCGCAGGGCGCTTGTCCTGACGGATGCCCCCTCGGGCCGCCGCCTCACCCTGCGGACAGACGCCCCAAGCGTGGTGCTCTACTCCGGCGGATACATCGGGAACGGCTGCCGCCTGGACGGCGGGGCCCTCTCCTCCCCCTCCTGCGCCGTGGCCCTGGAAGCGCAGGATCTCCCGGATGCGCCCAATTTTGCCCCCGAAACCTGCTCCTTTCTCCGGCCCGGCCAGTGCTACCGGCGCAGAATCGTGTATGAATTTGATTGGCCCCAGTGAGCATGGGCGGTTGCTCTTCACCCTTTCTTTTGCTATAATTAATTTACTTGCTTTTCCATTTTTTACCGCAGAAGCCTGAGGGCTTCGGACAGGAGGAACCCCATGAACTATCAATGCGAAATATGCGGCAGGCCCCTGGGCTACCAAGGTCTCTGCTGGGTCTGCCGCGCCGAGCGGGAGCGGGCAGCGGTGATGGCCTGGACGGACGAGGAAATCCGTGAAAAATTCAGCCATCTGATTGCCAACGTCCACAAGCTGGACGACTGGAAAACGGAGGAGTACGATACGGCGCTAAAACTCATCTCCATCCGCGGCCTCTGGTCCGAGGATCTCCAGCGGGCGGCCCTCGATGCAGGGGCATTTTCCCTGGCACAGCTCTACTACCACGCCCCCGCGGATGTGCGGGACGGGTTAATCCGGCGGCTGATGGAGACACAGTCCTCCCACGAGGCGGGCAACCTGATGGAGTGCCTGGCCATGCAGGGGGACGATGAGGCGCTGGCCGCCCTGCTGGATCTGGAACGGCATCCGAAGCCCTGGCGGCAGGAGCTTTATGTGGACCCGTCCTCGTACGCGCAGTGCGGCGGCTGGACCTTTGACCGTGACGGAAAGAGGATAATGTTGGGATTCGACAAGTGCTATAGATTGCGGAAGGCAGATGAAATGTCGGAGTCACCGAAATCGCCGGAATCTCCAAACTCACCGCATCCCCCGTCCAGACGCTCCCCCGTCAAAATCGGCCGCCCGCGGAAAGAAAAATGCCGCCAATGCGGCTGTACTGCGGTGGACATGATGGTGATCGACGGGCGGGATGAGCGGCTTGCGTTTCTGGGAATCGACGGTGTCTTCACCGCCTCCTGCTGCCCCAACTGCGTTTGCTTCATGGAGGCCGGCTATTCGCGCTACACACTGGACGGGGGCAGCACGCTCTTGGACACAGAGACGGATGTGGACGACCTTGAGAATTATATCGAGGAAGAAGAATTTGAAAAGATGGCAGCCAACCCCTATGTCCTGGACGACAAACCGTCGCCCCTGTTTTTGGGTGCCTGCTACGAGGATCTCAACACCATCGGCGGCTTCGCCAACTGGATTCAGGACTGGCAGTACGCCACCTGTCCGGACTGCGGAAGGCCTATGCGCTATCTGGCACAGATTCAGTGGGACACGCTGATGGAATACGCCGAGGGAACCCTCTACATCGAATTCTGCCCGGACTGCCAGGTGGCCGCCATGATCCATCAGCAGACCTGAGCGTATAACATTTACACACAAAAAAGGAGTATCCCACTATGAATGAAACCAATCCCATCCCCCAACTGGCCCAGGCCATGATCCAATACCTGGACTGCCCCTGCCGCTTTTTCGCCCCCACGGCGGACGACACCCCGATTCTTAATGCCTACCGCGAGGCCAGAGCACGCGGCGAGAAGGAGGGCTTCCTCCCCATGCTGGTGGCGGTGGATGAAACCCTCTGGGAATGCCTGATCATGAATTCCGACGAGGATTCTGACGGCGAGGATTACAGCTTTGACGCCTCCGCAGTCGCCGAATACCGCCGCAGAACCCTGGCATTTCCTATGAAAAGCGGGCGCCTGGTCCTGAAACATCTCCTGAAAGAGCGGCGTCAGGAGGCCGAGGACGACGACATGGACTGGGATGAGGAGATCATGGGGGAAATGACCGGCGGCGAGGCCAACAACCGCTTCTGCGGCCTCCAGGACTTCGGGACAACGAAAACGCTCCCCCTGATTCTCGCGGAAATTCCGGTCAGCCACCCCTGGGAAGTCTTCGCCTGGCTCCCCTTCGGCGGCTGGAACGAATGCCCGGATACTTCGGAATTGATGGCCGTAGCGGAGTACTGGTTTGACCGTTATGGGGCCGTCCCCGCCGTCATGACCCATGACGTTCTGGAGTTCTCCCTGCCCGCCCCGGTGGACCGGGCTTTGGCCATGGAGCTGGCGCTGGAGCACTACGTCTTTTGCCCGGACGTGGTGGACCAGGGGCCGGAGGATGGCACGGTGGGAACGCTGGCGGATACCCTGGCGCAGTCCGGCGTGTGGTTTTTCTGGTGGGATTAAACCTTGGGAGGTGGGGACAGGTTGGCAACCGCTCGGCCGTCCCTCCCGATTTTTGCGCAATACAATGGGCCGCAGGCTTCGCCCAAGGCCCATTACATTCAAAAAGGGCTCCCGAAACCGGGAGCCCTCACGCACTGCATTTTCTATTTATTTTTTATTCCTCTTCCTTCGGAGCCTTCTTCTCCTCCGTCTCCTCGTCCTCGAAGAAATCGTCGTCGAAGTCATCGTCGAAATCATCCTCGAAGTCTTCCAGGTAGTCCGGTGTGAAGAAACGGTAAACCGCATAGGCGATTCCCGCTACCGCCGCCACTGCTCCGATGATCGCCAACACCCAAAGGATGCAGTTCTTTTTCTTATCTTCTTCCTCTTTTTTATGCAGAAGCTCATTCAGTCTGGTGGAGTTCATGATTTCTTCCACACGGCTCATGGCCTCTCTTCCCATCGCGTCAAAGCGGTCCTTGTCAAATCGATTCATATTGCCCACGTCCTTTCCTCCTAACGATACAGCCCGATTGCATTGCTCATTTTAGTATTATACCATGATCGGCCTCATTTTACTATCCTAATTTATTCTAATTTTTTGAATTTATCCGGAAGTATCCTAAACTTTTTCCAATTTTGCAAACGACGCAAACATCTTTTTCTGTCCGGCTTTGTCAAACACCACCGTCACCTCGTAGTCCTTGGGGCCGTCCGTCACTTCCTTCACCGTGCCCTGGCCGAACTTGATGTGGCTGACCCGGTCGCCGGGACCGTAGTCCAGCGCAGACGGTTTCTGCACCGAGAACGCCTTGCCGAAGGCCGGCTGCTTGGACGGTGCGCTGGCCGGGGCCGCGCTTCGGGAGGCGTAGGGATTGTAGCTGCTGCCGAAACCGCGCCCGTCCGCCTTGGGAGCCGCCTTCGCCCTCCCGGCGCTTCCGGCACTCCCCTGATTCCAGGGCAGGGAGTCGTCCGCGTAGGCGTCCGCCTTCCTCCCGGAGCCTCCTCCGCTCGCACCGCCCCCAAAACCGCCGTAGCTGCCGAGCGCCGGCTCCAGCCGGTCGAGCTCCACCACATTCGCCGGAAGCTCGTCCACAAACTGGCTGGGCTTGGAGTAGCGGGTCTCCCCGTTGACCATCCGCTGCCTGGCGGAGGTCATCACAAGCTCCTCCCTGGCGCGGGTGATTCCCACGTAGCAGAGCCTGCGCTCCTCCTCGATCTCCGACTTGTCGTCCGACATCATGGACATCATGCTGGGGAACAGGCCGTCGTCCATGCCCACCAGGTAGACCTTCGGGAACTCCAGACCCTTGGCGCTGTGGAGCGTCATGAGCGTCACCCGGTTCTCCGACTCGTCCATGCTGTCGATGTCCGCCACCAGGGCCACCTGCTCTAAGAATTCGTCCAGGGTGGGATGGTCGCTGTCCGACTCGTAGCTGACCGCCTTGTTCACCAACTCCTCGATGTTCTCCAGGCGGGTCTGGGACTCGATCTCCCCCTCGTCCTCCAGCTCCTGCCGGTAGCCGGTCTCGTCCAAAATCCCCTCGATCAGATCCTGGATCGAGAAGTCCTCGGAATTCGCGCGCACGCGGAAGCTCTCAATCTGCCCCACAAAAACCGCGATCTTGGCTGCAGCCTTGTTTAGCCCCGGTATCTGCTTCGCCTCCTTAAGCGCCTCGTAAAGGCTCATCCCGTGCTCCGACGCGAAGGCCGTCACCTTGCCCATGGTGGTGGCGCCGATCCCGCGCTTTGGCACATTGATGACCCGCAGCACCGAGATATCGTCCACGCCGTTGGCGATGGTGCGCAGATACGCCAGAATGTCCTTGATCTCCTTGCGCTGATAGAAATTCACGCCGCCCACCAGCCGGTAGGGCACGTTGTAGAAGATGCAGCGCTCCTCGAGGAGACGCGACTGGGCGTTGGTGCGGTACAGCACCGCCTGGTCCTGGTAGGAGTAGCCGCTGTCCCTGATCTGTCTCGCCACATAGTCGGCCTCGTCCCTGGCGTTCTCAAACTGCTTGAACTGTACCATGCCGCCCTCGTCGTTGGCCGTCCAGAGCGTCTTGTCCTTCCGCCCGCGGTTGTGGCGGATCACGCCGTTGGCCGCGTTTAGGATGTTCTGGGTGGACCGGTAGTTCTGCTCCAGCTTGATCACCCGCGCTCCGGGGAATGTGTCCTCAAAGCTTAAAATATTCTCGATATTGGCCCCGCGGAACTTGTAGATGGACTGGTCGTCGTCGCCTACCACGCACAGGTTTTTGTACTTGGCCGCCAGCAGGCTGATCAGCTTAAACTGCGCTAAGTTCGTGTCCTGGTACTCGTCCACCATTATGTACTTAAATCGTTCCTGATAGTAGTTTAACACGTCCGGATTGTTCTGGAACAGCTCCACCGTCTTGACGATCAGGTCGTCGAAGTCCATGGCGTTGTTCTTTTTCAGCTGCTTCTGGTACTCCTGGTAGATCTCCCCCACTCTCCGCTGCCGGAAATCCCCGGAGGCGTTTAAGAGGAACTCCTCCGGCCCGATGAGCTTGTCCTTGGCCGAGGAGATGATCGAGAGCACCGACCGCTCCTTAAACTGCTTCGTGTCCACGTCCAGAGACTTGAACACCTGCTTCATCAGCGTCCGCTGGTCGTCCGTGTCGTAGATGGAGAAGCTGGTGGAATATCCAAGCGCCTCCACATGCCTCCGCAGAATGCGCACGCAGGAGGAGTGGAACGTGCTCACCCAGATGCTCTCCGCGCCGAAGCTCACCAGCTGGTCCACGCGCTCGCGCATCTCCCCGGCCGCTTTATTGGTAAACGTGATGGCCATGATATTCCAGGGGTTCACCTGCTTTTCCTCGATCAGGTAAGCCACCCGGTGGGTCAGCACCCTCGTCTTTCCCGAACCTGCCCCGGCCAACACAAGCAGCGGGCCCTCCGTGCAGAACACGGCCTCCTGCTGCATTGGATTCAGTGAATCATAAATACTCATTCTGTCTTTACCGCCTTCCATCCCCCTTTCGGGGTTCTAGCTCGTCCCGCCCACCGGCAGGACCTGAAATGCTGCAAAGTCTATCTTATAACATTTCCGGGAATTTGTCACCTACAAGCAGAAAAAAGCATCCGAAATGGATGCTTTAGCTGGGTCTCCTCTTTGTGTTCGGTCCCATCCCCTCCCGTCGGGAGTTGTGGGTCTGGTTCTGGTTCTCCGGCTTCACCTTCTCGGTGATGCTGTTAAACATCTCGTTGGAGCGCTTTTGGGCCTGCCGCTCCTGTTGGTCCTTGTCCATTTTATCACCTCAGGGATAGTATGGCTGCTTTTTTCAAAATTACGCGCAGATATCCTCGAGGGCCACACAAACAGCTCATCGCGTACAGCAAAAATCCGCAGGGTGCGCTCTCTCGAATTCACCGCTGCGGATTTTTTCAATTGATTCAATGTCACGGCACCGTATGCCGTCTGTGAGGCCTGGTCAGATCATCTTCAAGCCCTGTTATTCTCCAGTTTCTTCCAGATTTCCGCTTTCCTCTTCAGATTGGCCTTCTCCCTCCTCGGGCTGGCCTTCTCCTTCCTCTGGCTGGCCTTCTCCCTCCTCGGGCTGGCCTTCTCCCTTCTCGGGCTGGCCTTCTCCCTCCTCGGGCTGGCCTTCTCCTTCCTCGGGCTGGCCCTCTTCTTTCTCAGGCTGGCCTTCTCCCTCCTCAGGCTGGCCTTCTCCTTCCTCGGGCTGGCCTTCTCCTTCCTCGGACTGGCCTTCTCCTTCCTCGGGCTGACCGTCTCCCTCCTCGGGCTGGCCTTCTCCTTCCTCGGGCTGGCCTTCTCCTTCCTCGGGCTGACCGTCTCCCTCCTCGGGCTGGCCTTCTCCCTCCTCAGGCAGTTTCTCACCCTCCTCGGGCACTGTCTCCTCCTCCTTCGGTTCGGTCTCCACATCCGGAAGTAACGCCTCATTCTCCTCTTCAGCGATTTCGTCCGCTTCCTCCAGGAATGTGAGCTTGACCTCGACCAAAACCATCTCTTTGTCCTTCTGGTTTTCAAATCTAAATGTATTGGTCCCCGCCTCAAAATCTCCAGTCACAATCGTGGTTTCAATGTAGCTCTTGCTGGTATTTCTTCCATCCATATCCGCGAGCCACAGTCTTCCGCTGCTCGTCGCAACGTCCACATTGCCCGCTTCCGTCGTGTGATCCCCGCACATGATCAGTGCTTTCACCTGATCGGAACGGCTGCCGCTCTTGTACACCAGCTCCGCCTTATATTTACCCGCAACCGGCACTTCCACGTCAAGGGACACATACCCGCTCTTTCCGCCCTGCACATATGGCACTCTCAGCGCTGTGTCGGTGGATAAGATTGTGTCACTGCTGGCCTTTAAGCTGCTGTCATCGCTCTCCACCGAGTCGGCAAGGTTCGCCTTAGCGCTGTCATAATCATACTCCGCAAACGGCGCTTCGGTGTACACCTCTGCCGTGATGGTGCGGATCGCCTCGCCGGATTCCGTGTCAATCACCCGGATCACATCCCCGTCGCAGATCAGAGCCTCATCATCCTTCCCCTGTCCGTCGGAGGTCACCTCAAACACCAGGTCCAGATCGCTCGTGATCAGGCCGCCAAGTTCATCCACTCTCGTGCCCGGCTCCAGGAAAAATGCTCCGCTGATCCAGTGCGCATTGGCAAACTCCAGCTCCGCGGACACCTGGCTGTCATCAATTTCGATGGTATAGCGGACGGTATTCTCACCGTTCTGTGCCGTAACCTCCAGCACATCCCCACTCTCCAGCAATCCCTCGTCCAGCGGATCCTCCCCGCGCAGCACCTGATACGCCTGATCGGAGCCGTCTGCGCCCTCGATCTGAAGCACGTCCTCAACCTTCGCGTTGGACTTCATCACAATGATCCGCTCATCGTTGTCGATGGATGCAATCTTCGTGCCGGACGCCTTCAGATTCGTGTTGGGGCTGGGGTTGCCCGCAAATTCCAGGCAGTCAACAATGAAGTTATACGGCGAGCTGCCGCTCCCCTTATCCACAACCGTCAGGCGCACCACCGCATCTCCGGTCTGTTCCTGCGTCACCGTCCCATAGCTGAACGGGATGTACTTGTTGGCGACTGTGTCATTGGCGTCCGCCTCCCCGCTCAACTGCACTCCGTTAAAGCTGGCCCCTATGATTCCGCGGCGGTTGTTGTTGGCCGTCTTGTACACATAGGTCATCTCGTAGTTTCCTGCCGGCAGATCCGGAATGATATACTCCACATAATCTCCCACCACACAGTTCTCAAACTGGCGGTTCTTCCCGGCGCTTGCCGCGCTGTCGTTGTTGGTCTTTGTGGTCATGCCGGCACCGGTCATCTTGTATTCCGCGGTCTCGCCCTCCGCCTTCGTGCTGGAGGACGTGTACACAGCCGTGTTGATCCGGTAGGTCTGGAACACGGATTCATCCTCCAGCAGACTGACTGTCAGCACATCCCCGTCCACAACTGCTCCGCTCTCTTTCTTTTCTCCGTCGGCATCCGCCACCTCAAATACCAGCTCCACGTCCTCGCGCCTGGGAGCCAGACTCGCCTTAAGCTGCTTGGGAGTCGTCCCCTTTAGCGCTGTGACTGTGAGCTTCTGGGCGTTGATGCCCTGCACAAAATAGGTGTCCTGCGCGATGCGGATTCGGATATCCTGACTCACGAGCACCTCATACTCCTCCGTGCTCACTCCGTCGGCAGCCGTGACCTTCAGTGTATCTCCGCTCGCCAACAGATCGCCCGCTTCCTTGCCAACCACCTCATAGTGCTGCTCGGAGCCGTCCGTGGACTGAATTGCCAGGGTAAGCTCCTCAACGGTCGTGTCGGTCAGCGCATGCACCGTCTTTCCCGCGTTGTCGACCGCCATGACGCAGCCATCCTCCGCCATTGCCTGAATTTCCACGGTATTGCTGTTTGCCGTCACGATCCGGTATTCCGCCGTGTTCACCAGGCTCTCGGACTGCACTTTTAAGACATCCTCCGTCTGCACCTTGCCGGTGGCAATCTCTTCCCCGGCGCGCAGCACCTGATACTTCTGTAAGGATCCGTCCGACGAGGTGACAGAATCCTTGAGCGCCTCCACCTCCGCGCCGAACACAACCTGGATTTCTAACGGTTCCTCTGTCACGGAGACAACCACATTTTTCTCCGCGCTCTCATTCTTTATCACGGAAGCAGAATCGCTGACTCCGTACGGGTATGTCTGCTTTCCCTCCACAGTCGCCTGGTCAATCTCCGGCATATCATGCATGGCGCCGTCCATTGTGCCCTCGCGGTACACACTGCCCGTCACCGTGATATCCTTACAGTTCAGAAGCTTTAACAGGTTCCGGTTATTCTGCGGTTGAACCATGGTGACCTGTTCCAGCTTTGCGCCTTCCACATCGTCCAGCACAATCGCGTACCTGTCGTCATTTTCCTCAAAATTGACCGTGCAGTTGTTCATGTTAAAGTTCTTCACATGGCGCGCCCAGAAGCCGTACGCCGGGAGCATGGATCCTCTCGCGTCCCCTGCCAGATCGCCCACGTTGTACTGGCCCACGCCCATCTCCTTCGGCGAATTCTCCGCATCCGAAACCGGGTTTGTGCCCTTGACCAGAACATCCACATCGTTAAATTCAACGTTCTCCAGATAGCCCACGTCGCGCCCGTCCGGAAGCGTGATTCCCACTCCGTCCGGCACGCGGTATCCGGCGATTATGGGAGTCGCCTTGTTTTGCCCGCTGTAGGGGTTCCATCTGGTCCCCTTATACTGACTTCCCCCGTATACCTCCTCCACATTCACATTGTTAATGTAGACATTCTCCACATATCCGATGTTCACGTTGGTGCTTAAAAGCTCGTCCCGCTCGGTTCCGTTGGGATCCGTAAACTTTGTCCGGACCGCCTCGCCGCCCATGATTCGGCCGCGGTTGGAGATGGACAGGAAGAACGGAGCCCGCGTGCGGCGCATCTCAGACCGGAACGGATGAGTGACCTGCGGCCGGTAGCCCATGTCAAGGCCCTCGTGCTCCACCCCGTATTTACACTCGCCCACCGTGCCGCCGCAGTTGAGGTGGATATCCTTCACATGGCCGCCGTCGTTGGTGGAGATGGAAAATCCCGCCTTGTTGGACGCCAAAACATAGATATTGTCCACACAGATATTCTGGATATCGTCCGCCGTCTCCGAGCCGATCTGGAACAGGTTGCAGTTTGTATCGCCGATAATATTGCGCACCAGATAGTTGTTGGCCGGACGCGTGAATCCAAGAGAACAGTCGCTTCCCGGCTTCACGATATCATCGGAAGCGCCCGCCGCGTAAATATTGAATGCCGTCACATCGTTGCACGCCATATAGTCGAAGATGTCGCGCACGCCTCCGTTGGCCTTCTCCGCGTACACATCGTGGGTGCTGACGCCGTCCACGCCGGTGGCCAGAAGGACAAAATGTCCCGCCCGGCTGATCTGCAGCATGTTGTCGATGTCCGTATCGCGGCTTCCGTCCGCTTCCAGATAAAACGGCTCATCCCCGTTTGGATCGTCCGTCTCCTCGTACCACAGATCCTTCGGCTTTGAGAGTCCGCCGATCTCGAAATTGGTGCAGAGCTTGAGGGCGACCATCTTATCCGCCCGGTTGTCCGCGCTGTTGTTCATCACGCCGTCGCCGGTATTGAGATTCCCGTCGCCCGCGATCCGGCCGTTGCCGACAATCTTAATGTTGTCCAAACGCTGGCCGTAAAACATTGCATTTTGCCAGTAGGTGTGTCCCACATCCTGCTTGGTAAGCCAGTTGTCCGGATCCTTGTAGGGACCGCTCGAGGTGGGCGAGGTGCCGCTCCTGTAGTCCCGGTCGGAAAACCAGGTCACCTCCGGCGCATCACAGCCCTTCATCGCCGTGAGCTCCGCCGACTGGTCAATGTAGAGGTACACATTGCTCTTTAAGTGCACGGTGGTGGTGCTGAACTTCCCGCCCTCAAACAGGACGGTTCCGCCGCCGAGCGAATTCATATAATCGATGGCCGCGTCGATGCTCGCCGCAGCGTTGCTTCCGTCCGTGGGCGCGCCTCCGGCCACCCGCACATTGTACATGCCGCTGTAAAGCTTAGAGATATTGGACAAACCCGCGTTGGCGCCGCCCACCACCTCAAGGCGGAACCAGTGCTCCGTATCCGGCTCCAGATCTTCCACCGAGACCTCCTCGGCGCCGCCGTCCAGAGTCCCGTACACGGACCATGTGGCCCCCTTGTCGGTAGAATGAAGCAGCTTGATCTGATCTGCGCCCTCTGCCGCCGGCCATGAAAACTCCGCCGCCTGATAGTCGGTATCCACATTGTAAACCAGCGACTTGTCCAGAACGCGCTCAAATCCGCTGACTGTCTCCACCACATCCACCGCCAGGCTGGTGAGCGGGCTCTCACATGCCACCGGCTCTGTCACCAGATAGGAGGCCTTAAACTCATATTTTCCCGGCGCATCCACGCTCACATCTTCAATCCTGAGCTGCACGTCGATGCCGTTATCCGGCCTCAAATCCAGCCCGGTCAGCCGGATCCGGGCGCCGCCCTCGTCCGACTCCCCGATCTGCGCCTCTCCGACCTTCACATCATAGCCGCCGCCCCATCTTCCCGGGGACTGTTCGGAGAGATCGCCGAGGGGCACTTCGCCTCTGCCGATCACATTCACATATGTATTGTCCATGGACACTGCGATTCCCGCCGGAACATCGATCACCACCGTGCCGTCCGGTGTTCTCTGGCCCGCATGGAAGTTTAAAATCAGGTCGGTCCCCACGCCGGCGGTGAGCTCCGTCCGGTTCGCCTCCAGAGTCCCTCTGAGCGCTGCTGTTTTTATCTGAACCGTGTACTGCTTCTCATCGGTCCCATCGCTCACTGCGATCCGGTCGCCCGCTTCCACCGCGGCGTTGGCCGCCTTCGAAGCGCCTGCGGCGTCCGTGATCTCGAGCTTTGTGCCCTTTGGCATGCCTGCCAGAAGCTGGGCTTTTAAGCTCCCTGCGCTCACCGCGGTGGACATCAGCCCGGCTTCCCGGGAATTTGCCGTGTCCACAGTAAAGCGGTATGTCTCCCCGGTCAGAAATTCGATGCTGTCCGCGCTGACGGCGCCCACATTCTCCGCGCCGTTCGCGGCCGCCTTAAACGCCTGCTCCAGCGGCTTATCATCCGGTTTGTCGTCCGGCTTGTCGTCCGGCTTATCATCGGGTTTATCGTCCGGCTTGTCATCCGGTTTATCATCTGGCTTATCGTCCGGTTTATCATCCGGCTTACCGTCCGGCCTGCTATGGGATCCACCCCCTGTAGTTCCCCCGGACGTGGTCGCCTTCTTGCTGAAAATTACCGGCGCTACGGCCTCATTCCAGCTGCCGTCCGCATTGACCCAGTAGCCATCCGGTGTCCATCTGCCGGTCACCATGGCTCCGTTCTCACCCACGTAGTACCACTTTTGGTCCGCTCCCTTAAGCCACGCGTTGGCCACCATCGCCCCGGAGAGATCCATGTAGTACCACTTTCCGTCCAGATCGCGGTGCCAGCCGATTTTCATGTTCCCATTCTCGTCGAAGTAATACCACTTGCCGTCGGTATCCCGATACCACTGACCGCGGATAAATTCACCGTTTTCCTGCTGCATCTTCCAGGTATTTCCCATCTGCCGCCAGCTGCCCGCGAACGCGGACGGCGCTGAAAATGTGGATACCGCCAGCGCCAGCGAAAGAATTTTCAAACTCCGCTTGCCCAAATTTTTTCGTTTCATTGCATTTCCCCCATTCCTGACTACATGCTCTCTTAATTCTTCATCGCATTAATTTTTTCAAATATCTCCGCGTAATCCCCCCCATATGTCTCGTAAATCGGCTGCACCTTTTCAATAAATGCGCTCTTGTCCTGCACCTCGCGGATTGTAACACCCGCCGCCTGAACCATCTTTCGGTTGCGCGCCTCCTCCTCGTCCCAAAGCTCCCGCTGTCTGGCCGAGGAATCTCTCGCCGCCTGCCGGATAATTTCCCGGTCCCGCTCCTCCAGGCTGTTAAATACCGCCTTGTTGATAATAATGACCTCCGGTATCCGGACATGTTCATCCAGTATCACATCCTTCGCATACAGATAATGCATGGTGCTGACATAGCTGGAAAAATTATTCTCCGCCCCGTCAACCTCCCCCCGCTTCAAGGCAATTCCCACCTTGTCAAAGGGGATCTGTTCCGGAACCGCGCCCAGCGCGCTGATCAGATCCATCATAAATGCGCTCTCCTGCACCCTTATCCGCAGCCCCTGCAAATCGTCCACGCAGTTTAGCGGGCCGGACGCCGTGTAGAAGTTCCTCGCGCCCGCATCATACCAGCACAGCCCCTCGACTCCAATCGCCTCCATACCGGCCAAAAAGGAATCTCCGATTTCGCTGCCCAGCACGCTCCACATGTGATCGGAATTCTCATACAGGTACGGCATCTGCAGAGCGATCAGCTCCGGGTCATAGTCCGTCAGCAGCGCCGTAGATACCCGCGCCAGATCGATTCCTCCGTACATGACCTGTGTGACAGTGGATTTCTCATCGCCCAGCTGAGCCGAATGGTAGTTCACAATCCGAACCCGCCCGTCGGTTCGCTCCTCCACCAGTTCCGCAAAATAGTCGCATGCGACGGAGGTTGGGTAGGTCGGCCCGTGATTGTTCGCCAGCCGAAGGATAATCTGGTCCCCGCGTTTCATCGGAGTGTTGATCACATCCGTCTGAGCGGCTGTCGGCATCTCCTCGCCCTTCCCGTCCCGCCGCTGTGCAGCGGCGAGAATATTGACAATCAGGATCAATGCAAGGCCGGAAAGCGCGATCTTTTTTGCTATTTTATTCATTTTCCCTCCAGATCGGAAGAGCACACGTCTGAACTCCAGTCACTGACGTCATCTCGTATGCCGTCTTCTGCTTGAAAAAAA
>USJW01000121.1 GCA_900555045.1 uncultured Clostridium sp. | reverse complement strand
TTCTTGGTTTTCGCGGGTTTCTCGGGTTTCTTGGTTTTCGCGGGTTTCGCGGGTTTCTCGGTTTTCTCGGTTTTTGTGGTTTTCTCGATTTTCTTGATTTTTCCCCGCATTCCCCCACATCAAATTTACATAAAATCAAACAAACTGAGCTGCTGACCTGCGTCTGCACGGTGGTTTGGGTTGGCCTGCTGGCGGACCATCACCGATTCTGGTATATCCTCCAAAAATGGGGATGGTTCACGGCCGGTTGTCAGGATCAGTTCCTCCTTGGCGCGGGTCATGCCCACAAAAAACAGGCGCCGTTCCTCCTCCATGTCGGAGATCTGTTTTCCTGTCTCCAACGGAATCATGCCCTTCCTGGCCCCGTACAGCAGAACAACCGGGAACTCCAGCCCCTTGGATCCATGCAGTGTCATAAGCGTCACCGCGTCCGAGGTGTAATTCTTTTTGCCGCAGCGCCTCAGATCGCTCTCCTGCCCAAATGACAAACTGTCCAAAAATTCCCGGACGGATTTGTAGAAAACCGCCGCGGAGGCCAGCTTCTGCATGTCAGCATCCCCCTCAAGTCCCATGTCTCCCATCCAGACTGCTAGCAGCTTCTGCGGACGGACCTTTTTCAACTGAGGGGAATATTTGTCGGCCATGGCCTGGAAAATACAGTCCGATATACAGTCCTCCGACAGATTCCACAGAAGCTTCAGGCACAGGCGGCGTGAGAGCTCGTCCTGGCCGTCCATGAGGCAGCGGAGGAAGCAGATGGTTCCGCGCACGCTGTCGGCCCGAAGGAAGTCGTCGCGGCCGGCCACCACGTAGGGGATTCCTTCCTTCTGCAGGCATTTCTCCAGCAGATCGGCCTGGCGATGGGTCCTATAGAGCACCGCGATGTCCGCAAAGCTTCTGGGACGCCGGTCATCCGGGCACGCGAAGCCCTCCTGGGCATCCAGCATGTCGATTCCGCCGATTTGCCGGTTGATCTCCTTGGCCACAAAGATCGCCTCCGCCATCTCGCTGGCGGCGTTCACGATGCGGATGGGGAATCCATCCTCACGGTTCGCATGCAGAGACCGCGGGGGCCCCGGGTTCACCGAGATCACGGACATAGCTCCCTCAAGAATCTGTGGGGTCGAGCGGTAATTCTGCTCCAGGCGGATGGTTTCCAGCTCCGGCTCATCCTCCGCCAGGCGCAGAAAACATTTCGCGTCCGTCCCCCGGAAGCCGTAGATCGCCTGGTCCGGGTCGCCGATCACAAACAGCTCCCTCCCGGCCCGGTTCCACGCGCGGATCAGCCGGTACTGCACCGGGTTAATATCCTGGAACTCGTCCACCAGCAGATAGCGAAACGGCTCGCATGCCTCCCCCGCCTCCGCAATCTCAAGCGCCCGCAGAAGCAGATCGTCAAAGTCCAGCGCGCCCGCTGCGGTTAACGCCTCCTGGTAAGCCCGGTAGGCGGCCTCCAGCTGCTCACCGGTCACCAGCGGGGCTGAATTTTTTTCAGTCTGTGCGGACGGGGCAGCCTCATCCCGATTTTTCTCACCCTCCGTGGACAGGGCAGTCTCATTCCGGTTTTTCTCACCCTCCGCGGACGGGGCAGCCTCGTCCCGGTTTAAACCGGCCTCCGCCTGGCTCACGCCGGCTTTTCTCAGCGAGATATAGTGCAGCAGACGCGACGGCTTCAGTTTCAGGTTCTGCCCCTGAATGGCTTCCCGTGCCATCTCGAACATCTCTGTCTCGTCCGCCATCACAAATGAAATCCCCTGCTTTTTCAGGATATCGTAGCATATGGAGTGGAATGTGCCGATTTGAATCCGGCGCACCGCCTGCTTGCTGCCCAGTTGGCTTTCCAGACGGCTTAGCATCTCCTGCGCCGCTTTGTTTGTGAATGTGACCGCAGTGATCTCCCCGGCCTTCACTCTCCGCGTCTCTATCAGGTAGGCAATCCGCGCCGCCAGTGTGCCGGTCTTTCCCGTGCCCGGCCCGGCGATTACGGCAGTGACACGGTTTGTGGATCGGACTGCGCGGGTTTGCTCCGGGTTCAGAGCTTGAGACGAGGCGGCAGGCATGGTGGCAGACGGGGCGCCGGGCATGGCAGCAGACGGGGCGCCAGGCATGACAGTGGCCGAGGCTCCGGGCACGGCAGCAGGCGTGACAGCTCCGGGCATGGCAGCAGACGGGGCGCCGGGCATGGCAGCGGCCGAGGTGCCGGGCATGGCGGCAGCCGTGACAGCGCCCGAGCCGCTGACCGTGCTACCCGTGTCAGTGACCATGGCAGCTGCGGTTTCACTCGGACCCTTGGCCCCGCCGGAGGCCGTTCCTCCACCGTCCGATTCCGCGGACATCTCACTCCAACCGGCAAACAGGCTCAGCTGCCCGTCCAGGTTATCGATTTCCGACGGCGTGAACAGCTTGATGGTGCCGTACTCACCGTCAAATCCCGGCAGGCGCTCCACATGCCCCTCCCGCAGGCGGCGGATCCCCTCGGATACCTGATAGCCCGCGGCAGTGCGGATTTCCTCAACCGGAAGCTCACGGAGAATTGTAAATTCCGGTCCCAGCTTGGCCAGCATCTGCGCGTACTGGTCCTGCACTTTTGCGCTGGCGGCTGAACGGCCGGTGGACGCCGCAATCACCTCCGGCAGCGGCACCAGGCTCTCAAAGGGCCGGGCGCCGGCGGGTTTATAGCCCTCCGCCCGGTCAGCCAGCTGCTCCACCCGGTGCGAGACGCCGATGGTCAGCTTTTTGCCACAGACCGGGCACTTTCCATCATAGCGCTCCGCCTCGGTGGGGCTGAGGCAGAGATGGCATTTCCGGTGGCCGTCGTAGTGGTACTTTCCCTCCTCGGGGAAGAATTCGATCGTGCCCGCCAGCCCGTCGCCTCGCTGAATCGCGCCGTAAAGCCCGTCATAGCACATCTCAATGTCCAGCAAATTCGCCTCACGTCCCAGCTTGGCAGGGGAATGGGCGTCGGAGTTGGATACAAGCTGATAGGAATCCAGGGCGGAGAGGCGCCAGTTCATGGGCGGATCCGAGGAGAGGCCCGTTTCCATCGCATGAATATGCGGCGTCAAATCCTCGTAGCACTCCTCCACCGTGTCAAAGCCGGAAAATGCCCCGAACAGCGAGAAATGAGGCGTCCAGATATGCGCCGGAATGTAGATGGCGCGCGGGCACAGCTCCAGCGTGATTTCCAAAAGATCCCGGCAGTCCAGCCCCAGAATCGGGCGGCCGTCCGAGTGAATGTTTCCGATCGTCTCCAGCTTTTTAGACAGCAGCTCCGCGTCCTCCAGGCTGGGAAGCAGGATGACACTGTGTACCTTGCGCACTTTGCCGTTCTTTTTGTAGATCGAGCTGATTTCACCGGAAATCACAAACCGCGTGGATGGAGCGGAGGACCCGGCCGCCCCAGAGCCGCCGATTTTAAGCTCATCCTTCAGCCGATACAGCCCGTCCTCAGCGGGCACCAGCTTTTCCCGCAGCTCATCGCGCCATGCCGGATGCGTGAAATCTCCGGTTCCTAAAATCTGTATTCCCTTGCGCCCCGCCCAAAAATCCAGCTGCTCCGGCGTCAGGTCCTTGCTGGTCGCCCGGGAATACCGTGAATGAATATGTAAATCCGCTATGTACATTTGCTCACCTGCTTTTGTCAAGATATGAAATATTATAAACGCCTTTCGGATCGGTTGCAAGGCACAACCGATGGGCGGGCCGGATAATTGTTTACATAACTGTGTATTTTTGACATGTGAGTGCCCGCAGCCACACGCAAAGTCAACGCGGTGGCTGCGGGCAGAATATGTGTCCTATTTCACACAGACAAATGCGCCCATCCGAAACTCCTTTTCACTGAGCCGCGCTTTGATCGTGAATCCGGCGGACTCAAGAGCTTCTGTGTACTCATGCTCGGAAAACAGGGTGATGGTCTGGATGTGGTGAAACGGCTGAACCGTCAGATCCCGCCCGATCAGGTGGAACATCTCCACCTCCACCTTCTGCTCCCCACTTCGGCGCACGGTCTCCATTCTGCAGTAGTGGACTCCGCCGCGCTCCCGGGCATCGGCCACCATCCCCTCCTCAAAGGTCTCCTTCGTCCCCCAGGGCGTGAGAATGAATACCCCGCCTTCCTCCAGGCATTCATAGACACAGCGCATTCCGCATTTCATCCGCTCGAGGTTCTCTGCAAATCCGATGCTCCCATAGAGATTTACCGCTGCCCCATATTTCTTATCCAGCTTGAAGTCCAGCATATCCATTTTCATAAACTCCGCCTGCGGAACCTTTTCCCTGGCCTTTTTCAGCATGTCCTCACTCAAATCAATACCCGATACCTGATAATGTTCTGCCAGATACAGGCTTTGCTCTCCTGTTCCGCACGCAATATCCAGTATTCGGTTATTATCCAAATCTGTCCCTTTATACTGTTCAATCAGCTCCACTGTCTTTTTTACTTCCATCTCATATTCTGCCGGGTCCACGTACATTGCGTCGTAGTAGTCCGCGATGGTTTGAAATTCTGCGTTCATTTTTGCACCTCATCTTTGTTCATTATTTGGGCAGCGCTGCTGACTTTATTGTAACAGGAAAATCAAAAAAGAATAGACTTTTTTATGGGGTTGTGCTATAGTAGTAAATGTCTCGTGCCTGAAACCAGGGCACGTTTTTTTATTTGGATTATATGCCTTTGAGGAACGGAAATGACATAAAAATGCCCTGCAAAGATGGAAAATACAAACTGTATTTTCCGCCTCCGCAGGGCATTTTCATTTTGGGAATCAGATCGTTCGCTCAATTACCTTCCCCGGTGTTTCTCTTTGCGTTTTTGCTGTCTCAGTTCAAACAAGCGCTGCTTTTCTTCCTCTTTTTGCTGGCGCGATGAGATTTTCCGCTCCGTCTTTGTCTGCTCCCGCTGCAGGCCAAGGGCCTGCTGGGATTTCGTTCCAATTCCGGTGCGACTCATTTCGCGCTTCGCTTCCCTCTGCATTCGCTTTGGGTTCGCAGGCCTGTCCTTTACCTCCGCCTCCACAGCCGGACTGAACCGCAGATGAACGTAATGCTTTCGTATGAATTCCAGGACCTCGTAGTCTTTTGGCTCTGCACCGAAGGTCACCTTGCACGCCTCCAGCTTTCCGCCGCTGATTCGCGTGAAGACTCCGATCCAAAAAGGATCCCCGAAAAGCACCTGCAATGACACTGCTGTCTTGTCCATGTTTGTTCCTCCTTATAATGTATAGAATGAACAAAGAATGGACGACCTAAGGAGGAAGGTTACTGACAGCGTTTTCACGAATATCGGCCGCTGCGCCCGGACTACCTACCGGGGACTGTGTTTTTATCTTTGCTGTTTACGACCGCAGCACCGCTGTGAGCAGATAAACGGACGCCAGGATCATATAAATTAAGTATAATTGGAAGCGTGGAAATACTCAATAGAAACTCGCCTGTTTTTAATGATACGACACATATCCGTCTCCCCCGCGAGCCTTCTCAACCGCTCTCTTCCACCCCTCCAGTCTCTCGTTTCGCTCTTCCTTCTCCATCTCCGCCGCATACCTCTGCGTTTTCCGCGCCCCGAATACCTTTTCCTTCTCAAAAACTCCTGCCCGGATTCCAGCCATGTATGCGGCGCCGATGCCCGACAGCTCCTCGTCCGCAGGGACCTCCACCGGTATGCCGAGAATATCGCTCTGGAACTGCATCAGATACCGGTTTCTCGTGGGGCCCCCGTCCACGCGCAGCGCTTTTAACCCCGCTCCGCCCTGCCGCCGCAGCGTCTCATCCATCAGGCCCACAATGTCCCCGATCTGATACGCGATGCAGTCCAGCGCCGCGCGGACCAGCTCCGCCTTCCCGGTCACACGCGTCATCCCGGTGATCGTGGCGGTGGCGAAGCTGTCCCAGTACGGGGCGCCAAGTCCCGAGAATGCCGGGACCAGGTAGGTCCGGTCGTTGGGGTTTGCCTGCCGCGCCAGCTCCCCGGTTTCCGCGGCGCTCTCAATCAGCCCCAGCTGCCGCTCCAGCCAGGTGATCACCGCACCGGTATAATTGATATTTCCCTCCAAGACATACTGGACCTTCCCGTCAATCCCCCACGCCAGGGACGTGACCAGCCCTTTCTGGCTGAACACAGGTTTTTCCCCCACGTTCATCATCACGGAGGATCCTGTGCCGTACGTGGCCTTCGCCATCCCCGGCTCATGGCAGCTCTGTCCGAAAAGCGCGCCGTGGGAATCCCCCAACACGGCGCAGACCGGCACCGGCCTGTCAAAGAAGCCGTCCAGATCCGTCTCACCAAACCAGGCATCTGAGTCGCAGACCTGGGGCAGGCAGTTCTCCGGGACGCCGAAAATCTCGCACAGTTCCCGGTCCCAGCACAGCTCCCGGATGTTAAACAGCTGCGTGCGGGAGGCGTTAGAGTAATCGGTCTTAAACTCCCTGCCCCCAGTGAGCTTAAACACCAGCCAGGAGTCGATGGTCCCGCAGCACAGAAGCCCCTCCCGGGACAGTCGGACCGCCTCCGGGACATTCTGCAAAATCCAGGCCAGCTTGCTGGCGGAAAAGTACGGCGACAGATCAAGCCCCGTGTGGGCCTTCACCAGGTCACCATCCCCCTGAGCCTTGATTTTCGCACAGATTCCCTCGCCCCTGGCGCACTGCCAGACAATAGCGTTGTAAACCGGTTCCCCCGTTCTCCGGTTCCATGCCGCCACCGTTTCCCGCTGATTGCTGATCCCCATTGCGGCGATCTCCCGTGACGAAAGTCCCGCCGCTTCCACCGCCGCCCGGACGGCCGCTTTTGTGTTCTCCCAAATCTCCATGAGATCGTGCTCCACCCAACCTCTGCCGTCCACAATCTGACGGTGAGGCAGATCGCGCCGGCAGAGCATCCTGCCGTCCGCGTCGAATATCATGGCCTTCGTGCCCTGGGTGCTCTGATCCACGGCCAGGATATATTGTCTGCTATGTTCCATCACGCACACCTTCTCTATTCCATTGCAAGCGCCTTTTGGGCCGCCTCCCTGATCCCCTCCGGGTTCAGCCCATAGTAGTCGAACACTTCCCGGGAGTTCCCCGCGATCACCGGGCTGTCCGGCAGTGACAGGTTCACCACCCGCTTGGGACAGTTTGCCGCCACCGCCTGGCTGACCAGGGCCCCAAGCCCTCCGAAGGGCGAGTGCTCCTCCACCGTCACCACCGCCCGCACTCTGCGCGCCTCGCGCAGCAGCGTCTGAGCGTCAAAGGGCTTCACACAGTACATATCGATCACAACCGCCCGAATCCCGCACTCCGACAGCAACTCCACCGCCTTCACGGAGGGAGCCACCATCTCCCCGCAGGCCACGATCAGCACCTGGGGTGCCTCACAGCCGCTGGGATTCAGAACGTTTGCGCGGTCCATCTCAAAGGGCACGTTGTCCTCCTCGTACACGTCCTCCACCGCGTTTCTGCCCACCCGGATGTACGCCGGCTTTTCATCCTCCAGCAGTGCCCGCATAAGGCGTTCGGTCTGGAACCGGTCGCTTGGCAGATACACGCGCATGTTGGGAATTGAAGCCATCCCCGCGATGTCCTGCGCAGAGTGGTGGCTCATCCCCAGGGCCCCGTAGCTGACTCCGCCGCTGATTCCGATCAGCTTCACATTCGTGTCCGAGTAGGCCGCGTCGATCTTGGCCTGCTCCAGGCTTCTGGTGGAGAGGAAGCACGCCGGGGAAGCCGCAAACGCCCGCTTGCCGCATTTGGCCAGCCCCGCAGCGATCCCAACCAGATCCTGCTCCGCGATTCCCACCTCCACAAACTGGTCCGGGTAAGCCTGCGCAAACGGGGTCAGGGACGCGGATCCCCTGGAATCGCTGCAAAGCACCACGATATCCCGGTCGTGCTGCGCTGCCTCGCACAACACCTGGCAGATCGCCTGCCGGTTCGCCACTTTATTCATCAACCGCTTCCCCCTCCCTCAGTTTTGCCGCACGCTCCGAGAGCTCCCTGGCGGCAGCCTCGTACTCCTCCTCCGTCGGAACCCGGTGATGCCAGCCGGCCTGATTCTCCATGAACGACACACCGCAGCCCTTCACCGTCTTTGCGAGAATCACTGTGGGCCTGCCGGACGCGCTCCTGGCCTGCAAAAAGGCCGCATCCAGGGAGGCGATGCTGTTGCCAATGGCGTGGACCACATTCCAGCCAAAGCTGGAAAAGCGCGCCTCCAAATCGTCGTGGTGCATGACCTCCTCGGTGGTGCCGGAGATCTGAAGTCCGTTCCGGTCCACCACCGCACACAGGTTGTCCAGCTTGTAGTGGGAAGCCGCCATGACTCCCTCCCACACAGAGCCCTCCGCGAGCTCGCCGTCCCCCATCACCGTGTAGACGCGGTAGGACTTACCGTCCATTTTTCCCGCCAGCGCCATGCCCACGCAGACCGAGAGCCCGTGTCCCAGCGACCCGGAATTCATCTCGATGCCGGGCAGCTTGTTGTTGGGATGCCCAATGTAGGGGGAGCCGAAGGTGGAAAAGCGCGCCTTCACGTCCTCAATGTCCAAAAAACCTTTTCTGCCGAGAACCGCATAATAGCTCTCCACGGAATGCCCCTTGCTGAGCACAAAGCGGTCCCGCTCCCCGGAGCATGCGTTCTCCGGCGAGATATTCATCTGGCGGAAATACAGGTCCGTCAGAATCTCCATCACGCTGAAGTCGCCGCCGATGTGCCCGGTCTTTGCCCGGTAAACCATGTCCAGGACGTCTCTTCGCAGCTCATATGCCAATGCCGATAATTCATCCATCCCTATTCCCCCCGGATATACGCTCTCACTTCCTCCTCCACCGGGTCGTACAGATCCGGCTTCACGCCGATGTATTTGCACGCCTCATAGAGGATCGGAACGACCTTTTTGTGGATTCCCACGCAGTGGTGGATATACGGTCCGCAGACCAGTTTGTCCTCCAGGCGCTTTAAGTTTTCCACCTCCACCCACAGGTAGGTTCCCTTGGTGTAGGGGCCTTCAATGCCCTTGGCCTGACCCATCAGCATGGAGTACTCCCCGTTGTCGCCGTCGAACCTGGCCAGCGTGATGTCCCCGTACTTGGCCAGCGCCTCCACCGCGCCCGGGTGGTCGAATGCCAGCGGATAGCCGATCACCGGCTTCTCCTGGGCCACCGATATGGGCCACGGACCGCAGTGCTGCAAGAGCTCCCCGTTCTCGTTGTCCGGATGGCGCACGGTCCAGTCCGCGAAGAAGCTGCGCGTCCCGTCCATGGCCGCCGCCTCCACCATCACCGCGGTGATCGCCCCGTGGATGTCCGTCTCACAGACCACCGGAAGTCCCTCCTCGTTTAACAGGGAGTTGGCTGCGCAGGGCATGATCCCCAGCTCACTCTGGAGCGCGTTCCAGCACTGGATCGCCACCGCGTTGCAGCCGTACTTGTCGGCCAGGGCGCGCATCGCCACCTTCATGGCCGCGATGTTTTCAAGCTCTGACTCCGTCACGCGCACATCCATGGCCTGATGACAGTAATCCATGACCTGCCGCACCTGGGCCCCTTCCTCCTTGGCCGCCCTCACGGCCGCGGTCAGCTCCGGCATGGGGATCGGGGCCAGCTGGATGTTGAAGCGCTCTAAAAGCTCGCCTTCGTTGCACATGGTGGACCAGAAATCGAAGGGGCGTGGGGCGATCTGTAAAATTCGGGTGTGGCGGAACACCTTGACCACATTGCACACGGCCAGGAAATCCCGGACTCCCCGCTCGAACTGCGGATCCTCCAGCCTGCAGTTGGTCATGTACGTGAACGGAACTTGAAATCTGCGCAGCACCTTGCCGGTGGCAAACAGGCCGCACTGGCTGTCGCGCAGGCGGATGCCATTCTCATCCGGCCGCTCATCCCTCGGCCCCCACAGGAGCACCGGGACGTTTAAATCCCGCGCCAGGCGGGCCACCACATACTCGGTGCCGAAATTGCAGTGCGGGAAAAACAGCCCGTCCACCTGCTCTCTGCGAAACTTTTCCTCGATTTTTATCCGGTCCGCCTCGTCGTAGAACAGCCCTTCCTCGTTGATGTCCGTGATGTCCACCAGCTCAACGCCCAGCTCCGCCAGGCGCTTTCTGGTGAGACCTGCGTATTTGATGGCGTCGGGAGCGCTGAAGATGCTCCGCCTGGTGGGTGCAAATCCTAATTTTATCCTGCTCATTCAAACTCACCTCGTCTCTGATGGCGATTTCTTAGTAAACAGTGCCAGCTTTGCAAAAAAGTCCTCCAGTATAAACCGGTTGTCCACATCGCGGTAGACGCGGATGGGACGGTTCAGACTGTTTCTCACATACGTCATGTTGTCCGTGATGAGGGGCGCCTGCACCCAGTCGTAGCTGTACATATGAGCGAACAGCAGCACGCCCACCGCCGGGGAATCCCCCAGGCACCAGTACTCGCCGGTCCGGGGCGTGTTGATCGCAAAGGAGGTGTGGCCGTGCTCCTCCAGCTGTTCAAACAGGTATTTTCCCAGCTCGCCGCAGGGGTATACCTTGTACTCCAGCTCCGCCATGGACACGATCACCTGGCTGTACACATCCCGCGGAATCTGCCACACCGGGATCTCCGAGTTCATCACCACGCGGGCGGCCTTTATGTCGTTGTTCAGATTGTACTCATATCCGCCCTCGGGATACTTCGCGCCGCCAATCCAGATGCAGGTCAGGCGGTTCGCAATCCGCGGCTCCATCAGATACGCGCAGGCCATGTCGGTAAGCGGTCCCAAAAAGATCACATACAGCGGCTCGTCGGAGTCCTTCATCGCCTCCTCGATAATCAGCCGCGCGCCCTCGGACTCCACCGGGGTCTTCTCGTCCGGGATCGCATGCTCCGCCCCACGGTATGCCAGATCCTTCGGGAAATTCATCAGTCCAAGCAGCTTTACGACCTCGTCGTAGCTGTCCTTCATGCTGCGCGGACTCTTCTCATAGCCGAAGTGTGCCGCGATGATGCCGCGGTTGTCGAATTTGGGGCTAAGCAGCGCCTGGACAATCGCATACTGGTCGTCCGCCTCGTTTTTCGCATCGCTGTTCACAATCAGGCGGACGCGCTTGCCCGCCGGGATCCGATAATGGTACTGATCATAAATCATAGCTTTATCCTCTTTTCTACTTTTATTGTTTCACTGCACCGGCCATTCCCTCGACGAAATACTTCTGGAAGGCCAGATATACCACGAGCACCGGCACGATGGAGATCAACACGCCCGCGTTTAACAGTCCGTAGTCCGTGCCGTACTCCCCCATAAAGCTCATCAGGCCGTTGGGCACAGTCCGAAGGGCAGCGTTGGTGATCAAAATACTCTGCAACAAAAACTCGTTCCAGGTGTTCAAAAAGTCGATGATAAACACCGTGGCGATGGCCGGTTTCACGATCGGCAAAATGATGTTGAAATACAGCCGAACCACCCCGCAGCCGTCTATGTACGCGGCCTCGTCCAGATCCTTCGGGATCGAGCGCATGAAACCGCGCAGGACGAGAATTCCGTAGCCGATACCGAAGCCCACATACACATAGAACAGGCCCCCATAGTTGTTGACCAGGTTGTGGTCCGCAAAGAAGCGGTTTAGCGGAATCAACGCCATCTGGTGGGGCAGCATCATGCCCATCAGAAAAAATACGAAAATGGCCGTTTTGTGCTTCACGTTCAGCCGGGTGATGGCAAACGCCGCCATGGATTCCACCAGGATTCCCAGGGGCACCTTCATCAGGCAGATGATGATGCCGTTTCTCATGTAGGTTCCAAGCCGCCCCTTCGTCCACGCATCCGTGAAATTGGACCACCTTAAGTGTTCCGGAAGGGAAAACAGACTTCCCCCGGAATAAAAATCACCCTGGGATTTTAACGCGGTCATAAACACGGTGAACACCGGAGCCATCCACAGAAGGGCCAGCAGTGTCAACAGGATATAAAACACGACCCGTCTTGTTTTTTTGTTCATTGCCGTCCTCCTCAGTCGTCTTTTGCTGTATATAAAACATAAGGCACTATGATTACAATCATCATCAGGAACATCACACTCGCGACGGCGCTTCCTTTGCCGAAGTTGCTGTACATGAAGGTCTGGGAGTACATGTAGGTCGCCAGCGTCTGTGTGGCGTTTCCTGGGCCTCCGCCCGTCATGACCTTTATGATGTCATACACCTTCATGGCCGCGATAATCAGTGTGGCGAACACCACCACAAAGGTCTCCTTTAACAGCGGGATCGTCACATAGAAAAAGGTCTTTATCTTTCCTGCTCCGTCGATTGTGGCGGCCTCCACCACATCCGCAGGGATGGTCTGTAAGCCCGACAAAAACAGGATCATGGGCTGGCCGACGCCCTGCCAGAGCGCAGCCATGTATACACAGTAAAGTGCGATTTTGGGATTGGAGAGCCAGGTCAGCTTCAGATTGCCAAGTCCGATTACATTTAAGAATTCATTGATAAAACCCATATTGGGGTTGTACATCCATTTCCAGATCACACCGACCACCACCCAGGAGAGCATGTAGGGCACGTAGAAGATCGCCCGGTAGACCACTCTCCCCTTAAAGGATCGGTTTAAAACCACCGCCAGAAGTAAGGACACGCTGACGGTAAAGAACACGGTGAGCAGGATCCAGATAAAATTGTTCCTCAGCGCGGTCAAAAATACCGGGTCCACTGTGAACAGATTGACGTAGTTCTTGAATGCCACAAATTTCTTTTCCGCGATTCCGTTCCATGAGAAAAAGCTCAGATAGAACGAGTACAGCGTCGGAACGATCACCACAGAGCTGAAAATCACGAAAGCCGGAAGCAAAAACAAGTACGCTTTGATGGTTGATTTTCTATTTTTCAAGGAATACCTCCTTGTGGGACAGGGCGCTGCGCCATGGCGCAGGCCCTCCCACACTGCTGTTAGTTTTCCGCCTGGTAGGTCTTAATCGCAGTCTCTACGCTTGCTCCCACATCCTCCGGCTTCATATCTCCGATCACTACGCTGTCCTGAGCGGCAAACATCTGGTCCGCCACCTGCGCCGGAAGCGCCTGATCCATCTGGGTGTAGATACCAGAGGCATCCATCAGCTCCATAACGCCGTTGGCGATGGAGAGGGACTCCGGCAGAACCGCGCCCTTGATGGCGATAGGCTGCTCGATATGGGAGAATTCCGGGTTCTCATCCGGGTTGTAGTAGAAATCCCAGAATTTAACAATCGCATCCAGCTGTGCGTCGGTGACATTCTTGTTGACCTGGGTCATCTTCACGTAGGCTGCCATGCGGCCGGTCCCGTCGCCGTTGGACTCGGTCGGGAATGCGAAGAAGCTGTAAAGACTGCTGTCCTGCTGTGCGTTGACAATCTGAGACGCCATGGTCGGGCTGTCGATGATCATTGCGCAGGTTCCATTGTACAAGTACATCCGGCAGTCGTTGGGATCCTCGGTGAGGAAGCCCTCGTTGAAGTAGCCCTTCTGCTCCCACTCCTTAAACTTGGCGAAGGCTTTTGTCACAGCCTCGGAGGTGCTCCAGTCAACCTTCATGTTGTTGAGCCCGTCGTGCTCCTCCACTCCGCCGTAATACTCTAAAAGGTCCTGTATGTAGCGCATCACATGCCAGCCGTACTGGCCGCCTGTCGCGAAGGGGATCACTCCGTTCTCCTTCAGGGTTGCACAGACCTGCTCCAGCTCGTCGAAGGTCTTCGGAACCTCCAGGTTGTATTTCTGGAAGATATCCTGACGGTACCACACGTTCATCATCGCGATGCTCTGGGGGATTCCGCTCAGCTGCCCCTCGAGCGTGCACAGCTCCAGCGCGGAATTTAAGTACTTATCCTGCCAGCCATGCTCCTTCGCGTACTCCGTGAAGTCGTAGGTCAGCCCGTTGGCCGGGTAATAGCTGGCCAGGCTTCCGCCCCAGTTGTACCACATATCCGGCATCGTCCCGGATGAGGCCGCCACCTTTAAGTTGGCCTTGATGTCGTCGGTGGAGTAGTAGGTCTGAGTGATCTTGATATTCGGATTCTTTTCCATAAAGGCCGCAATGATCTTGTCCTCAAACTCTTTTCTCTGGGCCATGGACCAGAATGTCACCTCCACGGTCTCCCCGCCGGCAGCCTCCTGGCTCTCTTTCTTTGCCTCCGTCTGAGCTGCCTCCGTCTTAACCGACTCCGTCTTCGGCGCTTCTGTCTTCGCCCCCGAAGATCCGCCGCAGCCCGCCAGCATAGTGCCGATCATTCCCGCACAAACCAGTAAACTCAATACTCTTTTTTTCATTTCCCTTCTCCTTTTTAAATTATTTAAAGATTTTTAATATGGATTATGTACTCTTGCC
>USJW01000120.1 GCA_900555045.1 uncultured Clostridium sp. | reverse complement strand
CCGTAGGAGCTGACAGAGATCGGAGCCTCTCCCACCTTCGGGATGGAAAGCTGTAAAAACTGTCCGTGCTGAGGCTTAATATCAGTTTCAACTTTAAATGTATACTCGTGCAGACTCTCGCGCTTCACGTCCAGAATCTTGCATGCTACCGGTTTTACAATATTTTCCATTCTTCATTCACCCCTTTTCTCAATTCTGCTCCGCGGTGATCTCGTCGATGGCCTTTGCCATCTTGTTCACCGTGGCGACAATGGAGATAAACTCGGGACAGCGGTCGATACAGCGTCCGCAGCCTACGCACATATGGTAATCCTTGAAGCGTGCCTTGTAGTCGTGGAACTTGTGGAGCACTTTGTAGCGCATCCGATCCCCGGCGGTGTGGCGGAAGCTCATGCCGCCAGCCATCTCATCAAAGCCCTCAACCTGGCAGGAGGCGGTGGTGCGCTTGCGCTCGCCCACGTTGGCGTTCTCGTTGTAGATAATGTCGGTGGTGGTAAAGCAGGTGCAGGTGCTGCAGGCCACGGTGCAGGCTCCGCAGGATACACAGCGCTTGTTGTACTCGGTCCACATCGGATGGGATTTGAGCTTTGTCAGCACTTCCTTGTTCGGAATCTCCGGAACGGTCAGGGACAGCTCATTCTTCTCCACGTACTCCGGCTTGAAATCCGTCTGCTCGCGGTTCTCAAAGTACGGCGCAAAGGCCTCATCCTTCACGTCCAGGGTCAGCTCGCCCTCGCCGAAGCGGACTGCCATGGAGTAGTCCTCGGTCTTGTTGGTGCCCATGCTCACGCAGAAGCAGGTATCCCACCCCTCGGCGCACTCCATCATCACGATCTTCACGCGCTCGTTCATGCGCTTGTAGTACATATCCTCAAAACCGCCGTTGCCCAGATAGATCCGCTCCTGGTGGTGCTGTGCGTGAATGTCGCAGGGACGCATGAAGATAAGCAGCTTCTTGCTGCCCACCTTGCTCTCGATGAACTCGTCCTCTGTGAAATAGAACAGAGACTGGGTGATGGGGCTCAACACCTCTTTTGCCGGAAGATCTGATTTCTCCTTGTACTCGATCTCCCCCACGCTCGCTACCTTGTCGTAACGGATCAGATCAGTGTTGGAATATCTTCCCTTGCCCACAAACCGCTTCGGAGCCCAAATCTCATACTCTTCTTTGAGCTTGTCGAAGATCTGGTCCGCTTCCTCAAAACTTACTTTATAACCCATTAAAGTAAATCCTCCTTTTCTTCGGGGGCTTTCCGGGAAACAGGCGCGCCCCTCGGCGCCCTGCCTCCCTCTGCACTCCCGCATATTTAAACGTGCGTTAGAACGTCACGTCCACTCCTGTATCATACTTCTTGTCGTCCACGGTCACCGTCACGCGGTAGGAGCCCTCGATGCCCTCCGCGCTAATGGGGAACTCCACCGCTCTGGAGTCGTGCTCCAGGAAGGTGCCCACGCACATGGCGAGGAACGGCCTCTTGGTGGTGGGAACGAAATAGTGGCGGTCCGGCGCGCCGTCCTTGCCCTCAAGGTTCAGCATCACCAGGGTGCCCTTCTCGAAGCTGGCCTTGAACACCAGGCGGTCCGCCTCCTTGGCGAATTTTGCCTTGTACTCATCCGGCATCATGCCCGCCTCGTCGGCCGGCGCCTCGGTGAGGAATTCCTCCGTGACGCCCAGGCTTCCCAGAATCTGGCCCTTGCCGAAGGTCAGGCGGTCTCCCTCATCGTAAAGGTGCAGCTTCTCCGCCCGGTAGTAGTTGGCCGGAAGGTGCATCTCGTACATCACCTGGTCGTCCTTCAGCTCCACGGTGATGGAGCTGAGCTCTACCGTGCCGTTGTCGATGCCCTCGGTCATGCCCGCGCCCGGCTTGTTTAACCAGTGGCCGTTCTCCTTGCCGATGCCGCCGGAGTGCACCATGTAGTGGCCCGGCTCGTAGTACTCGCAGTTACAGATGTAGGTGGAGAAGAACTCCGCCCCGCGCTCCTTGCCGTACTGCCATACCTGCTCGATGGTCATGTTCTCCGTGTCGATATGGTAGATCACGCCGCGGGAGAAGTTGTCCTCGGGCTCGCGGTACTCTTCCTTGATCTTGGAGCGCCAGTGGCCGTTGTCAAAGCACATCACATCCCCGTTGGGAAGGATCATGCAGGCGTGCTGCTCGTACTGCCAGTCGAACTCCCCGTCGCCCACGGGCTTGAAGAAGTATTTCTGCATATCCTCGGGCCATCCGGTGGGATCGCCGATGATCCAGTTTAACTTTCCGGTCTCGAAATCCCGGTTCATGATGATGTCCTGGTGACGGCCGGAGAAGGTCAGAGAATTGGTCCTCTTGTCGTACCAGACTGCGTTGTTGTGGAACCAGTCGTGGGCGTCCTGGCTGCCGGACCCGCCTACCGGGTAAACGGGCAGCACATCCTGGTGATCCCACTCCTTTAAGATCTCGCCGGTCTCCCGGTCCACCATCACGCAGACATCCTCCACGGTACCGCGCTCTAAGTGCTGGGTCAGGATCAGGATATTGCCGTTCTCCAACTCCCACTCGTCGTGGTGGTAGCCGCCGGGAACCCGGAATTCCTTGTAGATCTTGCCGATCATGCCCATCTCGTAGATGCCCGTGGTGTGGTAGGGCGGAGCCACCAGACGGTCCGTGCCCACCAGCAGGCGGCCGTTTCTTATGCGCTTTAAGTCAAAGGCCAGGTTCAAGGTGTTGTACCAGCGCGCGTCGCCCGCGTAGTCGTAGGCGGCGGAGTAGGCCGGGGAGGTAGGGCTTACGAACACCACATTGTCCTCCATGTACTCCGGCGTGGTCTTTATGTAGGTGGGGGCCTTTAACTTCTCAGAAGCGGCCTCCGTCTTTATGGTCAGTGTGGCTGTTTCGCCGGTGCTCAGTTCAATCACCACGGTGTTCTCGTAGTCTGCGTACAGTCCGTACACCGGGATCACCATCTTGCGCGCGTCGGTGACGGGGCGGTACATCATATCCCCGGCCGCCTCCTTGCCCTTTACCGTCACCTTGGCGAAGGCGGGCTTCTCATTCTCGAACATCACCAGGGCCGTAAGGGGCGCGATCAGATACGGATTCACCTTCACATAAGGATTTGCGATGGTGTGCTTCTCAAGCGCGTACTCCTTTAAAAACGCTTCCTCCGCGTCGTGCTGGCGGTCGATAATGTGCTCGATTTCCTTAAACAAAACTCCCATATTTTTCCTCCTAGCAGCACTGCCAGGCCCCAAATCGGGCCCGGCAATGGATTTTATCGATATCAGCAGTGAATGGTCACTCCGGTCTCATACTTCTTGTCGTCCACGATCACGCGAACCTCGTAATCACCCTTCAGGCCTGCCTTGTTGACGTTGGTTCTGGTGTTGCGGTCGTCGGAATCCAAGAAGGTGCCGCAGCACATCGCTAAGAACGGAACCGCGGTGGTGGAGATAAAGTAGCGGTGTACTTCCTCGCCCTGCTCTAACAGCAGCATAACCAGCTGGCCCTTCTCAAACCGTGAGAAGAAGGTAAAGCGGTCGATCTCGTCCTCGATTCTGGCGTTGCAGCTCTCAGGCAGCATCTCGTTGCTGTTCTCAAGCGGAATGTCGGTCTCGAATTCCTTGGTGACGCCCATCTGGCCCAGGATCTGGCCCTTGCCCAGCTCTAAGTTGATGCCGTCGCTATAAAGTTTCAGCTTCTCGCCTCTGTAGTAGTTGCCGGGAACGTGCAGATCCAGCATCTTCTTGTTGTCACAGATCTCAACGGTGATGGACTCCAGGCGGCCGCCCTGGTCCTTGGCGAAGGCGCCCAACGCCTCGGAGGGATTGCCCTGGGCGTCGTATGCGATACCGCCGGAGTGAACCATGTAGTGTCCCTCGTTGTAGTACTCCACGTTACAGATGTACGGGGAGAAGAACTCCGCGCCTCTGTCCTTGCCGTACTGCCATACCTGCTCGATGGTCATGTCCTTGGTGTTGATTTTGTAGCGCACGCCTCTGGAGTAGTTATCCTTGGCCGCCAGATATTTGTCCTTATCCTTGGAGCCGTAGTGGTGGTTGTCGAAGCACATCACATCGCCGTCGGGGGTGATCACGCAGGCGTGCTGCTCATACTGCCATCCAAAGTTGTTGCCCACGGGCTTGAAGAAATATTTGTCCACCATCTCCTGGGGCCATCCGGCGGGATCGCCGATGATCCAGTTTAAGTCGCCGGTCTCGAAGTCGATGTTCACCATCGCGTCGATGTGTCGGCCGGAGAAGGTCAGGGAGTTGGTGTTCTTGTCGTACCAAACCGCGTTGTTGTGGAACCAGTCGTGTGCGGACCAGCTGCCGGAGCGGCTGACGGTCTCGGGATTTAAGAACTTCTTGTAATCCCAGGTCTTTAAGATCTCGCCGGTGTTCCGGTCGATCAGCACGCACATGTCCTCCACGGTCTCGCTGGTCAGATCGTCGGTCAGGGACAGAATATTTCCGTCCTCCATCTCGAACTCATCGTGATGGTAGCCGCCGGGCAGACGGTACTCCTTGTAGATCTTGCCGCAGGGGCTGATCTCGTAGAGACCGGACATATAGTAGGGCATCTGGATCACGCGGTTGGTGCCCATGATCAGGTTGCCGTTTTTCAGGCGCTTTACGTCGAATACGCAGGGGATGTTCATATGCCATCTGGCGTCTCCCGCGTAGTCGAAGCCCACAGCCAGGTCCTCGCCGGCCGGGGATACCAGGATGATGTTGTCCTGGAGGTACTCCGGGGTGGTATCCATGGAGTAGATGACCTCTTTGCCGTTAAACACGTCGGGGACATCGATGGTCACCACGGTGGAATCCCCGCGGTAAGCGCGGATCTCAACCTTGTTCTGGTAGTCGGAGTACAGGCCCACGATGGGGAGCACGTGCTCTTTCGCCTTCGGGAAGGTGTGTCCGATGTTGGCCTCCACGGTCTTGCCCAGAACGGTGACGGTGACGGCCGTCTCCTCCTCGGTCCTGAAGCAGACCACTGCGGACAGGGGATTGACCAGGTACGCGTTGTAAACCACCAGAGGGTTCTCCAGTGTGTAGTTGCCTTCTCTGAACTGCTTTAACATGGCCTCCTCGGCCTCTGCCTGGCGGTTGATCAGGTGATCCTCAAATGTATACTTGACTGACATATTTATTCCTCCTGCTATGTTCTGATTTTTGTCCTGCCCTTACTGATGATCCTTTACCAGCTTCACAATCACCGGCTTCTGCTGAAGTCCCTGAAGGCGGCCCACCTCGGCGCCGTCCTTTAAGAGCACAAGGGTGGGATACCCGGTCACTCCGTACTCGGCGGTCAGATCCTTGTTCTTGTCAAAATCGATCTTTAAGATGGTCAGGCCCTCTCCGATCTCCTTCTCCACATCGCGGAGAACGAAGGAGAGCATCTTGCACGGTCCACAGGTGGTGGAGAAGAAATCGGCCAGCACAAGGCCCTTTCCTGCCAGTTCTCTGAATTCCTCGTTGTTTACTTCTTTTATCATGACTTTATCATCCTTTCCTGTATGTTTTTACTTTCTCATTTTCTGAACATAGTGGGAGGCTTCCTGGGCCGCAATGGCTCCGTCCGAGCAAGCGGTCACAACCTGGCGCAGGTTCTTTGTGACACAGTCGCCGGCTCCGAAGATTCCCTCAACCGGAGTGTGCATGTTGGCGTCCACGACCACGTAGCCGGCCTGGTTTAACACGCCCGTATCCTTTAAGAACTCCGTGGTCGGCGTCAGTCCGATGTACTCGAACACGCCGTCGCAGGCCACCCGGTTCTCCTCGCCCGTCTTGGTGGACTTAAAGTGAACACCGGTCAGCTTGGTGTCGCCCTCGAACTCCAGCACATCCTGGTAGGGGTAAATTGTCACTTTGTCCATGGCGCGCAGCTTGTCGCAGGCGATGGGGTCCGCGGTCAGATCGAACATGGTCACGATGGTGAGCTTGTTCACGATGCCGGCTAAGAAGATGGACTCCTCCACCGCGGAGTTGCCTCCGCCGATGACCACCACGTCGCGGTCGCGGTACTGGGCTCCGTCGCAGATCGCGCACCAGCTGATGCCGTTGCCCGTAAACTGCTCCTCGCCGGGGATCCCCAGGTTTCTGGGTCTGGTGCCGGTTGCCAGGATCACGGCCGTTCCGGTGAACTCCTTGCCGTCCTCCTCGCACACCACGGTCTTCTCCGCTCCGTTGTCACGGATCTCCTTCACGGTTCCGTAGTCGAAGGTGATGGACTCAAACTGCTGGGTGTGCTCGTACATCTGATACGCCAGCTCCGCGCCGTTTATGTACCCCACTCCGGGATAGTTCTGAATCTCGTTGGTGTTGATGATCTGTCCGCCGGGCGCCAGTTTGTCCAGCAGCAGCACCTTCATGTCGGCTCTCGCCCCATAAATTGCCGCTGTCATGCCGGCCGGGCCAGCTCCCACGATGATTATATCAAATTCTGCCATTTTTTTCGATCTCCTTTCGATCTTTTTTGTCTATTTACATCAAAATATTAGTCAGCGGAAGGCCAACCAGAAGTACCAGTATAAATTCAAGGGCAACATAGCAAAGCGTGTACTTGTAAACATACTTTGTCGGAACCCATTCCTTGTTGCTGTGCAGGATCGCGGCGAAGGGCGAAGCAGCCGGTGTGATCGCAGCGGACAGAAGCACAAACAGGATTAACAGGGTCACGATGGGTCTCGGGTCCGCCCCGGCCTGTGCGCAGTAGGTCACAACCACGGGCTGGAGGATCATGCCGATTACCAGGCTGTTGCACATGTTGGTGAGCAGCACGGCCATGGCCAGCAGGAGAATCGTGAACACGCCGGCGGACATGCCCTGGAAAATTGGCGATAAAATCACCTTCAGGAACGCGGAGACGCCGGTGGAGTCGTTGGTCAATACGTTGCCCAGAAGAATCGCGGCCACGATGATGAAGTAAGCGCCCCAGCTCAAGTTGGTCGCCACAACCTGCGGAACCTCCAGAGCCGATTTGCCCTTGATGCGGATTGCCGCCAGGACGGCCACTGCGAACAGCGCCAGGCCGTAGGAGTTCTGCGCCAGATAGGACATACCGGGGATTGTGGGCATAAGGCTCGGGAACATCATTCCCAGAACCAGCAGCGTAAAGCCTGCGGTGATCACCTTCTGCCTGAGATCCATGGGAGGCAGCGGGTTGCGGTTTAAGCTTGCCACATCGTAATCCTTCAGCTTGCTGGCATCCGGGCGGAACACATACTTGGAGAACAGCAGGTTCGCCACCAGCATGCAGGCTCCCAGGATGATGGCCACCGCCATGTAAGCCGCGTTGTTGACCACAACCGGGGCTCCCAGCATCTTCTCAGTGATTGCGGTAAAGTTCGTCAGCAGGGCGAGTCCGTTCTGCATGTACGGCGCCATGGGGAAGCCGATCAGGGCGGACACCACAACCAGCGTCAGTACGACACGCGGGAAGGCGTCTCCCTTCTTGTAGCCGACCTCCTCAAAGATATCGTAGAGCACCGGCCAGAACAGGAAAATCGCGGTAAAGCAGTTGATGAAACCGGAGATCAGGTAGCAGCCCGTGCAGACCACGAATACCAGAAGCCACGGTTTTCCGTTTGTAAATTTTCTTGTCAGGAAAAATCTTCCGATGTAGAGCGTAATCTTGTAGTACACAAGCGCGCCGGACATGATCATCAGGAAGAATACCTGCTGGGTTACAGGCGAGCCGAACGCCTCCTTGATAATTCCGGCCATGGGCATATAATCCGAAAAGCCCAGCATAGCGATGGCCATCAGGCTCCCCCACAGCGGATCCGCAAAGGTCCATAGATACAGGGTGCCGATGAAGATTCCTAACACCTGCATGCCGATCGGTGTCACCTCCGGCAGCTGCAGCGGCAGGAACCGGAACAGGACCATGATTGCCACGCCGATTGCCGAGTGGATCATTGTCATTTTGTTTTGTTTGTCTGTTGTTGAGTTAGCCAATTTTACTTCCCCCTTGTATGTTTTTCTTTGTTATTTTTTTAACAAATAAAGCAAAATGTCGCAAATCATCTCCTTTTGCCCGCACATTTTGTATAAATGATACCATAATTCCCCTGTTAATTATATAACACAGGTTATATCTCCCAGATATTTTTATAGTTTTATTCTCACATCTATGTTACAATAGGGGAATACAGAACTGAAAAATAACGAGGTGACCCATATGGACCAAGAATTCTGGAACCTTCTGACCGGCTACGGCACAAAAATTCATCTGTGCCGGCACGTCTGTCTGAATATAAGCCGTCAGGGAACTGCGGACGACTCCTTCTATCTTTTGGAGGACGGCATCTGCGCGCTGATGGGAATCACAAAAAAAGGGGAAGAAACCGTTTACCTGTACTTCTATCCCCCGCGCATCGTCGGATTCAACCAGCTGCTCATGAGCAATTCCGAGGATCCGCCCCAGGAGTTCACAATCATCACGAAAACCGCCTGCACCCTGTACCGGATCCGTTTCTCCGCGTTTCAGGATCTCATGACGAACAACCCGGAATTTAACGCCTTTTTGATCCGGACCCTGGCGGACAATTTCTACGAGGTGCTGGTACACTTCCACCGGAGATTGGAGGAGTCCGCCGTCGCCGGGTTGAGCCGCCTGCTGTTGGACGTGGCCCAAAACAAAGAGGGCGAGCTGGTGGTGCCGAAATTCTTCACCTACGCCGAGTTAGCCAAGTATCTGGGCTCCCACCCGGTGACGGTGTCCCGGATTATGGCGAAGCTAAAACAGATGGGCTACATCACAAAGGACCGCGACGGCATTATCCTTCACGATCCCGTGGCATTAAAAGAGCTTGTCAACGGGGACAGGGACCTGAATTATTGATTACAAGGGACCGCTTGGCACAGTCTTTGGCAATTATAAAAAAATATAGCCTTGGTTATAGTATTTTGCTTGCATTTTTATTATAATGGAGGCAAAGTGGGTATAAATATCAAAAATTTATTATAATTTAGAGGAGGGTTTCACAATGAGCATGGAGAAGGCAATGAAAATATACGCTAAGGACAACCCCAATCTGGCGCTCAGCGTCACAAAGGGTCATTTTTCATCGGACCGTTTCCACATCAACTACTACATCGACATGACATCCTTAAAAATGCGCCAGGCAAACGCCGAAGCGTGCGCCAAGGCGATGGTGAAGCGCTATGTGAATCAGGTGGAGATCACCAAATCCTTTGGAATCAGCGATGAACTGCTGCGCTACTCCAAATCGTTCGCCACCAAGAAGCCCATCGACACCATCATCTGCATGGACGGCTGCGAAGTGATCGGCGCCTATGTGGCCCAGCAGCTCTCGACCATGGGCTTCAGCACCACCAACCTGCACAAGACCAGCTACGTGATCAGCCCGGAGTTTGACTCCGCAGGACAGATGGTCGTCCGCGACAACATTAAACCGATGTTAAAGGACAAGCACATCCTGGTAGTTCTGGCCAGCGCCATGTCCGGCCACACCATCATGAAGAGCATCCGCTGCATCGAGTCCTACGGCGGAATCATGGAGGGCATCTCCGTCATCTTCGGAGCCGTCTCCGAGATCGAGGGCTACCCGGTCAACGCCGTGTTCAGCCTGGAGGACATCCCGGACTTCCGCCTCTCCGATCCCCACGACTGCCCGGACTGCAAGGCGGGAATCAAGCTGGACGCCATCGTCAACAGCTACGGCTATACCACGTTAGACTAACCGGCAAACAATATCCATTGTCACATAAAAAAATCGACGATCCCAAACGGATCGTCGATTTTTTATGTCCTTTTACCGTTCCCGGTCGTCCAGAATGGCCTCCACCATCCCCCGGACCGTAAATTCCTTTGCCAGAAGGTCGGTCTCCCGTCCCCGCTCTTTAAGCGCCCTGGCCGTCACGTCCCCGATGCAGACGGTCTTAAGCCCCTCCATGGAGCCCAGGGCCTCCTCCCCCATCTGCTCAAAATACGCCTCCACGCCGGAGGCGCTGGCGAAGGTCAGGTAGTCCAGGCGCTCCGCGCCGGTATGCCCCGCGCCGGTATATTCCGCGCCGGTATGCTCTGCGCTGGTATTCTCTTCGCCAGTGCGCCCCGCGCCGATCCGCTCCGCTCTCGCCGCTCTGCCGCTCACATCATACAGCGCCACGTCGTCGAACGGGATTCCGGCTTTCGCCAGCACTTTTGTCAGCTCCGGGGAGCCGCCCTTCGCGCGGGCGATCAGGATGCGCGGGAAGGGGGGCGCTGCGGCCGTCCCGGTACATGTGGCGGCCCCAGTGCCCGCGGCCGTCCCGGTACATGCCGCCACTCCCCCGGCAACCTTCACCAAAAGCTCTGCCAATTCCCCGGTGCGGTAGACACTCGGCATATAGTCTGCCCGGAAGCCATATTTTTTTAGCTCCGCCGCCGTACCCGGGCCGATCACGGCGAATTTCATGGAGCCCAGGGCCCGGAAATCCCGGCCGGAGTCCAGTAATCCCTTAAAGAACAGCCGCACGCCGTTGGCGCTTGTGAACACGGTGATTCCGTAGGACTCCAGATTCTCGCAGGCCGCGCGCACCGCGGGCGAGTCCGCGAAGGAGACCACCTCCATGGCTCCGGCGCACTCCACCCGCGCGCCGAGGCTTGTGAGCAGCGTGCCCAGGCGCTCTCTGAAGGTCGCCGTGCCGGTGATCCCAACCACGGTTCCATCCAAGGGCAGCCCCTCTCTGCTGGAGAAATCCAGCGCCGCGGTCTCGCCCACCACGATGATGGCCGGTGTGTGGAGGCCCGCCGCCTCCACCCTCCCGCAGATATCTAAAAGAGTGCCCCGCACGGTCCTGGCGCTGGGCGTGGTGCCGTTCTCAATCACCGCGGCCGGCAGGCTTTCGGGCCGCCCTGCCGCCAAAAGGCCGTCCACGATGGCGGGCAGACTCCGAAGGCCCATGAGGAATACCAGCGTGCCGGGAAGCTTTGCCAGCTGCTGAAACTCCGGCGGAAGCCCGCCTTCCTCCCCCTCGGTGTGCCCTGTGATCACGTGAAAGCTGCGGCTTACGGCCCGGTGAGTCACCGGGATTCCGGCGCACTCCGGCACCGCCACCGCGGAGGTAACGCCCGGGATCAGGCGGTAGGGAATCCCCTCAGCCTCAAGGGCCAACGCTTCCTCGCCGCCCCGCCCGAACACGAAGGGGTCTCCCCCCTTAAGCCTGGCCACGCACAGTCCCTCCTTGGCCAGATCCACCAGCAGGCGGTTGATCTCCGGCTGCTTCATGGAGTGGTGTCCGGCCCGCTTTCCCACGTAGATCCGCCGGCAGTCCGGGCGCGTCACGCCTAAGAGCTCCTCGGAAGCCAGGAAATCGTACACCACCGCGTCACAGTCCTTCAGGCACTGCAGCCCCTTCACCGTGATCAGCCCCGGATCCCCGGGGCCCGCTCCAATCAGTAATACCATGCCTTTTTTCATCTTCCGCCAAGCTCCTCTGCCGCCCGGCAGGCCAGCTCCTCGGCCTGTTCCGGGGTCCCTTTCAAGTTTGTTTTGTAAATTCTGCCGCCGCGGCCGCTTATGCCGAACACCTCCAGCATACCGCCGTTTAAGCGGGAGTAGATGCCGATGGGCTCGTGGCAGCCCGCGTCCAAAAGCTTCAGCACCCTGCGCTCAAGGTTCAGGCAGAGCCAGGTCTCCTGGTGGCTGATGGACTTTAAAATCTCCGCCGCCGCGCTGTCCGCCCGGCCCTCCACCGCCAGAATTCCCTGGCCTCCGGCCGGGATGAAATCCTCGCATTCCAGGAACTGGAATTCATACTGGTCATTCTCCAGGAGCCCCAGCCGCTTTAACCCCGCGGCGGCCAGGATAATCCCGTCGTAGAGCCCGCTCTCCAGCTTGCCCAGGCGGGTCTGCACATTTCCCCGAAGATTCTCGCAGCGCACCGTCGCCTGGGGCCACAGCTTCTTTCCCAGAAGCTCAATCTGCAGCTTCCGCCTGGGGCTTGAGGTGCCGATCACGATCTCGCCGGACTCAGGGAAGGGGCGGCCCGCCACGCTCACCAGGACATCCCGCGGGTCCTCCCTCTCGGGAACTCCCACGATGGATAGGCCCTCAGCCAGGTCCATGGGCATATCCTTGGCGCTGTGGACCGCCAGATCCAGCCGGCCCTCCAGGATCCCCTCCTCGAACTCGGAGACGAACACGCCCTTGCCTCCAAACTCCTGGAGCGGCTTGTTTAAAATCTTATCCCCTGTGGTCTGTCTGGCCTCCAGCGCGATCTCGGTCCCCGGCGAAGCTGCCTCCATGGCTTTTGCCACCAGCTCCGTCTGCACCACCGCCAGCCTGCTGTTTCTTGTGCCGATGCGAATTCTGTCACTCATGGTTCTCTCCCAACTTTCTGTCGATCATATTCCGGACCTGGTCCTCCTTCGGAGCGCGCCCTGTCTGAAGCGCCTCCTCGGCCAGCTGATTAAAGACCTCCTCGCGCACCCGCTGGGAGGGCACCGCCCCCTTCACCAGGCTGCGGGCCTCCTTCATCCCCCGGGCCGCCTCCCCGGCGCCCTCAGGGAGCGCACCGCGCACCCGCTCCTTTAACATGCGGGCGATGGCCGGGCTCGCACCACCGGTGGAGATCCCCACCACAATATCCCCGTCCTTCACCAGGGCGGGGAAAATAAAGCTGCATTCCTCCTTGACGTCCACCACGTTCACCGGAATCCGCCTGGCCCGGCACGCCTTCGAGAGCGCCCTGTTAAGCGCCTCGTCGGAGGTGGCGGCGATGACGAAATCCGCCTGAAGTACATCCTCCTCGGTGCACCTTCTGGGGACGTACTCGATGCGCCCCGCCTTCGCGAGCTCCCGAATCTCCGGCAGCGCCTCGGGCGCGATCACCCGCACCAGGGCGCCGTACTCCAGCATGGTCTCCACCTTGCGGGCGGCCACTCTCCCGCCTCCGGCGATCAGGAACACGCTGCCCTCCACATCCATAAAAAACGGAAAATATGCCATCCCTAGTCCTCCTTCACCCAGTTCTCCAGGCCGTCCAAGACCCGAAGGACCACCTTTAAGTCCTCGCTGTCCACATGATCCCGGATCATAAACAGCAGGCTCTCCGGGCTCTTTCCCGCAAAGGCGGCCCGAAACTCCTTAAGCCGCCCGATGTAGGGGTGAAAGAGCATCTCCTTAATCGCCGCGTCCAGGTCCTCCTCCATGATGGCCCTGGCCCGGTCCAGCTCCTTTAAGCGGATCTGCTCGTTGTTCTTTGACAGGGTGTCAAAGTAGTCGATGTCCCGCAGCGTGATCCCGGGAAGTCCTGCGGCCTCCGGGTCCATGTCAAGAGGCACGGCCACGTCGATCAGAAGGCGCTCGCGGCCCAAGTCAGCGCCCACCGCAAGGGAGAGCTCATCCTTTGTCACCGTGTAGTGGGGGCTGGTGGTGGCGCTGATGATAATGTCCATGTCCGCCGCGTACTGGTAGCGGTCCTGGTAGTGCACCAGATTCACCCGATCGCCCTTGGGCGCAAAGTCCAGCACCGCGTGGTGGCTTCGGACCGTGCCCGTCACCAAAATTCCCGGCTTCGCGAGAATATTTTTTGCGATGGTGGTGCCCATCTTTCCGGTGATGCCGATGATCATCACCCGTTTCACCCCCTCCTTCGGGAAGTGAAACACTTCGTTGGCCACCAGCGTGGCAACGGACAGCGGTGTTGTGGAGATGCGGGTGTCCGTGCGGATCCGCTTGGCGCAGGCGATAGCCCGCTGGAACAGCACGTTTAGCTCGTAGTTCACATCCTTCTTCTCCAGGGCCGCCTGGTAGGCGTCCCGAACCTGGCCGAGGATCTCGTCCTCCCCCAGCACCATGGAGTCAAAGCCACAGCACACCTTAAAAAGGTGTGCTGTGGCTCTATCACCGCTGTATATATTCAGGTATTTTAGCAGCTCCTGCTGCGGAATCTCCTTCACGGACGCCACCGCCTCCTGGAGCGCTCGGATGGAAGCCTTGCCGCCGGATATGTAGATCTCGCTCCGGTTGCAGGTGCAGAGCACCACACAGCCGTCCACGTCCCCGCTCTCCCGCAGCTTTCCGGCCAGCTCCTCCTTCTCCTCGGCGTTAAAAGCGAACCTTCCCCGGATATCCGCCGGAGCCTTCTTGTAACTTACACTGATACAATACATACTGGTCGTTCCTAAGCTTTCTCTTTATTTACGATCCCAGGCAGAGCCTGATCGCAATCTTAATTCTGAGGTCCAGCCGTCTTGTGCTGAGAGATGGGCATCACGTGCATGTTGCCGCGCTGCTCGTTCTCCGCCCAGAAGATGTCGTCCGCAATCTTTGCCTCCGGGTTCAGCTCCACGCCTTCCAGAATGCGCTTCTTGAACTCCTTGTAGCCGGCCCGGTCGATCAGATGGCCGCCGTGCAGGTACTCCGGCTTGTAGTCCAATACCCATGCGGAGAACTTCTGCCAGTTGCCGAACATCGCCAGGATCACATCCTCGGTCACCCAGTTCATGAACAGCT
>USJW01000119.1 GCA_900555045.1 uncultured Clostridium sp. | reverse complement strand
CCGGGCAAAATCACATTTGCCCGGCAGGCTCCTTTTATATCACGCCAAAAATCACCACTCGGCCATGGTCCCGTCGTAGTTCCTCCACTTGGGGTTGGTCCAGTGCAGTCCCTGAGCGGATACCTCCTTCACCTTCTCCTCGTCGATCTCCAGGCCCAGCCCGGGAAGCGTGGGCACCTTCACAAATCCGTTTTCATACTGGAACACGTCCTTGTTCTTCACAAAATCCAGCAAATCAAATCCCTTGTTGTAGTGGATGCCCAGGCTCTGCTCCTGGATAAACACGTTGGGCGAGCACACGTCCACCTGCAGGGTGGCGGCCAGGGCAATGGGGCCGTAGGGCGCATGGGGTGCGGCCGCCATATCAAAGGCCTCCGCCATGGCGATAATCTTTTTCATCTCCAGAATTCCGCCCACCATGGCCACATCCGGCTGGATGATGTCCACAACGCCCTCGCGGAAAATGTTCTTGTACTGCCAACGGCTCACCAGCCGCTCCCCCGTGGCCAGCGGAGTGGAGCCCAGGGCAGCTACCTCCTTAAAATACTCCTCATTTTCCGGAAGGACCACCTCCTCCATGAACATCAGCCTGTAAGGCTCCAGCGCGTGAGCCAGCACCTTGGCCATGGGCTTGTGCACCCGGCCGTGAAAGTCCACCGCGATGCCGAATCCGTCCCCGCAGACCGCCCGGATGGAGGCCACCCGGTCCGCCACGGCCTGGATTTTGTCATAGCTGTCGATGTAGTGCAGCTCCTCCGTGGCGTTCATCTTCACCGCGTCAAAGCCCCTGTTCTTCCGGTCCATGGCCTCCCTGGCCACGTCCTCGGGCCGGTCTCCGCCGATCCAGGAGTACACCTTGATCCGGTCCCTGGCCCGGCCGCCCAGGAACTCATACACCGGCACGCCGAAGTATTTTCCCTTGATATCCCACAGCGCCATCTCCATGCCGGAGACAATGGTGCCGTTGACGGGGCCGCCGCGGAAAAAGCTCTTGTACATCTCCTGCCACAGGCGCTCGATCTCAAAGGGGTCCCGCCCGATCAGGTACGTTCCCATCTCCCGGGCCCCGGCCACCACAGTCTCCGTCTTAGTCCCGGAAATCATTTCGCCCCAGCCCTCCACGCCCTCATCCGTGGAGAGCTTTACAAAAATCCATCTGGGTTTTACCTCATATACGGTTACATCTGTTATCTTCATTTAAACACTCCTTCTACACTGCCACATTAGAATACTTTGCCAAACAGGCTGCCGATCAGGGACATGATATAGCTGATCAGGTGAGTTCCGGCGTCCTCGGTGGACACCAGCTCCATGCCGCTGCCCATCTGGAAGCCGCCGGTGATGGCCAGCTGCGTGTGAGCGCCGGCCATTGCGGTGGCGATCAGCAGAAGCATAACCGTGAAAATCACGGTGGACAGATAGGCGCGCACCAGGTTGCCTTTGCCGAAGGCTACCGGCCAGGCGGCCAGCCACATGCCGATGTAGGCGATATCGGACAGCGGCAGCAGGCGGTTGCCCGGGAGGGCCATTGCCAGAATGATGGTGGTGGGCACCATCAGGATGCCGACTGCGATACAGGACGGGTTGGCAATGGTTAAGGCAGCGTCGATTCCGATGTGGAACTTGTTGCCCTCAAAGCGCTTGTTCAGCACTTCCTTGACGCCGTCCGCAAAGGGCAGCAGTCCTTCCATCAGGATCTGCATCATCTTTGGGGTGATAACCATGGCCGTTGCGGTGGACATTGCCACAATCAGGCACTTGTCAACCGGCTCCCCGGCCAGAATTGCGATCAAAAGGCCGATTACCGTGCCAACCGCCATGGGCTCGCCCAGCACGCCGAAGCGCTTTTGGATGCTCTCCGGGTCCGCGTTCAGGCGGTTCAGCCCGGGAATCCGGTCGTAAATCTTATTTAACAGGCAGGCCAGAGGCGCCCAGCACACGCTGTTGCTGGTGGGGAAGGAAACGCCCGGCAAGCCGAAGGCCTCCTCGCAGATAGGCTGCGTCCAGTCGGCCAGCTTGAAAGTGATGGCCGCGTCCACCACGCCGGCTACCATGGCCACAGGGATGCTGTTGCTGGCGTACCACACCAGGGCTGCGGTGAAAATGAAATGGTTGTAGGACCAGAAATCCACCATCACGCAGTTAGTCGCCTTCACGGCCAGCATGATCACGTTTACCGCCAAAACCAGGAACACAATCACCGCCGCCATGGGGAAGGACCAGGTCGCCGCCGCTCTGGCCGGCCAGCCCACATCCATGATGTCCGTGTGAAGTCCCCAGCGCTGCACCATCATCTGCACGGCAGGCGCCACCTGGGCGATAAAGAAGTTAATGGTCATGTTGACGCCGGCAAAGCCCACGCCGGTCATCAGGCAGGAGCGGAGCAAAATACTCATCTTCTGTCTCAGGCACACGCCGATCACAAACATGATAATCGGCATCATACACATTGGTCCCAATCCGCTGATCCAGTTTAAACCGTCAATTACTACTTTCATACTTAAACCTCCTCATATACGCCGCTTTTGACACGTCGGCCCGTCCCTCTCCTGTTAGCAAACTACTTTGTCAAAACTTCCTTGATCTGCTGCAATGCCTGATCCGCGCCGATGCCGGTGATAAAGCAGGTTCCCTTTACAATGGGAACGCCGCCGGCCGCGCTCTCGTTCAGCATACCCGTGGGGACAATCACATCCGGATGCTCCGCCGCCACCCTGGCCGGCACCTCAGCGAATTTGCACTGCACAAACTGTACGTCAATGTGCTCCTGGGCCATAAAACTCTTGATCTTGTTCAGAGCCAGCGTCGATGTAATCATGGACGAGCCGCAGCAAACTAAAATTTTTTTCATATTAAACCACCTTTCTCACTAACTGAATGATTTCGTCCGCGGACAATGCCCGCAGCATATCCGCAAGCACCGCCTCATCGCTGATAAATTCCATCAGCTTCTGAAGCACCTCCACCTGTTTTCCGTCCCGGTCCAGCGCGATGTTGAAGATGATTCTCACCTCCGCCTCCGCCTCCGGGTCATCCACACGCCTGAACTTCACCGCGTGCTTCAGCACCGCCACCGCAATTCCGGAACGGTTCACATGTTCCGGCGTCACGTGGGGGATCGCGATGTCGCAGGCAGGAAGGGCCAGCCCCGTGGGGTACTCCGCCTCCCGCTCCAGCAGCGCGCTGTAAAATGTTTCCTTCACGTACCCTTGACTCTGAAGCAGCCCGGAGGTCTGCCGCAGCGCTTCCTCCTTGGTCCCGGCCTCTACCCCCAGCAAAATCAGGTTTTTTGTGATCAAATCTCCAAGAACCATTCCCTCTATCCTCTCCCTTCCCTCGACGGCAGTCCCACCGCCCTCTCAAAGGCCGCCACATCGGCCCGCAGCTGATCTTCGTCCCCACGCGCCACCGCAGCCCGGTCGAACATCCCGGAGCCGATGCCCAGATAGCGGCAGCCGTTCTGCAAAAACTCCGCCGCATTCTTTGCATTCACTCCGCCCACCGCCATGAGCGGCAGGGATCCCAGCGGTCCGGCCAGCTGTCTGATATAGGACGGCCCCACAGTCACCGCAGGAAATACCTTTACAATGTCGGCTCCCCACGTCAGCTGGGTGTAAATCTCGCTGGGCGTAAATGCCCCCGGGACTGAAATCACGCCCCGCTCCCGGCAGTAATTAAGCATCTCCCTGGTAAACATAACCGGCGACAGCGCAAAGTCGGCGCCCGCCTCTGTCACCTGTTTAAGCTGCTCCATCGTGATCACGGTTCCCGCTCCAACGCTGATAGCATCGCCGCAGCGCTCCACCGCCTCCCCGATCATAGACAGGGCCCCCTCCGTGTTCATGGTAATCTCCACGCTGCGGATGCCACTGTCCTTCAACACCGCCAAAATCAGCCGCATCTCCTGGGCTGTATAACCTCTGAGGATACAGGTGATTTGGGGGAAATTTTCAACGGTTGTCTTCATTCCCTGGTTCCCTCCTCTCCTTCAAAAAAAATAGGCCTAGCGTTTTTCGCTATGCCTATTTATAAAGCAAGATACGTGCCAAGTTACGGCAGGTTTTGTCAGAAATTCAAATATTTAATGATCTCCTCCTTGCTTCGCGCCTGACGGATGTTGGAAATACGTTGTTTTTCCTCCGTCAGCTGGGAAAATTTTTCCGCATATTTTTTGCAGCTGTTGTCAAAAGCAAAGAGAAAAACTAAATCTGCCACATTATCTTCCGACCACACAACCGGCTTGGCCAATTTCGCCACCGCAATGGCAGGTTTTGTGACATAAGCGCTGTCCCCATGGGGCACGGCGATCCCCTCCTGGGTCATGCAGGTGGCCCCCATCATCTCCCGCTTGTACACAGTGAGCAAAAAACCATCCGTCACCGCCCCGGCAGCTTCCATAAACGCGCAGAGCTCGTCGATGATCTCATTTTTTGTGATCGTGGGCTCCGGCTCAAAAAGTATCAATTCCGGCCGCACCACATCGATCAGGGACGCTTTCTGGCCCTGATACTCGCTGATCAGCCCCATCAGGGCCAGCAAGCCCTGGCTGCTGAACACATAGCCCATGGGGTAAAACGGAATCCCCGGCACCTCGGGGTCCATGGTCCCTGTGATTGCCAGGATATGGTATTCCCGGCGGATTCTGTCGATCTCCTCCCGCTGCTTCTGTGCGTTTAAAAGCCCGATCTCAAAGATAGCGATGTCATCGCTGGCGTTGAGCACGCTGCTCTCCAGATACCCCTTCAACCGCCTGGCATTGCCCTCTCCGGTGAGACACACTGTGATCAGCGCGGGTTTTAATCCCTCCCCGGCGCGAACCGGCTCTGTGGGAAACCCCTGGGACCACCGGATCGCCTGAGCCACCTCGTCCAGGCTGGCGTCCTCCAGGCTGGCCCTGCGCACCGCATCTAAGGCCATCAGCGTGTCCACCCGGGCGATGGAGCGCACCGGAATCCCGGTTTTTTGCATCACGGCATCCCCGATCTCCGTCAGCGACCCCATATCCACCAGCAGCAGAATCCCTTTTCCCTCGTCCACGGTCCCGGCCAGATCGATCACCCGCTTTAAGGCCACCTCATAGGTCTCGGTCAGGCCCATGGCGACGCCCACCGCAAGGTCCATGTCCATCACCGCGTTCACCACCTCGGCCATGGATACGCCCACCTGTCCGTGGGTGAGAATTATCACGCGGATCCGCTTGGGCCGGGACTGGACCTTCGTCCGGAACGTTTTCAGGTACACGGTGATGCGGGCCGCCTCCTCCGCAGGGATCGCGGCGTCCATCTCCCGGGAAATCTGCGCGACCATGGCCAGCGCCACCTGATACTCCCGGGGATTCTCCCGCCGGATACGGGCCGTGTCCGCGCTGGCGGTGTAGTTGCCCGCCTTCAGATTATTTAAAACCGCCTCCAGGTGGATGGCCAGCAAGCTGTACAGGTCGTCCTGAAGCCGCGGGAACTCCCGCTTCGCCAGGTCAATCCCCCGCCTGGTGGCCTCCACCAGCCTCCGGTCCACCATATTCTCCACAAATGTCTCCAGCGAGGTCTTGGACTGGCCGCCCTGCCCCGGCTCGGGCAGTTTGAAGTAGCCGTTGATTCTGCTCTGGACCTGTGCCAGTATCTCCTCCTGCTCCAATTCCTGCCCGCCCAGCTCTTCAAATGCCGTCTCGATCAGCTGGTACAGGGACTCTGCCTCCCCACAATCCCCAGCCGCCGGCGGATCGTCCGCGCCACCCTCCGAAGTGATCGTCAGATCCCGGCCAAAGCCCGGGATTCTGGCGCTGCCCGCCCCCAGATTTCCGCGGCAATCCTCCAGAGCGCCTTTTAACTGCTCCTCCTTGATGCGCACCTCAGACCGGCCCATGGAAACGCTGGCCAGGAAAGCCTCCGCGCACAGGACCTGGATATCGCTTCTCAGCTGCCCCACGTTGCCGTTGCAGGGGTAGGTCAGAAGCGCGGCCGCCACCGGCCACTCCACCACCAGCTGCCGCCGGATCTGGCGGGCCTCACGGCCGAAAAAGGTACGGATAATCACATACCGCTCCTCGATGGGCCGCTCTTTCAGCGACGGCATGGAGATGATCATGGGAATTCTGCGCCGGAATGTCAGGAGCAGGGAGCTCTCAGGGTTCTCCGTGGTGGCGGCGATCACCCGCACCCGGACCTTTTTTGGCGCCCCGGAATCTCCCAGCCGCCGAAACTCCCCCTTGTCCAGCAGGTAAAACAGCAGCTCCTGCCCCTCGCTCGGCAGGCGGTGAACCTCATCCAGAAACAGGATGCCGCCGTCCGCCTCCTCCACCAGCCCCCGCTTGTTCTCCTTGGCCCCGCTGAAGGCGCCCTTCACGTACCCGAACAGCTGGGAGATCAGCAGCTGAGGATTCTCAGCGTAGTCGGCGCAGTTGAACACCACAAAGGGAGCTCCGGGCTCCAGCACCTTTTTTTGCAGCGCAAAGCGGTACATCGTCTCCGCCAGAAATGTCTTTCCGCTGCCGGAAGCGCCGATGATCAGGGTATTCAGGCCGCTGGGGGGATACAGCACCGCAGCCTTGGCCTGGTTGATCTGGTTCTTCAGACCTCCGTCAAACCCGATCACACCGCAGAACACTTCCTCCTCCCGGTCTTCAGAGGCCTCACTTCGAACCACCCCTTCGCTCCCGGCACCCGCCGGCTGCGCCTCCCCGGGCGGAAGCTCCTCCCGCAGGCGCTTCACCAGATACCGTGAGACATCATAGCCCATCTGATTGAGCGCCGCCGTCATAGCCCGCAGAGACAGCCCCGGCCGGGCGGCGGCCAGCTGTCTGAGCTCCGGCAAAAGCGCCTGTCTCAGGCGCTCCCGGGAATCCGGAAGCCCGGCCTGCATTCTCAGCTCCACGATCCGCTCCCGGCTCACATTCATCCGCTTCGCCAGCTCCTCATCCGTAAACGGGCGGCGCGGGTTCTCCCCCTCAGTCAGTTGCAACAGTTTTTCTACCATATCCCCACTCCCCGTCCGCCCCTCTACGCCTCAAACACTGCAAAAATCCTGGCCGGATTCTCCACCGTCATGCGACAAAAATCCGCCTCGCCGATGTGCCTGAGCAGTTCCTCCCGCAAATCTGTCAAAATGTAAGCAAATCCCGGCGTTCCGCCGTAGGCCGGCAGATAATTCACCTTACCCATGTCGCCGGCCAGCGTCACCTGGCCGGCAAACCCGGCCCGGACTAACTCTGTGATCATCTCCACCCGGAATTTATCCCGGTCCGCCAGCTCCCGGCCCACGTGGTCGATGCAGATATTGGCGCCCAGACCGCAGATTTTCATGGCATAGTCGATGTCCATCCGGCTGTCGATGTGGCACAGCAGCACCCTGGAGAGATCCACCCCAAGGGATTTGAGAAATTTGGCCTGCTCCGGCCCCATAGTCCCCTTGTCGCAGTGTGTGCTGATGGGGATATTCAGTTCCCGGTGGGCGCGGGCGGCCACGCGGATGGATTTTTCCTCCAGCTTCGTGATGGTCCCATAGCTGGTTCCGAATTTTATCACGCCCGGGCGGATGTCCGTGCCGTCGATGCCCTCCAGGATTTCCTTTCTCACCATCTCGTACAGGTCATCCTCCGACCGATCCCCGAACCAGTCGGGCATGAACTCCTCCTTGTGAAAGCCGGTGGTGCAGATCACGTGGATGTTCGCCATGTGGGCGATCGCCCGATACCCCCTCACATCCCTGCCGTAATGGATCGGCGTCATCTCCACCAGCGTCCGGCCGCCCGCCCGGTAAAAGGACGCGCTCTCACGGGCCGATTTTTCCCAGTCATCCAGGGTGTAGTCCCGGTATTTCATGTCATCGCTCTGCGGCTTCACCAACAGATGCTCGTGCACATACGTGGTCCCCATGGCGCTGCCCTCAATCGGCCCGTTCACCGTCATAGCACAATATTGTTTCATGGCATACCTCCTTTGCTGTCCTCCGTCTGCTTAATAGAGATCATTTTACGAGCATAGGGCGGTCTTGTCAAGGAAACCTTATTCCCCCTCCGGTTAAAAAAAGATCCCTGAAACAAGGTTTCAGGGATCAAACACCAGGGACCCGCCGCTCACGCGGCAGCTCCCGCCTTAAATTTTAAATTCAATAGAACAGCCTGTTCACCGCGCTGAAGATACCGCGGATGGAGGCTCTGGTAATGTTGGAGCTGATGCCCACGCCGTAGGTCGCTCTTCCGGACACCTGATCCATCAAATGGATGTAGGACGCCGCCTGCGCGCCGGAGCCCGCTGCCAGAGCGTGCTCGCTGTAGTCCAACACCTTGATCTGGATTCCAAGCGCATCCTCCATACCTCTCTGGATTGCATCGATGGGTCCGTTTCCGACGCCCTCGAAGGTCTTCTCGATGCCGTGGTCCAGGTAGGTGACCCTTGCCAGGGTTGCAAACTCGCCGTCCCCCGTCTCCGTGTCGGTAATCCGGCATCTGCGGAAGTGCATGGGTTCCTTGTGGTCCAGGTAGTTCACGCGGAACTCCTCCATGATCTGCTCCGGAGCCACCTCGCCCTGCTGCTCGGAGATCTTCTGGATCACATCCGCGAACTCCTTGTGCATGCCCTTAGGCAGCTTGAAGCCGTAGAAGGTGTCCATCACGAAGGCTACGCCGCCCTTTCCGGACTGGCTGTTGATCCGGACGATGGGCTCGTACTGGCGGCCGATGTCGCTGGGATCGATGGGAAGGTAGGGAACCTCCCAGTACTCGCTGTTCCGCTCGTGCAGCGCCTGCATACCCTTGTTGATGGCATCCTGGTGGGAGCCGGAGAATGCGGTGAACACCAGCTTGCCCGCGTAGGGATGTCTGTGGGGAATGTCCATCTTGGTGCAGCGCTCATAAATCTCTGCGATCTCGCGGATATTCTCAATGTTAAGCTCCGGGTTAATACCCTGGGAGAACATATTGTAGGCAACAGTCAGCACATCCACGTTTCCGGTGCGCTCGCCGTTTCCGAACAGCGTTCCCTCCACGCGCTCAGCCCCTGCAAGCATGGCGAGCTCGGTGGACGCGACGCCCTCGCCGCGGTCGTTGTGCGGGTGGACGCTGAGGATGATGCTCTCGCGGTTCTTAAAGTGGGTGTTCATCCACTCGATCTGGTCCGCGTACACGTTGGGAGTGGTCATCTCAACGGTGGACGGAAGGTTGATGATGATGGGGTTCTCCTTGGTAGCCCCCCATGTCTCCTGGACCGCCGTGCAGATGTCAAGGGCGAACTCCAGCTCCGTGCCGGTAAAGCTCTCCGGGGAGTACTCCAGGCGCACCTGGGTGTCGCACTCCGCCGCGTAGCGCTGCACCAGCTTGGTGCCGACGATGGCGATGTCCTTGATCTCATCCATGTCCTTGTGGAACACCACATCCCGCTGTAAGGTGGATGTGGAATTGTAAATATGTACGATGGCCTTCTTCACGCCCTCAAGGGCCTCGAAGGTTCTCTTGATCAAATGCTCGCGGCACTGCACCAGCACCTGAACCTCCACGTCGTCGGGGATCAGCTTGCGGTCCACCAGCGTGCGAAGGAAGTCGTACTCAATCTGGGAAGCGGCCGGGAAGCCCACCTCGATCTCCTTGAAGCCCAGCTTCACAAGAAGGTTGAACATCTCCACCTTCTCCTCCACCACCATGGGCTCCACAAGCGCCTGGTTGCCGTCGCGAAGATCCACGCTGCACCAGATCGGCGCCTTCACAATCTCCTTGTTCGGCCAGGTGCGCTCCGGGAAATCCACAACCGGTACTCGTTTATATCTCTGATAATTTAACATAATCGTTTCCTCCATTCATCTTTTTTACGGCTCTGTTTGATCCAACTCACTCTGTCTTAGACCATTTTCTCTGTCCTCAGCCCTGCCCGGGCAGTCGCTCGATCACACCGTAATGTCTGACGATGAACAGCAATACTCTTACTGGTTCAGCCCCATCCAACATCATTCCTTTTCTGAATAAAATCGCCGGCATGCGCGGGAATTCAAAAAGATCCCGGAGCGCAAATTCTCCGGGATCCCATAACCGCTTTGCCGCAACGTTAATTTATTATAGCACAGCCCACCATAACTGGCAAGTCGCGGTGCCTTATTTTGGTATTCCCAATGGTTATAGTAAATATTCCCAGGTTTTATGTTAAGCAGGGAAGGGAGCTCCGCCTTACAGGCAGTGCCCCTCACTCTCCATCACCCGGATCACCTGATCCACATACTTCTCGCAGGTCTCAAGGTCCGGCGCCTCCACCATCACGCGGACAACCGGCTCGGTGCCGGACTGGCGCAGCAGGATCCGCCCGTCGCTTCCCAGGCTCTCGGTCACCTTGGCCACCTCCGCCTGAACCGCAGCGTCGTCCTGAGCGGCCTTTTTGTCCTTCACGCGCACGTTCTTGAGCACCTGGGGATAGATCTCCACGCCGGAGGCCAGCTTGGCTAAGGACTCCTTCTTCTCCAGCATCACCTCCATCACCTTTAAGGAGGTCAGGATGCCGTCGCCCGTGGTGGCATGCTTGCTGAAGATGATGTGGCCGGACTGCTCGCCGCCCAGGCAGTGCCCGGTACTTGCCATGTTCTCGTACACGTACTTGTCGCCCACCGCGGTCTTCACATAGGAGATTCCCTCCCGGTCGAAGGCCTTATACAGGCCGAAGTTGGACATGATCGTGGTGACCACGGTGTTCTTGTAGAGTGTTCCCAGCTCCTTCATGTACGTTCCGCAGATGTACATGATCGAGTCGCCGTCCACCACATGGCCGTTCTCATCCACCGCGATGCAGCGGTCCGCGTCGCCGTCGTAGGCGAAGCCCACGTCGCAGCCCTCCTCCACCACGAACTTCTGCAGGTGCTCGATGTGGGTGGAGCCGCAGTCGGTGTTGATGTTTAAGCCGTTGGGATTGTTATTGATCACATGGGTCTCAGCGCCCAGGGCGTCGAACACGTTCTTGGCAATGGCCGAGGCGCTGCCGTTGGCGCAGTCTAACGCCACCTTCTTGTTCTTGAAGGAGCGCGTCGCGATGGAAATCAGGTAGCCGATGTAGCGGTTCCGGCCTGCGGCGAAGTCCACGGTCCGCCCGATGTGATCCTTCTGCGCCATCGGGATCTCCGGCGTCTCGCCGTCCAGATACTTCTCGACCTCCTCGATCACGCTCTCCTCCAGCTTCTCGCCCTTCTCGTTGATGACCTTGATCCCGTTGTCATAGTAGGGGTTGTGGCTGGCGGAAATCATGATTCCGCAGTTGAAGCCCTCGGTGCGCACCACGTAGGAGACGCTGGGCGTGGTGGTCACGTGCAGTAGGTAGACATCCGCGCCGGAGGCGGTCAGACCGGCCACCAGTGAATACTCGAACATATAGCTGCTGCGGCGCGTGTCCTTGCCGATCACGATCTTGCAGCGCTCATCCGGCGTCTTCTGGCCATAGTACCAGCCCAGAAAGCGCCCCACCTTGTAGGCGTGCTCCACCGTCAAGTTCACATTTGCCTCTCCGCGAAATCCGTCTGTACCAAAATATTTTCCCATTTGACTCTCTTTCCTTCCTGTCCCTTTATTGAATTCCCCGCAGCCTTGCTATCCCCGGCGCCCCATGGCACCCGTCAAACGCTTCGCCCATAAATTTCCTACTGGTTCTCCTGCGCCTCAAGCTCCTTTAAGTAGCGGCTCAGCGCATCCTGCCAGGTCGGAAGGCGAAGGAAACCGTTCTCCGTCAGCTTCTCCTTGCTCATGCGGCTGTTTGCGGGCCGTTTGGCCTTCGCCGGGAATGAGGCAGAATCCACCGGAGTCACCTTCACCTGGTCCATGCCGGCCTGCTTAAAGATCTCGCAGGCGAACTCGTACCAGCTGCAGATTCCCTCGTTGGTGGCGTGATAGCGGCCGTAGTGCTCGGTCTGGATCATGTCCACCAGCAGTCTCGCCAGGTCGTAGGTGTAGGTGGGGGAGCCAACCTGATCGTTGACCACGCTCACCGCGCCCTTCTCTCTTCCCAGCCGCAGCATGGTCTTTATAAAGTTCTTGCCGCCGATTCCGAACACCCAGGCGATTCGCACGGTGAAATACTTCTTCACCGCCTGCTCCACCGCGATCTCACCCTCGTACTTGGTGAGTCCGTAGACGTTTAAGGGCTCCCTGTGGTCGTCCGGCTCCCAGGGGCGCTCGCCCTGGCCGTTGAACACGTAGTCCGTGCTGATGTACATCAGCTTGATGTCCAGCTCCCCGCACACTCTGGCGATGTTGCGGGTGCCCTCTGCGTTGATCTTGCGGCACAGCTCCAGGTTATCTTCCGCTGCGTCTACTGCAGTATATGCGGCACAGTGGATCACTGCGTCTGGGGAAACCTGTTTAATTACGCGGTCGCAGGCCGCGGCGTCGGTGATATCCATCTCCTGCACGTCCACTCCCACCGCTTCGATGTTGCGTTTCGCCAGCTCATTCATCAGATCATGGCCCAGCTGTCCATTTGCACCTGTTACAAGAATTTTCATAAACCCTACCTCCTGCTTCAAAATTGCGTCAAAGCCGCCTGACGGCAGCCATATCACAACGCCTGAGCGCAGATTTCTCTGCCCCCAGGCGCGCCATCAAAACTGGCTGATTACAGCCGGTTTCCGTACATCTTATCAAAATAATTGCTGTATTCCCCGCTGAGGATGTTCTTCCACCAGTCCTGGTTGTCCAGATACCACTGGATGGTCTGGGCGATACCGGTGTCAAAGTTGTACTTCGGCTTCCAGCCCAGCTCCGTCTCGATCTTGGTGGGATCGATAGCGTAGCGCATGTCATGTCCCGGGCGGTCCGTCACGAAACGGATCAGGCTCTCCGGCTTGTCAAGGGCCTTTAAGATGGTCTTTACCACCTCCAGGTTGGTCCGCTCATTGTGCCCGCCGATGTTGTAGACCTCGCCCTCGCGGCCCTTGTGGATCACCAGGTCGATGGCCTCACAGTGGTCGGCCACGTGCAGCCAGTCGCGCACGTTCTCGCCGGTGCCGTAAACCGGAAGCTCCTCATCCGCCAGAGCGCGGCTGATGATTAGCGGGATCAGCTTCTCCGGGAAGTGGTAGGGGCCGTAGTTGTTGGAGCAGCGGGACACGCTCACCGGCAGCCCGTAGGTCCTGTGGTACGCCAGCACGAACAAATCAGCGCTGGCCTTGGAGGACGAGTAGGGGCTGGAGGTGTGAAGGGGCGTCTCCTCCGTGAAGAATAAATCCGGGCGGTCCAGGGGCAGATCGCCGTAAACCTCGTCCGTGGACACCTGGTGGTAGCGCTTAATGCCGTACTCGCGGCACGCGTCAAGCAGCGTGGTGGTTCCGATCACGTTGGTGCGCACAAACGCCTCCGGGTCCGTGATGGAGCGGTCCACATGGCTCTCAGCCGCGAAGTTCACCACCACGTCCGGCTTCTCCTCCTCAAACAGCTTGAAGATGAACGCGCGGTCCGCGATGTCGCCCTTCACGAACTTGTAGTTTGGCTTGTCCTCCACGGGCTTTAAGTTCTCTAGGTTGCCCGCGTAGGTCAGAAGATCCAGATTGATGATCTCATAATCCGGGTACTTGTTCACCATGTGCTGTACAAAATTGCTTCCGATAAAACCGGCGCCGCCGGTCACGATAACTTTCATCTTTTTATTGCCTCCGTCTTTTCTGTTGCGCCCCGAGACAGCTTCCCGTCCCCTCCGGGGCCTGTCAATCACACATGCAGCTTGTCCACATATTTGCCGTCCAGAACGTCCTTCAAATACTTGCCGTACTGGTTCTTTTTGAGCACCTCGTAGGCCTCAAGCACCTGCTCCTCGGAAATCCATCCGTTCAAGTACGCGATCTCCTCCAGGCAGGCGATCTTGCGGTGCTGATGGGTCTCCACCGTCTTCACGAAATTGGTGGCCTCCACCAGGGATTCATGGGTTCCGGTATCCAGCCAGGTGAAGCCCTGTCCCAGCAGCATGACCTCCAACTCCCCGTTCTCTAAGTAGATGCGGTTTAAGTCCGTGATCTCCAACTCGCCGCGGGCGGAGGGCTTTAAGTTCTTAGCGTACTCCACCACCCGGTTGTCGTAGAAATACAGACCGGTCACACAGTAGTTGGACTTGGGCTTCTCCGGCTTCTCCTCGATGGACACAGCCTTCCCGTTCTTGTCGAACTCCACGATGCCGAAGCGCTCCGGGTCATCCACATAGTAGCCGAACACGGTGGCGCCCTTCTCCTTGGCAGCGGCCGCGCGCAGGCGCTTGGTCAGCCCCTGGCCGTGGAAAATATTGTCTCCCAGCACCATGGCCACGCTGTCATTTCCAATAAATTCCTCTCCGATGATGAACGCCTGAGCCAGGCCGTCGGGGCTGGGCTGCACGGCATAATTTAAGTTGATGCCGAACTGGCTTCCGTTCCCCAGAAGCGCCTCAAACCTTGGCGTGTCATCCGGTGTGGAAATAATCAGAATATCCCGGATCCCTGCGTTCATCAGCACGGACAGATCGGAAGAGCACACGTCTGAACTCCAGTCACTGACGTCATCTCGTATGCCGTCTTCTGCTTGAAAAAAAA
>USJW01000118.1 GCA_900555045.1 uncultured Clostridium sp. | reverse complement strand
TGGCGGAATTGGCAGACGCGCACGGTTCAGGTCCGTGTGGTAGAAATACCTTGTGGGTTCGACTCCCATCTTCTGCACTGACAGAGCGGCGGAAAGTTCATTTGAACTTTCTGCTTTTTTAATGTCCAAAATGTGTTGCAAATGCAACAGACATTTGCTGGGAGAGACGGTAAAATTAGGATAGTAAAATTTGACAAAATAGTGTATACTGTAGGTTGTGACCGCATTTGCGGCCGGTACAGTATGTTGAAAAATCAGAGAGGCAGGAGAAGGCTATGCTTACATTGGAGAATCTTTCCTTTGACGTGAACGACGGCAAGGGAGGAAAAGATATTATAAAAGATTTGAACCTGACCATCGGCGACGGCAAGTTTGTGGTGATCACCGGCCCCAACGGGGGAGGAAAGTCCACGACAGCCAAGCTGATTATGGGAATTGAGAAGCCGACCGGAGGCAGGATTCTGTTCGACGGGCAGGACATCACGGATATGAGCATCACGGACCGCGCAAACCTTGGAATCAGCTTCGCGTTCCAGCAGCCGGTGCGCTTCAAGGGCGTGCAGGTCCTGGATTTGATCCGGCTGGCGGCGAAGAAGAAGCTGGCTGTGACGGAGGCCTGTCAGTACTTATCGGAGGTAGGGCTCTGCGCCAAGGACTACATCAACCGCGAGGTGAACGGGAGTTTGTCCGGCGGCGAGTTAAAGCGGATCGAGATCGCCACCGTTCTGGCCCGCGCTTCCAAGCTGTCCGTGTTCGACGAGCCGGAGGCGGGAATCGATCTCTGGAGCTTCCAGAACCTGATTCAGGTGTTCGAGCGCATGCGCAAGAATACAAACGGGTCCATCCTGATTATTTCCCATCAGGAGCGGATTTTAAATATAGCGGACGAGATCGTCGTCATCGCGGACGGCAAGATCGTCAACCATGGATCCAGGGACGAGGTAATGCCCCAGATCATGGGCACCGCCTCCGCGGTGGATGCCTGCAGCAAATTTTATGGCCAGGATTGATGCCCGGGCGGAAAAGGAGATGGATGAGCAATGGATGAAATTCAGGAGAGAATATTGATGGAGGTTGCGGACCTGCACGGCGTCCCGGAGGGCGCGTACAACATCCGCGCCAACGGAAAGCTGGACAGCCGCAGCACCACGGCGAATATTGACATTACCACCAAGCAGGACGTGAGCGGGATCGACATCCGCATTAAGCCCGGCACAAAAAACGAGAGCGTGCACATCCCGGTGGTGGTCAGCGAGAGCGGCTTAAAGGATATGGTGTACAATGACTTCTATATCGGGGACGACTGCGATGTGGTGATCGTGGCCGGCTGCGGAATTCACAACTGCGGCGACCAGGACTCCCAGCACGACGGAATCCATCGCTTCTACGTGGGAAAGAACTCTCATATTAAATATGTGGAGAAGCACTACGGCGAGGGAGACGGGCGCGGAAAGCGCATCTTAAACCCTGTGACCGAGGTGCACATGGACGAGGGCAGCTTCATGGAGATGGAGATGGTGCAGATCAAGGGCGTGGACTCCACAGAGCGCACGACGAACGCCGAGCTGGCGGCGGGCGCGAAGCTGGTCGTCAGGGAGCGCCTTCTGACCCACGGCGAGCAGAATGCCGTCAGCAACTATGTGGTGGACTTAAACGGGGATGACGCCAGCACGGATCTGGTGTCCCGTTCCGTGGCCAAGGACCAGTCTGTCCAGACCTTCAACTCCACCATCAACGGCAACGCAAAATGCACCGGCCACTCGGAGTGCGACGCCATCATCATGGACAACGCACGGATCATCGCGGTTCCCGGCCTGACGGCCAACAACATCGACGCGGCGCTGATCCACGAGGCAGCCATCGGAAAGATCGCCGGTGAGCAGATCGTGAAGCTGATGACCCTCGGACTCACCGAGGAGGAGGCGGAGGCCCAGATCGTGAACGGCTTCCTGAAATAGAAAATGAATAATCCCCGGAGCTTTACGCTGGCGCGGCAATCGCGCCGCAGGCAGGCTCCGGGGATTTTTTGTGGAGGGAATCGGTGAAGGGGAAGCGACCCCACTACGCGCGGTTTATCAACACCCCCAGCTCCGTAGCCTCGCACCCGCCGCGGGTCCGGTGCACCTTCACGTAGCCGCACGCGGACAGCTTCTGGAGAATGGTGCGGATCTTGCCCTCGGAGAGGGTGATCCCGTTCTCCTTGAGCCGAGTCGCTATGGTGCTGCGGCCGATGCGCGGGTTTGCGATGATCAGGGACAGAATGTGCTTGTCCGTCACATCCAGGCGGTCCTCGCGGTTTCGGATCTGGTTTAAAATGTAGCCGGGCAGGTCGCCGAGGGGGATCAGCTCCCGCCTGTAGAGGCAGGAGAAGTAGCAGCAGAGGTTGTTGATCTCCCGGGCGTTTCCAGGCCAATCGTACTGCTTCAGGAAGGAGATCAGGTTGTCGCTGAGAACCCGCTCCATGGTGGCGGACGGATCCTTGAACGCATTTTTAAGGAAGTGGTTCATGAGCAGTGGAATGTCCTCCCTGCGCTGGCGGATGGGGATGGTGCTAAGGGAGACCGTGTTCAGCAAAAAGAAGAGGTCGTCCAGAAAGCGCCCCTCCAGCACCTGGGCGTAGAGGTCCGAGCTGGTTGCGGCGATGATGCGGGCGCTGACGGAGTGAAAGCCCCCGCCGCCCTTGGCCGTGTAGTAGCCGTTCTGCAGGATGTTTAACAGAAGCTGTTGGGTCTCCATGGCCGTGTGCTCGATTCCGCTTATGAACAGCGTGCCGCCGGCGGCGGCGCTCAGCGCGCCCTGGCGGTAGCGGGTGCCGAGGGCCGGGTTCTCCTCGCAGCCGAGAAGCTCCTCCTCCACGTCGGCGGAGTTGAGGGAGGTGAAGCTGAGGGACACAAAGGGGCCGTTGTGGCGCCGGGAGTTCTGGTGGATGGCCTGGGCCAGCATCTCCTTCTCCGTGCCGCTCTCGCCCTGGATGATGATGGGGAAGTCGTTGAGGGAGACCCGCCTTGCGGTGTCCAACATGTGCAGCTGCACCGGATTTTTGGTCACAATGTGCTTGAAATCGTACAGTCCGGCCGCCAACATGGGGAAGCTCCCTGCCCTTGCGTCCTCGGCCGCGGGATCCGGCGCGGGCGCCGCGTGTAACAGGTACATCTCCGCGTTCTGGCGGATATTGACCCGCTGATACCACAGGCGCACGCGCCCCGAATCCGGCTTCTCCACCACGGCCTCCCGCTCCCTGGGAAAGTCGTAGGGGACTCCGTAGGCGATGAGGAGCGAGCTTAGGGAGGCGCCCACCGGGTTCTTCTCCTTGAAACCCAACCGGCCGCAGAAGGCGGCGTTGACCATCTCGATCTTCCCGTTTTTGTCCGTCATGCAGATTCCGTCGGAGATGTTGTCCATCAGGATCTGCATGGTCTGCTTCATGTCCAGGCTGTGGCTCAGCTGGTGGTTGGAGAGCTTTAACACCTGGACGATATGGCTCATGTAGTTGCGCGTGACCTCGTCGGCCAGGCTGGTGGGCAGGTGGAAGAAGGCGATAATCTCGTTGATGGTGGAGATGTCCACCACCCGGTTGCCGATGTCGATGACCGTCCGGATTGTCTTTGGGACCAGGTGCAGCTCGCCGGGGGTGACCGCATAGCGGATTTCCTCGTCCAAGTCCTTGCTGCCGGGGTGCCAGGGCAGGAAGCGGTACTGGGAGAAGCCGTAGTCCTCCAGCTGGCGGATCACCTCGTAGGTGTTTTTCTCCGTGTCGTTGACCAGGTACACGGCCGATCCCGGCGGAATCTGCAGGATTTTGTGCAGGTAGGTGTGGTTGAAGGTGCGCATGCAGAACAGCTGCCCCATGCGCTCCGGCAGGGGAAAGGGCAGCTTGTCCTTCACATTGTCCGTGGAAAACAGGATGCAGTCGGAGTTATCCAGAGTCTCGCGGGAGATATCGGTGACCCGGGCCGACTCGATGGACAGATACTGGCTGAAAATGGAGGAGAGATAGGAGTTGATTCCGATCTTTGCCACCGGGTTGTTGGTGAGTATCAGCAATTTCTTCTTCATATACAGGACCTCCGGATTAATTAGGTTAATTATACACTTAAAAAAATATAAAAACAACCTAATGACAAGAAAGTTGAAAAAAATTCACGATTTCCAAAAGTTTTTATACTGGAACATTTGACATCCTTCGACATTTTCACTAAACTTTTATCAAAAGCAACGGCGCTTTTTCGTAAGGGATAAGTGCGCGTTGTTTTTCTTTATAGTTCGAAAAGAAGAGGAGGAGATGCAATGAGAAAAAGAACATTGTCATTGGTGGTTGCTGCGGCGATCGCAGCAGGAAGCCTTGTAGGATGTGGATCCGGTTCTTCTGGTTCCGGCAGTACCACTGCGGCACCGGCGGGGAGCAGCGCAGACAGCGCAGCTACGACGGAGGCGGCAGGAGGGGCAGCGTCCGAGGGCAAGGACAGCCTGGTGATTGTTACTGCTTCCGACGTTCTGTCTATGGACCCCTACCGCTACGACGAGGGCCCGACCAACCAGATTATGCTGCATATGTACGAGGCGATGGTGAGACAGAACAAAGATATGAAATTTGAGCCCTGTCTGGCTGAGAGCTGGGATATCTCTGAGGACGGCATGACCTGGACCTTCCATCTGCGCGAGGGCGTGAAGTTCCACGACGGCGATGTGATGGATGCCGACGACGTGGTAGCCTCCATCAAGGTGGCTTCCAACCCGGATTCCCCTTCCGCATACAGCAGCTACACCAGCACCTTTGTGAGTGTGGAGGCACCCGACTCCAAGACGGTTGTGATCACCACCAACACTCCGAATCCCATGATGCTCTTTGACGTGGCACAGCTCTATGTGTTAAAGAAAGAGAACGTTGAGGGCAAGACCGAGGAGGAGATCAGCGACAACGTGATCGGCACCGGCCGCTACAAATTTGTGGAGCAGGTGAAGGAAGACCACATCGACATGGTAGCCTATGAGGACTACTGGGGCGAGATTCCCGCGATCAAGAACGTTCGTTTCCGCCCGATCACCAACGAGGCGACCAGAACCGCGACCATGCTGACCGGCGAGGTTGACTTCACAATCGGCGTTTCCGTGCGCGACATCGATCGCCTGGACGCTGCGGACGGCATCAGCATCCTGAAGCAGAAGGGTACGCGCGCGATCTACTTAAATATGGACAGCCGCGAGGATTCCCCGCTGTTCCCGGGACAGAAGAACCCACTGTCAGATCCCAAGGTGAGACACGCGATCTACCTGGCAGTGGACGAAGACACCATCATCAAGAACGTGATGAACGGCTGCGCATTCGAGATGAACTCCGTGATTACAGAGAACTACATCGGCTACACCCCCGTGGAGCGCGAGAAGTACGACCCGGAGCAGGCGAAAGCCCTTTTGGCCGAGGCTGGATACCCGGATGGCTTTGAACTTACCATGGACGCCCCCAACGACCGCTACATGAACGACGCTCAGATCGCACAGGCAGTGGCCGGCTATCTGGAGAAGGTTGGAATCAAGGTGAACTTAAACCTGATGCCGAAGGCAAACTTCTTCTCCTACATCAAGCCGAAGGAGAACAACTCCATGTTCTTAATGACCGGATGGTCTGATTCCTCAGGCGACGGCCTGTCCCTGTTGCACGACATGTTCTATACCTACAACGTGGAGGCGGGCGACGGCACTGTAAACCGTGGACATTACTCCAACGCCAAGGTGGATGAGCTGATCGACAAGGCATACCTTGAAACCGACGACACCAAGCGCGGTGAGCTGGTGGCTGAGGCCGAGAAGATTATCCTCGACGATTACGCGTTTGTGCCGCTGCACTTCGAGCAGGATACCTACGCGATCAAGGATACGTTAAACTACACGCCAAGAATGAACGCTTACGTGTTTGCATGGGAGTTCTCTTACAAATAAGGTAGTATGAGGCCTGCGAAAGGAGCCATGTGCATCATCATATGGCTCCTTTTTAGAACCGGGGCGTGTCAAAAATCAATATCAAAATCTGCACGCCCCGGCGTGCGAAAAAGGCTCAAGCAGGCAGCCTTTCTCGTTACCGGAGGGGCCAGCAATCTGAACGAGGTGGATAAGAGTGTTAAAATATGTGATCAAACGATTTATACAGATGGTGGTTGTGCTGTTCGTGGTCTCCATGGTCGTTTTCTGTCTGACCAACTTTATCGGAGATCCGGTGGACATGCTGGTTCCGGAGAACGCCACCATGGAACAGATAGAGTCTGCCAGAGCCAGACTGGGACTGGATAAACCCCTGCCGGTGCAGTATATGATCTTCTTAAAGGACGTGCTGCACGGTAATTTCGGCAAGTCCTATACCTACGGAAAGCCCGCCATGAGCCTGATCATAGAGCGGATGCCCGCCACCCTGGAGCTTGTGGCCGTGGCGGCCCTCCTTGTGGTTCTCATCGCCATTCCCCTTGGCGTGTACGCCGGCGCGTACCCCAAGCGCAGGAGCAGCAAGGTGATCATGTCCGCGTCCATCCTGGGAATTTCCCTTCCCTCCTTCTGGGTGGGCATGATGATGATCTACCTGTTCGCGGTGGTCTTCCGCCTGCTTCCCGCCTCGGGAAGAGGGGACACGATCACGGTGCTCGGCGCAAAGCTCAGCATCTTCGCACCGGGAGGGCTGCGCTTCATCATCCTTCCGGCGGTGACCCTGGCGATCACCAACATCGCCTCCATCCTGCGTCTGACCCGCGCCGGAATCCTGGAGAACATGAAGCAGGACTACATCAAGTTCGCCCGGGCCAAGGGCGTGACCAGCAAGGCGCTCCTGTTCGGACATGCGCTTAAAAATGCGCTGATTCCGGTCATCACCATCTTCGGTATGGACCTGGGAAACATGATCGCATTCACCACCATCACGGAGACGATCTTCGCCTGGCCCGGCATGGGCAAGCTGCTGATCGACGCCATCAATAAATCGGACCGCCCGATCATCGTGGCCTACCTGATGGCGGCGGCCTGCATGTTCGTGGTGTTAAACTTTGTTGTGGATATGCTCTACACGCTGATTGATCCCAGAATTGAATTGAGGTGATGACATGGAAAACGAAGTACGCATTGAGAAAACCAGTCTGTGGAAGCAGTTCTTAAATTCGGAATTCTTCTACAATTATAAACACAATATCCCTGCCATCATCGGCAGCATCCTGGTGTTACTTGCCATTTTGGTGGCAGTGTTCGGGCGTTTGATCGCGCCCCAGAACCCCTATGACCTGACACAGATCAACCTGGCGGATTCCTACCTGCCCCCGGCCTGGCTGGACGGCGGCAAGGCGGGCTTCCTTCTGGGAAGCGACGAGCAGGGCCGCGATATCTTCAGCGCCATCATTTACGGAAGCGCCAGCTCCATCATGATCGGCCTGGTGGGCATGAGCGCCTCCTGCCTGATCGGGACCACCCTGGGACTGATCGCCGGGTATTTCGGCGGCAAGGTGGACGCCATCATCATGAGAATCGCCGACATCCAGCTGTCCTTCCCGTCCATGCTGATCGCGCTGTTCATCATGTCCGTGTTCGGCAGAGGCGTGGGCAAGCTGCTCATCGCCCTGACCATGGTGGGCTGGGTGACCTACGCCCGAACGGTCCGCGGCGAGACGCTGTCCGTGAAGAAGCAGGAGTACGTGGAGGCCGCCCGGACCATCGGTCTGCCAAACCGCGTGATTATCATAAAGCATGTGCTGCCAAACGTGGTGAATTCCATCATCGTTTTAGCCACCATCCAGATCGGCAGCTTTATTCTGACAGAGGCAACCTTGAGCTTCCTGGGCGTGGGTGTTCCCATCACCAAGCCGTCCCTGGGACTTCTGGTGAAGAACGGATTTGACGTGCTCTTCTCCGGACTCTGGTGGGCATCCGTATTTCCGGGCCTTTACATCATGCTGGTGGTGTTCGGCATCAATCTTTTGGGCGATTTCCTGAGAGACGAGCTGAACCCCAATCTGAAATAAGGAGGAGCCGCAATGGAAGACAAGATACTGTTAGACGTCAAGGGCTTAAAGACATATTTCCACACCTTTAAAGGCGTGGTGAAGGCCGTGGACGACGTGAGCTTTACACTGAAGGAAGGGGAGATCCTGGGAATCGTGGGCGAGTCCGGAAGCGGAAAGTCCGTGACCAGCTTCTCCATATTAAAGCTGGTGGAGGAGCCGGGCGTGGTGCAGGCCGACCAGATCCTGTTCAACGGCCGCGACATCAGCAAGGCCAATGAGCGCGAGATGACAAAAATCCGCGGCAAGGACATCTCCATGGTGTTCCAGGACCCCATGACCTCCCTAAACCCGCTCTACACCGTGCAGAAGCAGATGGAGGAGGTGCTGATTCTCCACGAGCCGCAGATGAACGCGGCCCAGAGAAAGGCCCGCTGCATCGAGCTTTTGGCCTCGGTGGGAATCCCCAACCCGGAGGAGCGGCTTAAGGAGTACCCGCACCAGTTCTCCGGCGGTATGCGCCAGCGCGTGATCATCGCCATCGCCCTGGCCACCAACCCCAAGCTTCTGATCGCGGACGAGCCCACCACGGCGCTGGACGTGACCATCCAGGAGCAGATTTTACAGCTGATGAAGAAGCTGGTGAAGGAGCACAACACCTCCTTAATCCTGATCACCCACGACCTGGCGGTGGTGTCCCAGATGGTGGATAAGATCAACGTCATGTACTGCGGCAAGCTGGTGGAGACCGGAAGCACCGACGACATCGTCTACCACAACGCGCACCCCTACACCGAGGGGCTTTTGGGGTCCATCCCCAAGCTGTGGGAGGACAGAGACCGCCTGGACTACATCCCGGGCATGGTGCCCAACATGTTTGAGCTGCCGGAGGGCTGTTACTTCGCGCCCCGGTGCAAGTACTGCCAGGAAGTCTGCCTGCACAAAAAGCCGGAGATGAAGGAGATTGGCCCGGGCCACATGGCGGCCTGCCATTTCCCGTTAATCAAAGATAAAAACGATAGGAAGGAGGCTTAAGCGATGGAACCGTTGATTGAAGTAAAAGATTTGTGCCAGGAGTTTCATCTGACCAAAGGCCTCTTACAGTCCCTGCGCGTGGAGAAGGGCAAGATCGTCAAGGAGGACAAGGTGGTTCACGCGGTGAACCACGTGAATTTCCAGATCAAAAAGGGCGAGGTGTTCAGCCTGGTGGGGGAGAGCGGCTGCGGAAAATCCACCACGGCCCGCACCATCATCCGCCTGCTGGAGCCGTCGGCCGGACAGGTGCTCTACAAGGGCAAGGACATCAGCCACTTAAACTCCACGGAGCTGCTTCCCTACCGCAGAAGTATGCAGATGATTTTCCAGGATCCCTACGCCTCCCTAAACCCCAGGCAGCGGGTGGAGAGCATCATCACCGAGCCGCTTCTGTTCCACGGCATCGCAAAGACCAAGGCTGAGGCCAGGGAGCGCTGCATGGACATTTTAAAGCGCGTGGGCCTTCGCCCGGAGCAGGCGGGGCGCTACCCGCACCAGTTCTCCGGCGGCCAGCGCCAGAGAATCGGAATCGCTCGCGCCCTGGCGGTGCAGCCGGAGTTCATCATCGCCGATGAGCCGGTTTCCGCACTGGACGTTTCCATCCAGGCCCAGATCTTAAACCTGCTGATGGATCTTAAGGACGAGTTCGACTTCTCCTACCTGTTCATCGCCCACGACTTATCGGTGGTGCGCCATATCAGCGACCGCCTGGGTGTGATGTATCTGGGCGCCCTGGTGGAGGTGGGGGATAAGTACACCCTGTTCAACAATCCGCTTCACCCCTACACCAAGGTCCTGTTCTCCGCGGTGCCCACGGTGGGCGAGAAGCCGCTTGTGGAGCACCTTGACGCCAGCGGCGAGATTCCCAGCCCGGTGAATCTGCCCAAGGGCTGCTATTTCTGCGACCGCTGTCCCTACGCCACAGAGCGCTGCCGGGAGGAACACCCGGAGCTTCGCGAGGTGGAGCCGGGGCACATGGCTGCGTGTCACATTCTGTAGACGGACGAGGAGCGGAATATGAGTGAATTTGCAAAAAATGGAAAAGAGTCCATCGGGGCGGTGATCGACGGGGCGAGGGAGGAGCTGATCTCCCTGTCCCACAAGATTCACGACAACCCGGAGCTGGGCTTTCAGGAATACAAGGCGGTGGAGTTCATCGCCGAAGTGTTAACTTGTCACGGCTTTGAGGTGGAGACCGGCTACTGCGGCGTCCCCACCTCCTTCCTGGCAGTGAAGAAGGGGAAGGAGCCGGGGCCGGTGGTGGCTTTCCTGGCGGAGTACGACGCTCTCAGGGGCGTGGGCCACGGCTGCGGCCACAACGTGATCGCCACCTGCGCCACCGGGGCCTTCTTAGGGCTGGCCTCCCAGATGGAAAATCTCTCCGGTGAAATCCGCCTGATCGGCACGCCCGCCGAGGAGGGCGGGGCCGGGAAGGTCGTTCTTCTGGAGAAGGGCGCCTTCGACGGCGTGGACTTTGCGCTGATGATGCACCCCACCGGCGGCGGTGAGGCGTACAACTACATAAACCGCGGCGGCCGGGCCTCCGGCTCACTGACGGTGACCTTCCACGGGAAGGCCGCCCACTCGTCGGTGCCCGCCAGGGGGATCAACGCCCTGAACGCGGCCATCAGCGTGTTCAATCAGATCGACATGCTGCGCCCCAACTTTGAGACCCAGGACAACATAAACGGCGTGATCCTGGAGGGCGGCGTGGCGGGAAATATTATCCCGGAGCGCGCCAAGTGCGAGTTCTGCCTGCGGGCGGCGACCATGAAGCGGATCGAGGAGATGCTGGAGATGATTAAGGGCTGCGTGCGCCGGGCGGAGGAGCTCACGGGCGCGAGGGCGGAGCTTGAGAGCGAGCCCATCTACGCGGAGCGCTACCCCTGCCTGCCCATGTGCGAGGCGTTTAAGGAGAACATGGCTTCCCTGGGGATCAGTATGTGCTACCCGGATCCCGCGGAGCTCTTCGGCTCCTCGGACATCGGCAACGTGTCCATCCGCATCCCGGCCATCCACGACTACTTATCGATCACGGACGATCCGGCCATCGAGGCCCACTCTGCGCAGTACGCCGAGGAGGCGGCAAAGCCCCTGGCGGACGAAATCTGCTTAAAGGGGGCTAAGGGCCTGGCCATGACCGGTTTTGATATCCTGACAGACGAGACCTTGAGGCGTGAGAGCATCGCCTACCACGGGAAGACGGTGCCCTCATTCTACAACAAATGATAACAATAAGGAGCAGGGAACATGATATTATTGAGAGAGGCGGACGTCTACGCGCCGGAGCACCTGGGAATCCGTGATGTGCTGGTGTGCGGCGGACGCATCGAGGCGATCGGGGAACATCTGGAGGCGGCAAACGGCTGCCGTGTGATCGACGCCAAGGGCAAGCGCCTGACCCCGGGACTGATCGACCAGCATGAGCACATTATCGGCGGGGGCGGTGAGGGAAGCTTCCACACCCGCACGCCGGAGATCCAGCTGTCCAGCCTGATCCGGTCCGGAATCACTACGGTGCTGGGACTTTTGGGCACCGACGACATGACCCGCAGCGTCGAGGACCTGGTGGCCAAGGCCAAGGCCCTGACCGAGGAGGGGATTACCGCCTACGCGCTCTGCGGCGCGTACGGCCGCCCGTCCCCCACCATCACCGGGAGCATCAAGAAGGATATCGCGTTTGTGAGCGAGATTATCGGCCTTAAGCTGGCGCTGTCCGACCACCGGGCGCCCAACATCACGGTGGACGAGCTGATCCGCCTGGCCAGCGACGTGCGCGTGGCCGGGATGATCGCCGGAAAGGCAGGGATTATCGTGCTGCACATGGGAAGCGGAAGCCGCAAGCTGGACCCCGTGTTCGAGGCGCTGGAGCGCACGGACATTCCGGCAAAGACCTTCCACCCGACCCACGTGGCGCGGACGGACGCGCTGCTTAAGGAGGCCTTCCGGTTTGCAAAGATCGGCGGCTACGCGGACATCACCTGCGAGCTCAGCGACCCGAAGCGTATGCCCAGGCTTTTGCAGCAGGCCAGGGAGGAGGGCGTCCCCATGGACCGCCTGACCTTCAGCTCGGACGGCCAGGGAAGCTGGTCAACCTACGACTGCTACGGCAATTTGAAGGAGATCGGCGTCACGGACGTGGGAAGCATGTACGGCCAGCTGGTGAACCTGGTGAAGGACGGAGGCTTAGATCTGTCGGAGGCCCTGACCTACTTTACCACCAACGTGGCCCAGGCGCTGGAGCTGCTGCCGATGAAGGGGCGTATCGCCCCGGGGGCGGACGCGGATCTGCTGCTCATCGGCCCGGACATGGAGCTGGACACGGTGATGGCCAGAGGAAATTTGATGATGGAGAACGGAGCGCTGTTAGTCAAGGGCACCTACGAGACCGGCCTGTAAGCGCGCGTTCATGTGTGAAGAGAGAAGCGGCCCCGGCGCGTATGCCGGAGGCCGCTTCGGCTGATGGAGGGATAAGTATGCTGTGTATTCGAAACGGTCTGGTCCACGACGCGGTGACAGAGGAAGCGCGGGTGGCGGACATTCTGGTAGAAAATGGGAAAATATCGGCAGTGGGGGAGAAGCTGGAGGTTCCGGAGGACTGTGAGATCTTGGACGTCTCGGGCCTTGAGATCTACCCCGGGTTCGTGGAGGCCCACTGCCACATGGGCGTGGACGGCTACGGGATCGGCTTTGAGGGGGACGACGTGAACGAGCGCGGGGACATCGTGGCCGCGCAGCTGCGGGGCCTGGACGCGATCAACCCCATGGACCCCACCTTTGCCATGGCGGCCAGGGCCGGCGTGACCTGCGTGGCCACGGGCCCCGGAAGCGCCAACGTGCTGGGCGGGACCTTTCTCGCCATGAAGACCGCGGGCAATTGGGCGGACGACATGGTGGTCAAAAACCCGGTGGCCATGAAGTGCGCCTTCGGGGAGAACCCCAAGCGGTGCTACCGGGAGTCCGGAAACTGCACCCGCATGACCACGGCGGCGAAGCTGCGGGAGATGCTCTTTAAGGCGAGGGAGTACATGGAGCGGAAGGAGGCCGCCGGGGATGACGTGCTTAAGCGCCCCGCGTTCGACATGAAGCTTGAGGCCCTGATCCCGGTGCTTAAGGGGGAGATTCCCCTAAAGGCCCACGCCCACCAGGCCAACGACCTCTGCACGGCCATCCGCATCGCCAGGGAGTTCGGCGTGAAGCTGACCCTGGAGCACTGCACGGAGGGACATTTAGTCACCGGGAAGCTGGTGGAGGCTGGGTATCCGCTGGCGGTTGGGCCGTCCTTCGGCCACGCCACCAAGTTCGAGCTGCGCAACAAGACCTTCGAGACGCCGGGAATCCTGGCCGCGGCCGGCTGCCACGTGTCCATCATCACGGACTCGCCGGTGATCCCCCAGCACTACCTGCCGCTCTGCGCGGGCCTGGCCGTGAAATCCGGCATGAAGCCCTTCGACGCGCTGAAGGCCATCACGATCAACCCGGCCGAGCACATCGGCGTGGCGGACCGGGTGGGGACCATCGAGGCGGGCAAGGACGCGGACCTGGTGATCACGGACGGTTGTCCCTTCGAGGTGTCCACCGCCGTGCGCGCGGTGATGATCGACGGGAACTTTGTCACTTCCCTGTGAGAGCGTGTCAATGATTGCAGGCGTTAAGAAATGTGCGGCCCCATCCGCCCGCGGGGGCAGAATTTGGCGGCCGCACCGCAGATAGAAGGAGGTAAGAGCGATGAGGGTAACGTATGAGGAGATGACAGCGGAATTTAAGCGCGTGCTCGCAAAATACGGCTTTGAGGAGGAGCGGGCCCAGGCCGCGGCGGAGATATTCGCCCAAAATTCCCTGGCAGGCGTGCACTCCCACGGTTTGAACCGTTTTCCCGTGGTGGTGGAATACTTAAAAAATGGGTCCATCGACCCCAAGGCGACGCCGGATTGCGAGCTGCGGGCGGGGGCCATCGAGCGCTGGAACGGGCACTGCGGGTTCGGCCCGCTAAACGCCAAGCTGGCCATGGACCGGGCCGTCGACCTGGCGAAGGAGTACGGGATCGGCCTGGTGGCCCTGGGCAACAACAACCACTGGATGCGGGGCGGAAGCTACGGCTGGCAGGCGGCTGACCGGGGCTGCATCGGCATCTGCTGGTCCAACACCCGGCCCAACATGCCCGCGTGGGGCGGAAAGGACCGGAAGATCGGCAACAACCCCTTCATCCTGGCGATCCCCAGGAGCAACGGGGAGCACGCGGTGATCGACTGCGCGGTGTCCCAGTTCTCCTACGGGAAGCTGGAGGAGTGCCGGTTAAAGGGGCTCATGCTCCCCGTGCCCGGCGGCTACGACTCCGAGGGGAATCTGACCACGGACCCGGCCAAGATCGAGGAGACCTGGCGGGTGCTGCCCATGGGCTACTGGAAGGGCAGCGGAATCTCCATCGCCCTGGACCTAATCGCCACGGTCCTGACCAACGGCAACGCGGTGCACACCGTGGGCACGTTCGGGGACGAGGTGGGGCTGACGCAGATCCTGATCGCCATCGACCCCGCAAAGTTCCAGTCCGCCCAGCTGACAGACCAGATCGTGACGGAGATCCTGGAGGACGTGAAGACGTCGGTTCCGGCGGAGGAGGGCGGCGAGGTCCTCTACCCGGGCGAGCGGGCGCTGCGCAACATGCGGGAAAACCGTGAGAAGGGGATCCCGGTAATCGAAGAAAAATGGAATTTGGTCCGCTCCCTGTAAAGGGAGCGGTTCTTTTATAAATTTCCGGTTGAAAGCCCGGCGCATATCAT
>USJW01000117.1 GCA_900555045.1 uncultured Clostridium sp. | reverse complement strand
GGTATTAAAAAACGATAAAAGTATTGACAAATAAAAGACTCTTAGCTATAATAAAGCTATCAAAAGAACAGAAGAAAAAATAAAGAAAAGAATTGCAGGAAGCAATTCACATACCAGCAACAAAAATCTAAGCAAAGGAGGTACAAACCACCGGAAAGTGAATTTTAGTTTCGTTTATAAGAAGTGACAATATAAACGAAACCAGGAAAAACCAATCTACCAAGCGAAACGCCCAGCAGAAAATAATTTAAAAAAGTTAATTTAAATGTAGTTGTTTCAAACCAGTTGTACGAGTTGAAAAATGCGAAGACTGAACGAACGTCACAGTTAAAGGAATGGATTTAAATTTTCACTGTTAGACGAGCATTTGCAGAAGTAGCGGATGAGAAAATTTTCAAAGGTTGTCAACAGAATATGTATCATCGAGTGTCGGTTTAGTGCCATGACGAGAAAGTGGTATTAGAACGAATAAGGATAACGGACAACGGATCGTGAATGAAAAAGAAAATTGATCTGAAGTGAAACGAAATGCAAGAAAAAATGAGCGGAGTAACAAACGTAGAGTGGGGTTACAATTTCATATAGAGAAGCACACAAACAGCAAAGAAAAGTGAGGCTTGGTCCAATGGACGAAATAGTTTGAGGGCGAGTATCGAAACCGTGAAAATCATTCGATACTCGCCTTCTTGTTGTGTGAAAATGGGCCGCGCTTAAAATACGCGGCCCATTTAGCTGCTTACACGGCTTCCCAGCGCTTTTCCAGATGGTTCAGGATCTCGCAGCCGTCCGCGGTGACCAGGACCAGGTCCTCCACCCGGACGCCGAACTCGCCGGGGAGGTACACCCCGGGCTCCACGGAAAAGGTCATCCCGGCCTGCACCACGTCCGTGTTGGAGGAGCTGACATCGCCGAACTCGTGGTCCTCCAGGCCGATGGAGTGGCCCAGGCGGTGGGTGAAGTAGGGGCCGTAGCCGCCCGCCTCGATGTGCTCCCTGGCGGCGCGGTCGATGTCGCAGAAGCGGACGCCGGGGCGGATCATGGCCTCGGCCTTCTCGTTGGCCTTCCGGACCAGGTCGTGGATGGCCGCATATTTTTTGTCCGGCTCCCCGCAGAAGTAGGTGCGGGTCATGTCGGAGCAATAGCCGTCCTTGCGGCAGCCCATGTCGATCACGATGCAGTCGCCCTTCTTAAGGGCCGTGGTGTCCGGCTCGTGGTGGGGGTCCGCCGCGTGGGCCCCGAAGGAGACGATGGTGCCGAAGGACAGGCCGTCGCAGCCGGCGTCCCGGTACAGGGCAGAGATGTAGTCCGCAACCTCCTTCTCGGTCACGCCCTCCCGCAGATAGGAGCGGGCGGCTGCCATGCAGGCGTCGTTTATGCGGGATGCGGTGCGCATCTTCTCCTGCTCAGCTTCATCCTTGACGGCGCGCAGTGCGTCCACGCACCCGGAGGCGTTGACGTAGCGGACGCCGGGGTGGCGCTCCATCAGCGCCAAGAGAAAGCATGCGGGCCAGCTCTTGTCGATTCCCATGTCCGCAGTGCCGTCCACCGCGTCCGCCAGGATTCCGATCCCGTCGTCCGTGTCGCTCATCCAGATCTCCTCAAGGCCTGTGTGTGGCACTGTGAACAGATGGTTTAAAATCAGCTTGTGGCGGCCGTCCGCCCGGGCGTAGAGGGCGTAGAGGCGCTCGCCGGGGTGCACGTCCACACCGGTGAAGTACCAGATGGCAAGCCGGTCGCTGACGATCATTTGGGTCAGCCCCGTTTCTTTCAGCGCGCGGGCCAGGCGGTCCAGACGCTGCCTGTAAATTTCTTCCATAAAGTGTTTCCTCCCTGATATGCTTTGTCTTTATTATACAAAAAATAGAGAGAAAAGCAAGATGACGGCGCTTCCTGTGGGCGGCTGTCCGGGTTCAGGCATTTGTTTCCATTTATTAAGAAAAAAGAAATACATAGAAAAATGGTGTCTGGTAAAATGAACGGAGGAGGTACAGTATGGTGAGAAAACAAATTTTTAAGTGGGGGCGTGCCGCGGCGTGCGGGCTGGCGGCGATGGCGTTCCTTGCGGGCTGCGGCCGGGGAGGAACTCTGACTGCGGTGGTGAAGCCCGGCGGGAAGAATGGTCCGGTGCAGAGCGTGACCCAGGTGAGCCAGCCGGAGGCCATCGAATATGATGATTATAAGGCGCGCAGGGCGCTGGAGGATGAAAATGCGCTGAGCGATGAATTTTTGAGCGGTGTGAAGCGATTCTCCTACGAATCGGCGGGGCGGATTCTGGCGCAGGGCGATGAGAACCGGAACTATTCGCCGGCCTCCCTGTACTTCGCGTTGGCGCTGGCGGCGGAGGGAGCCGGGGGAAAGACCGGGGAAGAGTTTTTCGATCTTTTGGGCGTGGATGGCCGGGAGGAGCTGGCAGCCCAGTGCGGCAAGCTTTACCGCCTCCTGTACGTGGACAATGAGTACGGGCGGCAGGCGTTTGCCAACTCCCTGTGGATCGCGCAGGGCCTGGAGCTCAAAAAGGACTATCTGGCCACGGCGCAGGATGATTTTTATGCGTCGCTGTTCTCGGTTGATTTCGGCAGCCCGGAGACCGGAAAGGCCATCGGAAAGTGGATCTCAGAGCAGACAAACGGCACGCTTGAGCCGCAGATTGTGACCTCTCCCCAGGAGGTGATGTCGATCATCAACACTGTGTACTTTAAAGATCAGTGGATCCACGAGTTCGATCAGTCGAATAACCGCAAGGGGAGCTTTGCCGCCGCGAACGGCGAAGCGGTGGAGTGTGAGTACATGTACAGCGAGTACGCCGCCAGCTCCTACTTTGAGGGGGACGGGTTCTCGGGGACGAGCCTGTGGTTCACAAATGGCGGAAGTATCCGGCTCATTCTTCCGGATGAGGGCACCGACGTCAAGACGCTGGTGGAGCAGGAGGGCAAGCTGCAGGAGATGTTTGAGCCGCAGAACGAGGCGCATACCCGGGTAAAGCTGTCTTTGCCGAAATTTGCGTTCGGGGACAGCCTGACGCTTGCGGAGCTTTTGCAGGATATGGGACTTCGGGAGGCGTTCACCGGGCAGGCGGATTTCTCCGCCATGACGGACGGCCAGGCCTTCATCTCCCAGGTGAAGCAGGAGACACACATCGGGCTCGACGAGAACGGAGTGGAGGCGTCGGCTTACACGGAGATCGCCCTGGCGGGCGGGGCGATGATCGATGAAGCCCATGAGCTGACCCTTGACCGGCCGTTTTTGTATGAGATTATGAGCGATGAGGGGGTGCCGCTGTTCATCGGCGTGTGCAACAATCCGGCGCAGCAGAAGAACGGGGAATGGTCCTGGGACGGCGGGAAGCAATAAAAAGACGAGGAGAGAAACGAGATATGATGGTGCGGAGAGATAAGATCAATTATTACCTGGATTTGGCGGATGTGGTGTCAAAGCGCTGTACCTGCCTGAGGAGGCATTACGGGGCGGTGATCGTGAAGAACGACGAGGTGATCGCCACAGGGTACGTGGGGGCGCCCAGGGGCCGGAAAAACTGCTCGGACCTGGGGTACTGCGTCCGGCAGCAGCTGGGGATTCCCAGGGGCGAGCGGTATGAGCTGTGCCGCAGCGTCCACGCCGAGGCCAACGCGATCATCAGTGCGGAGCGGGAAAAGATGATCGGGAGCGCGCTGTACTTATCCGGCAGGGAGGTGGAGACCGGGGAGTACATCCGCAATTCCAGCAGCTGCTCTATGTGCAAACGGCTGATCATCAATGCTGGGATTGAGACGGTGTACATCCGGGACGACGAGGAGAACTACCGGGTGGTTGCAGTGCAGGACTGGGTGGAACAGGACGAGTCGCTGGACGGAACATTCGGCTACTGAGCGAAAGGGGAGGTTGAACGATGAAAAAGGTGCTGATCGCAATTCTTGTGTTCTGGGTGATCATGACATTCGGCTCCTGCGTGAGCAACCGGGTGTTCCAGCCGATTCTGGGAGGCAGCGTGGAGCAGACGTACCTGTATCCCATCTACGGCGGGATTGTGGCGTTAGCCGGGCTGATCGTGCTGTGCACGGTGGTGATCCTGGAGAAGATGGATGAGATAAAGAAGATGCTGGAGGACAAAAAGGGGCAGGAGGAGAAAGGAACGGAGGAATGAGAAGGTGGATGGCGGCGTCCGCGTCTGCGATGGCAGTTTTGGTTGCGGTAGTGGTTGCGGGATGCGGCGGTAAATGGGGGATGACGGGAGATAGCAGGGCGGGCGAAAACAGGGCGGGCGAAAGCTGTGTGGGCGAAAGCCAGCATTTTGCGGAGATTGTGCCCTGTGGGGAAACGGATTACAGCGTTTACCGGGCGCCGGGGCTTGAAACGCTGCCTTTTGTGCAGAAGCGGTTTGCGATTTTGGACGGGACGGTGTATTATATCGCGCCCAATGAGCAGCAGGTGGGGGAGGAAACGGCTGCGGGTACGGCCCCGGGCACGGCCCCAGGTACGGCCCCGGGCACGGCCGCCATCTGCGCCAGCCGCATGGACGGGAGCGGGGCGCGGGAGATCGCGGGCGACCTGGCGGATCCGGAGGATGCGCAGATTCTGATCGGGGACGGCTGGCTGGTCTACGGGTTTGAAAATGGAGGTTTTAGAGGGCTGGCGAGCGTCAATCTCAAAGACCAAACCCGGCGCCAGCTGGCGGTCAAGTACCGGGACGGGCTGCGCCTTTTGGGCATCGACGGGGACAGCCTCTATATCAGGCAGATGGGGGAGGTCTCCGGGCAGGGGCGGGATGAGCAGGGAAACTTTTTCAGCGAGTCGGCGCCCGTCCAGGAGGTGATCCGGTACGACCTTGGGACCACGGAGTCCCAGGATGTGGTCAGCTTTTCCGGGGAGGATTCGGCGGACGGCGTCCGGGGCCTTACTGTGGCGGACGGCATCCTCTATTACTGGCAGAGGGAGGCGCAGGGGCGGTTCCGTTTTTGCTCACTTAAGGATAAAACGTACGTGAACTATCCGGTCTTTGGGGACGGAGGGCCGTATGCGGTCTCGGAGGGCCGCGTGTACTTTGCGGACGACGGCGCGGTGTTCTCATATCCGCTCGGCACAGAGGAGGATTGGGGACAGGCGGAGGAAATTTATGGAAATCGGGTATTCTGGCCGGAGAAGGCCGGGGAACCAAAGCAGCTCGCCATTCTGCCGGATGAGGCGGGAGTGGTTGCAGGACTCACTGTGTCGCCCAGGGGAATCTACGTGAAGGCGCAGCCGGAAGGGGCGGAGAGGACGCTTTTATACCGGATCCCGGAGGAGGGCGGTGAGCCCGTAGAGCTCTTGGCTGACGACGAACCGTGAAGCGTTGCGCTGGAGCGGGGGACGGTATATAATGGGAGAAAACCGGTCCCATATCAGCCGCACGTTTTGCGGGTTCATGGGCCGGGGCTAAAATTAAGAGACAGAGAGGGTTATTATCATGATCAGATACGCCACCATCGGCACAAACTTTATTGTGGATTGGTTTTTGACGGCCGCCGGAAAGTGTCCCGGGCTGCACTACAGCGCAGCCTACTCCCGGAGGGAGGAGACGGCCAGGGAATTTGCCGCGAAGTACGGGGCGGACCGCTGGGAGACAAGCCTGGAGCGCCTGGCGGAGGCCGAGGACGTGGACGCGGTTTACGTGGCCAGCCCCAACAGCCTGCATTTTGAGCAGGCGGCCCGGATGCTCTCCCACGGGAAGCACGTGCTGTGCGAGAAGACGGTCACCAGCAATTTAAACGAGTTAAAACGGCTGCTCGCGATCGCGGACGCCAACGGGGTCATGCTCCTGGAGGCGATGCGAAGCGCGTTCATCCCGGCCATGGACATGATCCGGGACAATCTCGGGGAGCTGGGGACGATCCGCAGGGTCAGCCTGCAGTACGGCAAGTACTCGTCCCGCTACGATAAGTTCCGGGCCGGTGTGGTGGAAAATGCGTTCAACCCGGCGTTCTCCAACGGCGCGCTGATGGACATCGGGGTGTACTGTGTGCATGCGCTTCTGAGGCTGTTCGGGATGCCGCAGCGCGTGCTGGCCGACGCGCTGTTCCTTGAGAACGGCGTGGACGGCGCGGGGACCATCCTGGCCGCGTACCCGGGGATGCAGGCGGAGCTTTTGTACTCCAAAATCACCACCAACCGTGTGGCCAGCCAGATCCAGGGCGAGGAGGCCACCATGGTGATCGAGGGCAACCTGACCAACCCCAGCCAGATTGTTATCTGGTATCGGAACGGGGAGAAGAAGGTGCTGGTGCCGGAGGGGCAGGAGGACACCATGCTCCCGGAGGTGCGGGAGTGGCTGCGCCTGATGGAGAGCGGGGAGGGCGCTACGGAGCACAACCGGTATTCGCTGATGGAGATGGAGCTGATGGACGAGGTCCGCAGGCAGTTAAACATCGTGTACCCTGCGGACCGCGAGGAGTGGTGGAAGAAATTCTGAGAGAGCGGGTCACAGGCCCTCTAAGTCGAAGGGGGGCGTGTACTCCTCCTTGGCGCTGCTCTTCTCCTGCATGAAGCCCTCGGTGAGCCCGAGGGCGATGGCCTCGTCCACCACCCGGTTGTACTCGAAGGAGGTGATCCGGCGGTTCAACTCCGGAAAGTCACTGCTGTGGTAGAAGGGCGTGTACTGGCTCATGAGACTGATCAGGTACTGCCCCTTCGGGAAATGTTCGCTGATCCAGCGCAGAAGCGCGATGGAGTCGTTCCGGTGGGAGGGCAGGACCATGTGGCGGATGATGACGCCTGACTTCATGAGGGACGGGGATGGGGCACTCGGGGAGCCGGGAGCACCTGGGGCGGCGGGTGCACCAGGAGCGGCAAGGGTATCTGGGGCGGCAGGTGCACCCAGGTCGGTTTCCGCATAGTATCTCGGCGCGCCGGTCTGCTCGATCATCTGCAAAATTGCCGCCGCGGCGGTTTCAAAGTAATCAGGGGCCTTGGAGTAGCGCGCGGCCAGCTGGTTGTCGAAGTATTTGAAGTCCGGCAGCCAGATGTCCACGTAGTCCTTCAGGGCCTTTACCGTCTCCACACGCTCGTAGCCGCCGCAGTTGTAGACGACAGGGATATGGAGCTGGCTTTTGACCTGGTCCAGGGCGTCCAGAATATCTGGAAGAAACTGGGTGGCAGTGACGAGGTTGATATTGTGGGCTCCCTGGTCCTGGAGCTCCAGGAAGATCTGGGCCAGGCGGTCGGGGGAGAGGTCGCGGCCGAAGGCTTCGCTGCTGATCTGGTAATTCTGGCAGAAGCAGCAGCGCAGGGTGCAGCCGGAAAAGAACACGGTGCCGCTGCCGCCCGGCTCGCACTCTGCGCCGGAGAGGCAGGGCTCCTCCCACTTGTGCAGGGCGGCCCTGGCGGCGCGCGGGGTGTCGCCGCAGCCGCAGAAGCCGACGGCGGCGCTGCGGTCCACGCGGCACATTCTGGGGCAGAGGGTGCAGGAGCGGTAGCGCTCCCGGGTGATGGTCTCGTTCATGATTTTTATCTCCTGTTGTCAGATGGTGAAGTCCTGCTGCTCGGGCAGGCGGTGCTGTTCGCGGAATTCCTTCGGGGACACGCCGTACTCCTTTTTGAATGCCCGGAAGAAGCTGGTGTAGTCCCGGAAACCGTACTGCTGGAATACGCGGCTGATGGGCTGGTCCGAGAGGATGGCGTTTTTGCTGGCCTGCAGCCGCTTTTTCAGGATGTACTGGTGCAGTGGGATGCCCATGTTGTCCTTGAAAATATGGGCGATGTGGTATTTGCTCACAAAGAAGAAGGCGGCCAGGGTGTCCAGGCTCAAGTCCTCGTCCAAGTGCCGGTTCACATAGTCACAGATGTTTAAGTAGAGTACATTCTCGTAGACCGCGGACCGCTGGTGCAGGCTGTCATAGAGGGTGCGGTTGATGTGGACCAGAAAGGACATGACGGCCAGGGGCGCCGCCTGCTTGGAGAACGGACGGCCACCGGCCAGCTCCTCCACCATGTCGGTCAGACGGCCCTGGATGTCCTGGGCCGAGATGTAGTCCGGGCGGAAGCGGTAGGATTGATGGCTTTTGGCGTAGTCGAAGCAGTAGGTCATGTCCGGGTCACTGGCGCGCATCTGCCGGTAGAAGCTCTGGCTGACCCAGAGCACAAAGCGGCGGTAGGCGCCCTCGTGGCTGTCGAACACAGGGCGGTGGTCCAGGCCGGGCGGGATCAGCAGATAGTCGCCGTACTCCAAAACATAGGATTTATCGCCGATCTCGTATGTTACGCTCCCTTCCAGGAAAAAATAGAATTCATAGTAATCGTGCTGGTGGGAGGAGACATGGTCCAAGCTGATGTCATTGTAGTAAAAAAGCTCAAAGTCGCCGGACTGCATGTACTGGCGGGTGTTGAAGCCGATGGACAGCTGTTTCTTCATAGATGGCTGCGTCCTCCTTTGGCGGGAATGCCGCGCCGGGCAGAGGGACTGCCGGTGCGTGAAAGCGTTGTGTTTTATTATTATACCACAATATTTGCAATGCGCACAACAATTAAAACCATGGACGAACGCTGCAAATCTGTTATAATGAAAGCATAAGATCAGTGGCAAACGTGAATTCAATTAAGGAGGAGTTACAACATGAAATTATCATTCAGATGGTACGGAGAAGACGACAAGGTAACCCTGGAGAATATCCGCCAGATTCCCGGAATGCATTCCATTGTGACCGCAGTTTACGACGTGCCGGTGGGCGAGGTGTGGAGCCGCGAGAGCATCGCCAAGCTGAAAAAGCAGGTTGAGGATGCGGGGCTGAACTTCGATGTGATCGAGAGCATCCCGGTTCACGAGGACATCAAGCTGGGCAAGCCCACCAGAGACAAGTACATTGAGAACTACTGCGAGAACATCCGCCGCGTGGCTGAGGCGGGAATCAAGTGTGTCTGCTATAATTTCATGCCGGTGTTCGACTGGACCAGAACACAGCTGGACCACGAGCTGGGCGACGGCTCCACCTCCCTGGTGTACTATCAGGAGCAGGTAGACGCGGTGAACCCGCTGAACAGCGACAGTGATCTGACCCTTCCGGGCTGGGATTCCAGCTACACCAGAGACGGCTTAAAGGCGGTTGTGGCTGAGTACAACAGCATGACCGAGGACATGCTTTGGGACAATGTGAAGTACTTCCTGGAGCGTGTGATCCCGGTTGCCGCGGAGTGCGACGTGAACATGGCGATCCACGAGGATGATCCCTGCTGGAGCATCTTCGGCCTTCCCAGAATCATCACCTGCGAGGAGAACTTAGACCGCTTCTTAAAGCTGGTTGACGACAAGCACAACGGAATCACCCTGTGCACCGGTTCTCTGGGCTGCTCCGCAAAGAACGACGTGGTCCGCATGGCCGGCAAGTACGCCGCTATGGGACGGATCCACTTCGCACATCTGCGCAATGTGGCTGTTCTGGACAACGGCTTTGAGGAGCGCGCACACCTGTCCTCCTGCGGTTCCCTGGATATGTTCGGGATCGTGAAGGCGCTGGTGGACAACGGATTTGACGGCTACGTGAGACCTGACCACGGACGCATGATCTGGGGAGAGACCGGCCGCGCCGGATACGGCCTGTACGACAGAGCCCTGGGCGCCACCTACTTGAACGGCCTGTTCGAGGCAGTGGAGAAGATGAGCAAATAATGGAACAGAGCTTCCAAGAGACGCCTGTCCGGGAGAGATCCCGGGCGGGCGTTTGTGGATGCAGGGGAAAGGAGAGGAAGCGATGGGGCTGAATTTTGGGACGGATTTGAGCGGCAAGGTGGCCGTCATCACGGGCGCGGGCGGCGTGCTCTGCGGGATGTTTGCCCGCACTCTGGCGCAGGCGGGAGCAGCGGTGGCGCTGTTGGATTTAAATGAGGATGCGGTGATGAAAAATGCCCGGGAGATTGTGCAGGCGGGCGGGAAGGCTGTGGCCTACCGGGCGGATGTGATGGACAAGGAGGAGCTGGAGAGCGTCCACGCCAGGGTTTTAGCCCAGCTGGGGCCCTGCGACATCCTGATCAATGGGGCGGGCGGCAACCAGGCGGCGGCCAATACGGCCAAGGACTACTTTGAGATGGGGGATATCGAGGCGGATGTGGTCACGTTCTTCGACTTGAAGGGCGAGGGGATCGCGGGCGTGCTGAACTTAAACTTCATGGGACCCCTTCTGACCAGCCAGGTGTTCGCCAAGGACATGGTGGGGCGGGACGGCTGCAACATCCTAAACATCTCCTCCGCCAGCGCCCGCACGGGGCTCACGCGGATTCCCATCTACAGCGGGGCGGAGGCGGCGCTGAGCAACTTCACCCAGTGGCTGGCCGTGCACTTCGCCAAGGCAGGGATCCGGGTGAACGCCATCGCGCCGGGATTCTTTGTGACCAGGCAGAACGAGCGGCTGCTCTACGACGAGGACGGCACGCCCACGGCCCGCACGGCAAAGGTGCTGGCTGCAACGCCGATGGAGCGGTTCGGAAGGCCGGAGGAGCTCAATGGGGCGCTGTTGTTTTTGTTGAACAATGAGGCGGCGGGGTTTATCACTGGGGTGGTGCTGCCGGTGGACGGAGGGTTTTCGGCGTATTCGGGGGTATAAAAGAGAGGGAGCAGAGACAACCCAACAAGTCTCTGCTCCCTCTCTTTTCTCTATTTTCCCATCAATCCCGATACAAAAACACCGGCAACCCGTCTTCCATCTTCCGCTTCGGCTCCCCCTGGATCAGCGGCAGCGCATAGTCGATGAACTCGGCGCCCACGTCGGTCCCGTTCGCTGTGATCCAGGACTGGGGGAAGGTCTTTTCGCGGTTGCAGATTCCGGCCACATCCCGCAGCTCGCAGCGGAGGCGGTAGGCCTCGCCAGGCTCGCGCACGAAGGAAACCATCTTTCCGGTGGTTCCGGCCAGGGCGGCGCAGACGCCGAAGCTGCCGGCCAGGGCGGCCTCCTCGATATCGGTGTTGGAGGCCAGCATGGCGCTGCAGCGCTGGTTCACGTTCAGCTCCACGGAGCGGACCTTGACGCCGAAGCGGTCGCGGACAAAGTTCTCCAGGATTTTGCCGCAGCCGGTGAGCATCTTGTGGCCGAAGGTGTCCAAGCGGGCCTCGTCGGAGTACTCACAGATGAATTTGCCGCGGGCGTCCTTGATCCCCTCGGAGACACAGATCACCACGCTGTTCTTCTTTTTCAGGGCCTCCTCCACGTCGTAGGCGAACTGCTCCATGTCGAAGACGCCCTCGGGGAGGTAGATGAGCAGGGGATTGTCGCCCTCGCACTTGCGGGCCAGGGCCGCCGCCGCGGTGACCCATCCGGCATGGCGGCCCATCAGCTCCACGATGGTGACGGCTTTCTGCTGGTACACGGAGGCGTCCAACACGATCTCGCGGACCGTGGCGGCCACGTACTTGGCGGCGCTGCCGTAGCCGGGGGTGTGGTCGGTCTCCACCAGGTCGTTGTCGATGGTTTTGGGGATTCCGATGATCGGGATCTCAACGTTCTTTGAGGCCGCGTAGCGGGACAGCTTGTCCACCGTGTCCATGGAGTCGTTGCCTCCGATGTAGAAGCAGGCGCCGATGTTCATCTGGCGGAATTTCTCGAACAGGAGCGGGTAGACGGGGGCGCTTAGGTCCTCCGGAAGCTTGTAGCGGCAGGAGCCCAAGTAGGCGGCTGGCGTGTGCTTTAACAGCTCCAGCTGATCGGCGGTGAGATCATGGGACAGGTCTGCGACGTGGCCGGACAGGAAGCCCTCGATTCCGTTGACCATGCCGTAGACATGATCGATCGCTTCCGGGTGTGCCATGCCCTCGCGGATGACTCCGTAGAGGCTGGCGTTGATGACGGCGGTGGGGCCTCCGGACTGGCCCACTAATATATGCTTTTTCATTGGCGGCGACTCTCCTTTGAATGATATGGGATTCGATCTCTCTTGGCCGAAAATCGGTCGAACGGCCTTAGTATATAATAAAATAAGAAGATTTGCAACCGGGCACTGTAAAAGTGCTGAGAAAATCCTGATAATTTTGTAGAGAATGCCAATTGAAAAACGGGTGGTTCCGTGGTAATCTGTATACAGATTTAAAAGTTGTATACAAGTTAAAGAAGTTGAATACGAACACAAAACTTATCTTTACATATTTTCAAGGAGGAAATCAAGATGGATATTCGCTATTCCGCAAACCAGAGAGATGTCAAGCGCTACACTACCGAGGAGCTGCGCGATGAGTTCCTGATCCAGAACCTGTACGTGGCCAACGAGGTAGTCGCTGTGTACTCCCACGTGGACCGTATGGTAACCCTGGGCTGTATGCCCACCACCGAGGAGGTTTCCATCGACAAGGGAATCGACTGCTGGAAGAATTTCGGCACCCACTATTTCCTGGAGCGCCGCGAGATCGGTATCTTCAACATCGGCGGCCCGGGAAAGATCACTGCGGACGGCGTGGAATATAAGATGGGCTACAAGGACTGCTTATACATCACCAAGGGAACCAAGGAAGTGAAGTTTGCCAGCGACGACGCCGAGAAGCCTGCAAAGTTCTACATGGTCAGCGCCCCGGCCCACACCTCCTACACCACCACCTTCATCCCGATCGAGAAGGCTGCGAAGCGCCCCTGCGGAGCTGCCGAGACTTCCAACAAGCGCGTGATCAACCAGTTCATCCATCCGGACGTGTTAAAGACCTGCCAGCTGTCCATGGGCATGACGGTTCTGGAGCCCGGAAGCGTCTGGAACACCATGCCGGCCCACACCCATGAGCGTCGCATGGAGGTTTACATGTACTTCGAGATCCCGGAGGACAACGTGGTATTCCACATGATGGGTGAGCCCACCGAGACCCGCCACATCATCATGAAGAACGAGGAGGCCGTGATCAGCCCGTCCTGGAGCATCCACAGCGGCGCAGGCACGTCCAACTACACCTTCATCTGGGCGATGGGCGGCGAGAACATGGAGTTCGACGACATGGATACAATGAAGCCCGTCGAGATGAAATAATCCAGTAACTGTAACTTTTCAATACATATCAAGACACGGAGGTTAAAGAAATGGCAAATTATTTAGACAATTTCTCCCTTGAGGGAAAAGTAGCTCTGATCACCGGCGCTTCCTACGGCATCGGTTTTGCAATCGCAAAGGCAATGGCCGGCGCCGGCGCCACGATCGTTTTCAATGATATCAAGCAGGAGCTGGTGGACAAGGGACTGGCTGCATACAAGGAGGAGGGCATTGAGGCCCACGGCTATGTGTGCGACGTGACCAACGAGGACGCTGTGAACGAGCTGGTTGCCAAGGTGGAGAAGGAAGTCGGCGTGATCGATATCCTGGTGAACAACGCCGGTATCATCAAGCGCATCCCCATGACCGAGATGACCGCAGCCGAGTTCCGTCAGGTGATCGACGTTGACTTAAACGCTCCCTTCATCGTATCCAAGGCTGTCATCCCCAGCATGATCAAGAAGGGCCACGGCAAGATCATCAACATCTGCTCCATGATGAGTGAGCTGGGCCGTGAGACCGTATCCGCTTACGCGGCTGCGAAGGGCGGCTTAAAGATGCTGACCAAGAACATCGCTTCCGAGTACGGCGAGTACAATATCCAGTGCAACGGCATCGGACCTGGCTACATCGCGACTCCCCAGACCGCTCCGCTGCGTGAGATCCAGCCCGACGGCTCCAGACATCCCTTCGATCAGTTCATCGTCTCCAAGACTCCTGCCGGACGTTGGGGCGAGGCTGAGGACCTGGGCGGCCCGGCCGTATTCCTGGCTTCCGACGCGTCCAACTTCGTGAACGGCCTTGTGCTGTACGTGGACGGCGGTATCCTGGCTTACATCGGCAAGCAGCCCAAATAAGCGCGGCATATACCGAGAACTAGGCGGTCCGGCGGCATTAGCTGCCGGGCCGTTTGAGCAGAGAGGGCATCTCTCAAATATACATGAAGGCGGGGTTCAAAATGGAAGAGAAGAATTACAAAAACCGGGGAGAGCTGGTCTTTGAAACGCTGAAACAGGAAATTCTGGACCTGCGCCTTGAACCCGGGCGGATGCTCAGCGAGAATGATATCTGTGAGCGCTTCGGGGTGTCCAGGACGCCGGTGAGGGACGCCCTTCGGCTGCTGCAGGAGCAGGGCTTTGTGGAGACGATTCCCTACCGCGGAACCTACGTGACCCTTTTAAGCCTGGACAACATCAAGCAGATGATCTACATGCGCGTGGCGGTGGAGACCATGGTGCTGCGGGATTTCCTCCAGGTGCAGACACCGATGGTGATGGAGGACATCCGCCACCAGATCGCCAAGCAGCAGGCGCTGATTTTGGAGAAGGATTTCGAGCCGGAGCAGTTTTACCGCATGGACGCCAAGATGCACTCCATCTGGTTCGCCGCGGTGCGCCGCCAGAAGCTTTGGGAGATGCTCCAGGCCCAGCAGCTGCACTACACCCGGTTTCGCATGCTGGACTTCATCACGGAGACTGATTTCACGCGGATCATCGGGGAGCACCAGGAGTTGTTCCGGCTGATCGAGGCCGGGGACGAGCGGGGGCTGGAGGCGGCGCTAAAAGAGCATCTGTACTACAGCATGAAGCGCATGCGCAAGTCCATCGAGGTGGATTACAAGGATTATTTTGAAGAAGAACCGGAAGAGGGGCGTTTTGTAATATAGACGCCTGAGATGGTAAAGCGGCAGAAGAGCGGCTGGACACGATGTCAGCGACGTTCTTCTGCTTTTTTGATTGCATGCCACGGTCCATCACGGGACCTGCGGGGCGGGGGTATTCGCAATCACGAAGATATTCAAGCTCTAAAATATAAATTATGCTTAGTCTATCAAATATTTACAAATCTTAGGTCATTATTGGGCAACCATTGTGATGCGAGGGGAAGAAATATGATAGACTATACGCCATTTTGGGAGACACTCAAAGAATCGAAGGAAAACTGGTACACGCTGACCAAGAAGCACCACATCTCGGACAGCACCCTGCACCGGCTGAAGCACAATCAGGATGTATCCATGAAAACAGTGAATGATCTCTGCAGGATTCTGGACTGCGAGATCGGCGGGATCGCGAAGTATGTGCCGTCGGATGAGGATCAGCTGCTGTAGGAAATTTGAGATGC
>USJW01000116.1 GCA_900555045.1 uncultured Clostridium sp. | reverse complement strand
GCTGCGCTGGATGTAGCCAGGAAATGCCGGTTTCCGGGGACGAAAAAGTCCTGGAAACCGGCATTTTATAGTTGCGCGCCCTCGGGGAGCAGCGCCTCCATGTCCGCGGGCAGCGGCGCCGTGAACGCCATGGGCTCCCCGGTCACCGGGTGAAGAAATTCCAGGCGGTGGGAGTGGAGCGGCTGGCGGCTGATCTGGCGGTAGTCCGGGTTGTAGAGAAAGTCCCCGGGAAGCGGGTGGCCGATGGAGGCCATGTGCACCCGGATCTGGTGGGTCCGCCCGGTCTCAAGGCGCAGGCGCACCAGGGACAGATCCAGATCGCTGTTGTAGAGAATCCGGCTGTAGTGGGTGCAGGCCGGCTCCCCGCAGCTTAAGTCCACCTGGCGCTCGATAATGGACCCCGGCACCCGCCCGATGGGGGCATCAATTGTCCCTGCTTCGGGGGTCAGGCCGCGGACGAAGGCCAGGTACTGGCGGCGGATTCGGCGCTCCTCCATCTGCCCGGCCAGCACGCAGGCGCTTAACATGTGCTTTGCCAGGACCAGAAGACCGCTGGTGTCCCGGTCCAGACGGCTGACCGCCCGGTAGACGAAGGGTTCCCCCTTCTGCTTGAAATACCAGGCGGCCGCGTTGGCTAACGTGTTGTCGCGGTGGCCCTGGGAGGGGTGGACCGGGACGCCCGCCTTCTTGTTCACGACCAGAATGTCCTCGTCCTCGTAGACAACGGACAGCGGCAGCTGGACGGGGACCACGCCGGACTCGGACGCGGTCTCCCGGATGGCGGCGGTGAGCGTCCCGCCGGCGCTCAGGCGGTGGCTGGAAAATACCGGCTCGCCGTTAAAGAGGAGGCCGTCCGGGGTGCTCTTTAGGTGGACCACCAGGCGGTGGGAGTAGCCCAGGCTGCGCAGGTAGGCCTCCGCGGTCTGGCCCTCGAAGTCCGGGGGGATGGTGTAGCTTAGGGTTCGCTTGATCATGGGGTTAACGGATGTCCTCCTTGCGGTTTAAGTGTTTGCGCTTGCCGGCCGCGTGGTCCACGATGGAGTCGTCCCGCAGGAAGCTGGCGCGTTTTATGCTGTCCACCCCGAACTTGTTTCGGATCTGGTCCACGGCCCGCTCAAGCTCCTTCTTTTTGCGGCTTTGTGGGGTGTCGAACAGGCTGATCTGGCTGAAGGTGTCGTCGTCGATCTTGCCCGCCCGCACACCGACAAGGCGCACGGGAGTCTGATCCCAGAACTCCCTCAGCAGGCGGCAGGAGTATTCATAGAGAATGGCGGTGGAGTCCGTGGGCTCCGGCAAGGGCATCTGGTGGGACTGGCAGTGGAACTCCCAGTCCTTTAGCTCCACACAGACGTTGCGGCACTGGACGTGGTCGGCCCGGAGGCGCGCGCCCACCGTCTCGCAGAGGGAGAGGATGACCTGGCAGGCCGTCTCGTAGTCCGAGACATCACGGGAGAGCGTGACGCTGTTGCCGTAGCACTTGTTGATCGGGTCCTTCTCAGCCACCGGGTCGTCGTCGATTCCGTTGGCATAGCTGTGGATTAAGACCGCGTATTTTTCGCCCAGATGGGCCTTCAGGACGCCTAAGTCACAGGCGGCCAGCTGGCCGATGGTATGGATTCCCAGGTTCTCCATCTTTTTCTGGGCGGAGCCCCCCACAAAGAACAGTTCACGGATGGGTAGCGGCCACAGCTTCGCCGGGATCTCCTCCGGAAAGAGCGTGTGGCACTTGTCCGGCTTCTCAAAGTCGGAGGCCATCTTGGCCAGCAGCTTGTTGGGGGCCACGCCGATGTTGACCGTGAACCCCAGCTCCCGGTGGATCCGCTCCCGGATCTGGTTGGCCACATCGAGCGGGGCTCCGAACAGGTGGATGGTGTCGGTCATATCCAGGAAGATCTCGTCGATGCTGAATTTTTCGTGGTCCGGGGTGTAGGTCTCTAAGAGTTCCATCATCTGATGGGAGCACTTGATGTAGTAGTCGAACCGGGAGGGCACTACGGTGAGTCCGGGGCATTTTCGCAGGGCCTGAACCAGCGGTTCCCCGGTGGTAACGCCGTAGCGCTTGGCTGGGGTGGATTTGGCTAACACGATTCCGTGGCGGCTTTTTGCGTCCCCGCCCACGGCGGAGGGGATGGTGCGCAGGTCCAGGGCTTCAGGGTCCTCACTCAGCCGGTACACCGACTCCCAGCTCAGAAACGCTGAGTTCACGTCGATATGAAAAATTAAACGATTCCGCTTTGCAGCTCCACTCATCGGGCATACTGCCTCCTTACATGTACTTCGTATCCCTATCATAGCAGAATGTATGTTCGGATTCAAGGGCGGGACAGGAAATTCTTATACTTCCGTCATATTGGATTTTCCGCCCGAATAGGATGTTAAATAAAAGCAGCAGGACGGCAAAATGGATGCGCAAATGGACGATTTTGATGGTCTGCCTGACACTTGGGCTTACCCCCTGTGCCCAGGCCTTTGCCATGGAGGAAGGACAAAAGACGGTATGGGAGGAGGGGGCAGAGACCACGGGCGAGGCGAGCGAGAGCCCTGCGCCCAAGAGTGATCCGCTGGGGCTCTACGCGCAGTCTGCGGTCCTCGCAGACGGCCTCACCGGCCGCGTCCTCTACGGAAAAGGGGAGGACACGATCCGCCCCATGGCCAGCACCACGAAGATTATGACCTGCATACTGGCGCTGGAGATGGGAAATACAGAGGACGTGGTCACCGCGTCCGCCAATGCGGCAGGGCAGCCCAAGGTCCACTTGGGGGTGAGAAGCGGGGAGACCTTTTACCTGAAGGATCTTTTGTACTCCCTGATGCTGGAGTCCCACAACGACGCCGCGGTGATGATTGCGGAGCACGTGGGCGGCAGCGTGCCGGATTTTGCCCGGCTGATGAACGAGAAGGCGCGGGCCCTGGGCTGTGAGAACACCTACTTTATCACGCCCAACGGCCTGGACGCCAAGGAGACGGACGAGAACGGCCAGGAGCACATCCACTCCACCACGGCGGCGGATTTGGCCCGGATCATGGCCTACTGCGTCAACCAGTCTCCGGAGCGGGAGCGCTTTTTGGAGATCACCCAGACGCAGAACTACTTTTTCACGGACACGGAGGGAAAGCGGTCTTTTAGCTGTACCAACCACAACGCATTTTTAAGCATGATGGACGGCATGGTGTCCGGGAAGACCGGCTTCACGGGGGGAGCCGGGTATTCCTACGTGGGGGCGATGGAGAAGGACGGGCGTCCCTACGTCATCGCAATCCTCGGCTGCGGGTGGCCGCCCCACAAGACCTGGAAGTGGTCGGATGCCAGAAAGCTGTTTCAGTTTGGACTGGAGCACTATCAGATGAAGAATGTCTACGAGGCCCAGGCCTTTGCTCCGGTGCCGGTGACCGGCGGGCTGTGCTGGTCTGAACCGGGGCAGGAGATGAGGGAGCGGGTGGAGCTCACCATGGGGCCGGGAGAGGAAAAACGGGAGGTGAAGCTTCTTTTGGGGGAGGATGAGCAGGTGGAGGTCCGCCAGAATCTGCCCGTCCGCCTGAAGGCGCCGGTGCGGCAGGGGCAGAAGGTGGGCTCGGTGGAATATCTGCTAAAAGGGCAGGTGGTGGAGAGCTTTCCCGTGTACACCGCTCAGGGGGTGGAGGAGATCACGCCAAAGCGCTGTCTCATCCGTGTTTTGAGGCTGTTTACCTCCCTCTTTGACGGCGGGGAAGGGGCAAAAAAGCAGGTCATGAGCTGAAGAATTTTGCGATGACGGCAGGATTTTCCATAATTTTTAAGGTTTTCTTACGAATCGTACTCTTTGTGTGAACTTTCTCCATTTCAGTTGACATACCACACGAATTGTCATTATAATAGGGGTAATGTCATATTTTAGCAGAATTTACGCTTGCTGGAATGTCGTGAAAAATGAGGAAAATTGCGGCGTTCGGGCAAATTGCATCCGACGGGAGAATATACATATATGAGACATATACGATTCAGGCAGGGGCTGGCGATTGTGCTGGGCCTCCTGTTATCTGCTGTGCCGCCGATGAACTCCTTTGCGCCCTTCGGCGCCGGCGCGGCCTACGCTTACACCGGCACCGCCACCGTCAAGGCAGCGTCGCTGAACGTGCGAAGCGGGGCGGGCACCAATTTCACGTCCATCGGCCGCCTGACCAGCGGGTCCACGGTGAACATCCGCGGCGAGCAGGCCGGGACCGACGGCAACAAGTGGTATCAAATTCAATTTACAGGCAGTGACGGAGCGGTGAAGACCGGCTACGTCTCCTCAGTCTATATTAAAATACCGATAAACTATAAGACAGATTCTGACTTCGAGGCATATCTGAATTCACAGGGATTTCCAGAAAGCTATAAAGAAGGCCTGCGCCAACTGCACGCCCAGTATCCCAACTGGGTGTTTCGGTCGCTGCAAACACAGCTGGACTGGAACACGGTGATTGAGAATGAGAGCCTTCCGCCCCGTAACCTCGTGAACTCGGGCAGCATCTCCTCGTGGAAGTCCGTGGCAAACGGCGCGTACAACTGGGACAACAGCAGCTGGACCGGGTTTGACGGCAGCAACTGGGTGGCGGCGTCGGATGAGATTATCCGGTACTACATGGATCCCAGAAATTTCCTGGATGAGACCTACATCTTCCAGTTTTTATCCCAGGAGTACAACGGCAGCACGCAGACCCGCCAGGGCTTAGAGACGCTGGTGAAGGACAGCTTTCTGTCCGGCACGACCGATTCCACGGGCACCGGCGGCAGCGATTTTTCAGGCGGTCCCGGAGGCTCCGGGACAACCGGACCCGGCGGATCAAGCCGGGGACCGGGAGCAGCGAAGCTTGGCGGCTCCGACGACAGCCAGAGCGGGCCGGGCGTCGCGGGCGGAAATTCCAACCGGGGAGGCAATTCTCCTTCCGGCGGGAATTCCCCATCAAGCAGCGGCACATCGGGCGGCGGCAGCGTGAGCCTAGAGGGGCCCCAGGCCTCCGTCACACCCAGACAGCATGTGTTTGTGGGCGATACCGTCAGCTTTGAGGCACCGGGGCAGAGCGGTTCCGGCGCCCAGGGCCAGTCGCCGGCAGGCGGTTCTTCCCCGTCCGGGGGAAGCCAGTCGCCTTCAGGGAGCGGTTCTTCCCCGTCCGGGGGAAGCCAGTCGCCCTCGGGGGGCGGTTCGTCCCCGTCGGGCGGGACAAACGGGGGAAGTCCCTCGTCCGGCCCATCGGTCTCAACCTCCGGCCCCGCCTCCACAGGGTCCGCGCCCGGCGGAAACGGGGGCAGCGGCTTTTCCGGCACCACCTCCTACGTGGACATTATCATGAAGGCCGGCGAGCAGTCCGGGGTCAACCCCTATGTTCTGGCGGCCATGATCATGCAGGAGCAGGGCAAGGGAACCAGCCCGCTGATTTCCGGAACTTACTCCGGCTATCAGGGATATTACAACTACTTTAACGTGGAGGCCTACCAGTCCGGCTCCATGAGCGCCATCGAGCGCGGCCTCTGGTACGCGTCCCAGTCGGGCTCCTACGGGCGGCCGTGGAACACGGTGGAAAAGTCGATTCTGGGCGGAGCCTTAAACTACGGCGACAACTATGTGAAGGCGGGCCAGAATACATTCTATCTGAAAAAGTTTAATGTGCAGGGAAGCAACCTGTACAAGCACCAGTATATGAGCAACGTGCAGGCGGCTGCGTCGGAGGGGGCAAAGCTCTCCCGGGCGTACACGTCGGAGGTGAAGAACACGGCGTTAGAGTTCGTGATCCCGGTGTATAAGAACATGCCGGATCAGCCCTGTCCCGCACCCACAGGCGACGGCAGTCCCAACAACAAGCTGTCCGGCCTGGGCGTGGACGGCTTCAGCCTGACACCCACCTTCAGCAAGGATACGGAGAGCTACAACCTGATCGTTGACACCTCCGTGACCGCCATCAATGTCCAGGCCATGGCGGCCGACTCCTCGGCGTCGGTCAACGGCGCAGGCATTGTGAATCTGGGAGCGGGAACCACGGATGTGACGCTGACCGTGACGGCCCAGAACGGAAGCACAAGAACCTATGTCATCCATGTGGCCAAGCAGAGCGGCGGCCCCACCTCCTCCGGAGGCGCTTACTCGCCCGGCGGGGGCACGAATCCGGGCTCCGGGCAGACTCCCGGCGGCTCTGGCGGTTCGGGTGGCTCCGGAGCAGGTCCCGGCGGATCCGGGGCAGGTCCTGGCGGCGGAAGCGGCCCGGCCAATACCGGCGGAAGCGGCCCCGGCGGCAGCAATGTGACCATTGTGACCGTCAGCCCGTAAAAGGGCTGGCGGGAGCGCCGCGCAGAAAGCGGGAAGGATATGGATATAAGGAGAGATCTCCCGGCAGCTCTGGCGGCCATGGCGCCCGCAGCGCTTCGGCAGCGCCAGAAAGACCGACCGATATGAAATATGTGTGACAGAAAGCAGGAGAATGTTATGAACAAACGAATGACACGCGTGGCTGCGGCATTGCTTGCGGCTTGTATGCTGGCGGTGTTTGCGCCGGTAAATATGCTCACAGCGTATGCGGCCAATGCCAGAATCGCATTTTCCGACCCATCCGCCACTGTGGGCGGGCAGGTCAGTGTGAACATGAAAATCACTTCCACCAGCGGAGAGAATTTATCCAGCGCGGATATTATGCTCTCCTACGATTCCAGCGCGCTGGAATTCGTCAGCGGAACCGACGCGACGGGGGATTCCGGCGCAATCCGTGTCCGCGGGGACGCGGGAACACCCAACACCACGGCCATGGCGTTCACTCTGAAGTTTAACGCCCTGACGGCGGGGACCACGAAGATCGAGGTGAGCAACCAGGAGATCTACGACGTGAATTCCCAGCTTGTGACTGTGGAGAAGCAGGGAAATTCCACCGTCACGGTGAAAGCGCTGGCCACCGCGTCAAAGGACGCTACGCTCAAGTCTCTTCAGGTATCCCCCGGAACACTGACCCCGGAATTTTCTCCGGATGTGGACACCTACGCAGTCACCGTCGGGACGGATGTCAATAAGATTATTGTCAGCGCGGAGTGTAATGACGCCAACGCCACCAAGATCATCAAGAACAACGAGGATCTGCAGATGGGCGAGAACCGCGTCACCTGCCGCGTGACAGCTCAGGACGGGGAGACCGCCAAGGAGTACGTGATCGTCGTGACAAAGGCCGAGGGCGGCGCCAGCAATGGCGGCGGCGAGGGCAACGGCGCGCAGATCAAGATGACCTCTATGGCGAAGAATATCACCATTCTGGAGCCGGATTCCTCCGTGAAGCTTCCGGAAGGATTTGTGGAGACCAGCATCAACATCGACGGCAACAAGGTCAAGGGATGGATCTGGAAGACGGACACCAACCCGCAGTACTGCGTGGTCTACGGTATGAACGAGGCGGGCGAGAAGAATTTCTACCGCTACGATATGGGCACAAACGAGCACACGATCCAGCGCTACTTCCAGGATCCGGCCGCGGATACCGGCGTTTCCAACGAGAAGTACGAGGCGCTCGTGACGGATTACAACAGCTTGGTCAAGGACTATGACGGACGTCTGATCGTGATCATCATCCTGGCTGTGATTGCGGTGATCCTGCTGATTCTGCTGCTGTGGCAGATCGTGTCCAAGAATAAACCCTCCGATCCGGGAAGCGGCCCCAGACGGACAAGCCGTGCAAAGCGGGGCGGGGAGTCAGAGGACGCGGACGCAGAGGATTTTGAGCCGGAGGAGCGGGAAATCCTGACCGATGAGGACGGCGAGGCTTTCGGGCAGGAGCCGCAGGACGGCGAGGACGACGAATTCGACATTGTGGATGTGCTGGACGATGAGGACGGTGAGGTTGACGAGGCGGCGGAGGACGTCCGCTTCGAGCCTCAGGCGCGCAGGGCGCGCGGGGGCGAAGGCCGCGTCCAGAGCGCTGCGGACAGGGAGTCGGCGGTGACGAGAGAACCGGTTGCGGCAGCCCGCCCGCGCAGAGCGGAAAAGGCAGAGAGACCGGTGCGCAGCGGCGCAGCCCGCCCGCAGGGAGGAGCCGCAGTTTCCGGCGGAGCCGGCGCACAGGGAGCCCCCGCGGCCCAGACGCCCAGAGCGGCCGCCCGCAGCCAGGGTGAGCCGGCCGTTGAGGCAAGACCTCAGAGAGCGGCAGCGGATAAGCCGCAGCCGAGGACTGAGGCAGCAGCGGACAGGTTGCAGTCCAGAACCGGGGCAGCGGCCGAAAAAACTCAGCCCAGAACCGCCGCGGCGGCCGAGACTCCTCATCCGAGAACCGGGACCCCGGCGGGCAGACCGCAGTCTCCTGCGGGCGGCGCGGGAAAGCATGTGGCAAGCGGCGCGGGAAGCGCGGCGGCCCGGGGGCAGGCGGCGAGAGCCAAGGCAGCCCAGAGCGGTACGCCTCATCCCCAGAGCCAAGCCCAGCCCAGAGGGCCCAAGGCGGCCCAGCCGGTGCGCGTGGCTCCGGCACCTGCGGCGAAGGATGACAGGGAGCAACACAGCTCGGATGATGATTTTGAAGTGTTTGATCTGGATTGATCGAGATGCCGCAGCCGGCGAAAAACCGGCTGCGGTATTTTTGGCTGAGCATGCCAGACATTGGGGCGGGGGACGATAAAAGCGGCAGGAAAGCTCCGGAAAGCCGGATGAAAGTTCCACTTGACGAACTAAGAGCAACTTGCTATAGTTATGGTAGCGGGCAGTGTTATAATGCTTGTATAACAGATATAACGAAAGATGGTGGCATGATGGTATTGAAGATCGACTTTAACAGCGATGAGGCAATCTATATACAGCTGCGCAATCAGATTATCATGGGAATCGCCACGGACCGGATCCGGGAGGGGGATACCCTTCCGTCTGTGCGCCAGATGGCCGAGGTTGTGGGAATCAACATGCACACGGTGAACAAGGCGTATTCGGTGCTGCGCCAGGAGGGCTTTGTCAAGCTGGACCGGAGAAAGGGCGCGGTGGTTTCGCTCGACGTGGACAAGATACAGGCCATGGAGGAGATGCGGCAGAACCTGGACGTGGTGCTGGCCTGCGGGATCTGCAGGGGAATCAGCCGCAGCGAGGTGCATCAGCTGGTGGATATGATATACGATACCTACACCAGAGGAAATCCGGATTGTGATGAGGATGAGGCGCAGGAGTGAGAGCGCCGGCTGCGCATAAACTGCGCTGCGCCTGAATACACATAACCAATTGGACAAAGAGCACCTGCAAAAAGATGGAGGATTCATATGCTATGTGAGAGATGTAAAATCCGGGAGGCCAATATCAAGTACACGGAGATTGTCAATGGCATAAAGACGGAGCACAACCTCTGTTCCCAGTGTGCCAAGGAGCTGGATTTGGGCCAGTACACCGCTCTGTTGGACGGTGAGTTTCCGCTTGGGCGTCTGCTCTCAGGGCTTCTTGGAATCGGAGATTATGAGGAGGAGACCGACGAGCGGGCGCGGGTGGTTTGCCCCACCTGCGGCACCAGCTTTGAGGATTTCGTGGAGAACAGCCGGTTCGGCTGTCCGGACTGCTACGGCGTGTTTGACCTGCTGATAAACGACAAGATGAAACAGCTGCAGGGCAGCGAGAACCACAAGGGAAAGCAGCCGAAGTTTAAGAGCCGCTTTGAGCGCGAGCACGGGGACGGGAAGATGACCGGCGCTGCGGACGGGACAGAGACCATGTCCGCCGCGGGGGATCTGCCGGACCCGGAGAGCCCGGAGGAACAGATTCTGGCGTTGGACGCCCGCTTAAAGGAGGCGATCCGCCAGGAGGAGTACGAGCTGGCGGCCCGTTACCGGGATGAGATCAGAGCGCTGAAAGAGAGGAAAGAGGAGCATGAGTAGATGGTTTGAACAGACGGACTGTGCCGGCTCCAACGTGGTATACAGCCGGGTGCGGCTGGCGAGAAACTGGGATGAATACGTGTTCCCGGGCAAGCTTGACACGGCCTTAAGCCGGGAGTTAGTGGACCGCCTGAAGGAAGGCTTAAAGGAGATCGGAGAGCTGGACGGCCACGTCTACACGTGCCGGGATTTAAACCAGATAAAGGATCTGGAGCGGGCGGCGCTGCGGGAGCGGCGGATTTTAAACTCTGCCACCGTGGATAAGCGGGAGCCGGCGGCGTTACTTCTGTCGGAGGATGAGTCCTCCAGCCTGATTCTGGGCGGAGACGACCACATCCGCATGCAGGTTCTGGCGCCCGGGCTCTGCCTGGATGAGCTCTGGAGCCGCGCGGACCGGATGGACGACTATGTCAACGAGCGCTTTTCCTACGCGTACGACGACAAGTACGGCTATCTGACGTCCTTCCCCACCAACGTGGGCACGGGTCTCAGAGCCTGCGCCGTCCTGCATCTGCCGGTGCTGTCCCAGGTGCGCAAGTTCCAGAGCATCGTGGCGGACATGAGCCGCTTCGGGACGGCAATCCGGGGACTCTACGGGGAGGGGAGCGACAACTACGGCAGCCTCTATGAGGTCTCCAACCAGCGGACGCTGGGTCAATCGGAGCGGGAGATCATCGATCTGGTGACCAAGGCGGCGGTCCAGCTCAGCAACCAGGAGCAGCGGGTGCGGCGGGCGGCGCTCAATTCCCAGCGCCTGGAGCGGGAGGATGAGGCGTGGAAGTCCTACGGGGTGTTAAAATATGCCCGGAAGATCTCCGAGAAGGATGCCAGGGTCTTTTTGTCCCAGATGATGTCCGGGGAGACCGACGGGTTGCTTAAATTTGAAAAGCCGTGCTGCATCTACAGCAGCATGATCGGGATCAAGCCGGCAAACCTGCGCAGCAGCGCGGACCGGCCCCTCGAGAAGGAGGAGCTGGATGAGGCCAGGGCGGCCTACATCCGGGAACGTCTCCCGGAAATTGCAGTGAATTAGTCAGGAGGAACAGACGACATGACAGACAAGTATACACCGCAGGCGAGGGAGGCACTGAGCCTCGCGGTCAGCGTGGCGGAGTCCTTAAACCACGGGTATGTGGGGACGGAGCACCTGCTGATCGGCCTGCTTCAGGAAGGAAACGGCGTTGCGGCCAAGGTCCTGGAGGAGAACGGGGTGGAGGAGAACCGGGTGATCGACCTGGTGAGCCAGCTGATCGCCCCCAACCCCACACTTCAGACGGCGGATCGGAACGCCTACACGCCCAGAGCAAGGCGCGTGATCGAGAACAGCTACCGGGAGGCGGTGCGCTTTAAGGCCAACCAGATCGGCACGGAGCACATCCTGATCTCCATTTTGCGGGAGAACGACTGCGTGGCCAGCCGCCTGTTAAACACCATTGGCGTGAACGTGCAGAAGCTCTATGTGGATCTTTTATCGGCCATGGGCGAGGACGCCCCCGCGTACCGGGAGGACCTTCAGAGCGGACGGACGGGAAAGCGGACCAACGCGACCCCGACCCTGGACGAATACAGCCGGAACCTAACCCAGATGGCGAAGGACGGCAAGCTGGACCCGGTGATCGGCCGCGAGTCTGAGATCCAGCGCCTGGTACAGATTTTGAGCCGGCGCACCAAAAATAACCCCTGCCTGATCGGCGAACCCGGCGTCGGAAAGACCGCTGTGGTGGAGGGCTTAGCCCAGATGATCGCGCTGGGCGATGTGCCGGAGACCATCATGGATAAGCGGGTCATGACCCTGGACCTGTCCGGCATGGTGGCCGGCTCCAAGTACCGCGGCGAGTTCGAGGAGCGGATCAAAAAGGTGATCTCCGAGGTGATCGACTCCGGCGACGTGCTGCTGTTCATCGATGAGATCCACACGATCATCGGCGCGGGCGGCGCGGAGGGGGCTTTGGACGCCTCCAACATTTTAAAGCCGTCCCTGGCGAGAGGCGAGCTGCAGCTGATCGGCGCGACAACCATCAACGAGTACCGCAAATACATCGAGAAGGATTCCGCCCTGGAGCGCCGCTTCCAGCCGGTCATGGTGGATGAGCCCACGGAGGAGGAATCCTTGGCAATCTTGAAGGGCCTCAGAAGCCGCTACGAGGCGCATCACAAGGTGGAAATCACCGATGAGGCGCTGGAGGCCGCTGTGAAGCTTTCCAGCCGCTACATCAACGACCGGTTCCTGCCCGACAAGGCCATCGACCTGATCGACGAGGCGTCCTCCCGGACCAGGTTAATCAACTACACCAAGCCGGAGAAGATCAAGGAGTTAGAAAAGCAGATCGAGGACCTGGAGGAGGATAAGGAGGCCGCCATCAAGAGCGAGGCCTACGAGGAAGCCGGGGAGATCAAGAAAAAGCAGCAGAAGCTGCGGGACAAGATCGCGCAGATTCAGAATAAATGGCAGTCCGAGCGGGACACCAAGAAGCTGGTGGTCGGGGAGAACGAGATCGCGGGCGTGGTGTCCGGCTGGACCAAGATACCGGTTCAGAAGCTGGCGGAGGAGGAGTCCGAGCGCCTGCGGAACCTGGAATCCATCCTGCACGGCCGCGTGGTGGGCCAGGAGGAGGCCGTCACCGCGGTTTCCAAGGCCATCCGCAGAGGACGCGTGGGCTTAAAGGATCCCAGCCGCCCCATCGGTTCCTTCCTGTTTTTGGGCCCCACGGGCGTCGGAAAGACGGAGCTGTCAAAGACGTTGTCCGAGGCCATGTTCGGGACCGAGAGCGCACTGATCCGCGTGGACATGTCCGAGTACATGGAGAAGCACAGCGTCTCCAAGATGATCGGGTCCCCGCCAGGATATGTGGGCTACGAGGAGGGCGGTCAGCTCAGCGAGAAGGTGCGCCGCAACCCCTACTCCGTGATCTTGTTCGACGAGATCGAGAAGGCCCACCCGGATGTGTTCAACATCCTCCTGCAGGTTTTGGACGACGGCCACATCACCGACGCCCAGGGCCGCAAAATTGACTTTAAGAACACCATTATTATCATGACGAGCAACGCCGGGGCGGAGAACATTGTGTCCCCCAAGCGGCTGGGCTTCGGCATGGCGAGTGACGCCAAGGCGGACTACGATTTCATGAAGGGCCGTGTGATGGAGGAGGTCAAGCGCCTGTTTAAGCCTGAGTTCTTAAACCGGATCGACGAGATTATCGTGTTCCATCAGCTGAACAAGGAGCACATGAAGGGGATCGTGGAGATCATGCTGCGCGGAATCACCAAGCGGGCCAAGGAGCAGCTTGGGGTTACCCTGAACGTGAGCGAGGAGGCCAAGGCGCTGTTAATCGACAAGGGGTACGACGAAAAGTACGGTGCCAGACCGCTTCGCCGCACCATCCAAAGCATGCTGGAGGACAAGATGGCGGAGGCCATGCTGGACGGCCTGATAAAGCAGGGCTGCAAGGTGGAGGTGGGAGCCTCTGCGGACGCGCTGACCTTCTCCGTGCGCGCAGCCAGAAAAAAGAGTCCCTCAAAGAGCACAGAGAAAGCGGCCGCGAAGCCTCGGAAAAAGGTTGATGCTACCGTCTAAAGCCCCCCGCATTTTTTTGCCGGCTCAAAGTTGTGCTGGCCAAGCGGGCGGATATGGTGTATAATTTTAATAGCAACAAGGTTAGCTAAGTACAATAGCAGGAGGATAAGAAAAATGCCGGTCATTGAAGAATTAATCCGCACAGAGCAGGATGGTACCATCAGTTTTGGTAATTATACATTGGGAGCAAAGGCGAAGAAATCGGATTTTGAGTGCCAGGGCGACTTATACAAGGTGAAAACCTACAATGAAATTACCAAGCTGGAGCGCAATGACATGTTTGTGTATGAGTCTGTTCCGGGCACGGCGGCAGAGCACTTTAAGGTAACCGATACGGAAGTGGAGTTTTTGGTGGAAGGCAGCCGGGATGCACAGATTACGGTGCAGCTGGAGAACGACACAGACTACGAGGTCTTTGTGGACGGCGTTGCTGCGGGCAGCATGAAAACCAATATGAGCGGCAAGCTGAGCGTGAGTGTGGAGCTGGAGGAAGGAAAATCCGTACAGGTCCGCGCGGTGAAGCGCCAGTAAATCCCCGACAGATTGATCGGACAGAAGGGCCGGAACAGCGACGTTCCGGCCTTTGTTGTTGAATTAATTATTTGGCCCCTGGCGAAGCTGGCGGACTATTTCGATAAAAAGGAGAAAAAGACAGGATGGCAAAAGCGAGAACAACAGCGTTTTTCTGCAGTGAATGCGGATATGAGTCCAGCAAGTGGATGGGGCAGTGCCCGGCCTGCAAGTCCTGGAACACCATGGTGGAGGAGCCGATAGCCAAGGCGCCCAAATCCGGCGGTATCTCGGGGGGATCCGGGAGCAGGGGGATATCCGCCCCCTCAGCCAAGCCCTCTCTGCTGTCCGAGATCGATCTTCAGGAGCAGGACCGGATCACCACCAGATTTAAGGAGCTTGACCGGGTGCTGGGGGACGGCATCGTGGCCGGATCCCTGGTGCTGGTGGGCGGCGATCCGGGAATCGGAAAGTCCACGCTGCTGCTTCAGGTCTGCCGCCATCTGGCGGGGGACGGGCACCGGGTGCTCTACATATCGGGCGAGGAATCCCTTAAGCAGATCAAGATGCGTGCCAACCGCATCGGGGAGGTGACCGGGGACCTGCGCTTCCTGTGCGAGACCAACCTGGACCGGATTGACCGGACCATCGAGACGGAGAAGCCGGAGATCGTGGTGATTGACTCCATCCAGACCATGTACCGGGAGGAGGTGTCCTCCGCGCCGGGCAGCGTCAGCCAGGTGAGGGAGTCCACCAGCATGCTGATGCAGACCGCCAAGACCCAGGGCATCGCCATCTTCGTGGTGGGCCATGTGACCAAGGAGGGCGTGGTGGCCGGCCCCAGGGTGCTGGAGCACATGGTGGACACGGTGCTGTACTTTGAGGGCGACAGAAACGCGTCCTACCGGATTCTCCGCAGCGTGAAGAACCGCTTCGGCTCCACCAACGAGATCGGCGTGTTCGAGATGGCGGAGCAGGGGCTGGTGGAGGTGGAGAACCCCTCCGAGTTCATGCTGAGCGGCCGGCCGGAGGAGGCCAGCGGGGCCGTGGTGGCCTGCTCGCTGGAGGGCACGCGCCCGATTTTATTGGAGGTACAGGCCCTGGTGGCGGAGACCAGCTTAGATCGGAAGAGCGTCGTGTAGGGAAAGAGTGTAGATCTCGGTGGTCGCCGTATCATTAAAAAAAAAA
>USJW01000115.1 GCA_900555045.1 uncultured Clostridium sp. | reverse complement strand
AGGCGCCGGTGGATGAGACATCCGCCAGTGAAGAACTGCAGACCAGCGAAGACCCGGAAACAGAGGCCACGGATCGGGCCGCTTCCGCCCAGCCGGAGACAACGGCGCAGGGAGAGAAGAGAAGCAAGCCCAATGTTGTGATCGTCACGACAGGCGGGGCAGGAGAATAGCGCGGTACTGCGCACATGACAGAAAATCAGGAAAGGAAACGCATATGGACAGAATACCAAAACCAGGAGAATGTTACAGGCATTTTAAGAATAAGCTGTATCAGGTTTTGGGGATCGCCGCACACTCGGAGACCGGGGAGGCGATGGTGGTGTACCAGGCCCTCTACGGGGATTTTGGGCTCTACGTGCGCCCGCTGGACATGTTTGTCAGCGAGGTGGACCGGGAAAAATACCCGGATGTGAAGCAGAAGTACCGCTTTGAGCGGGTGGAGTTTGCGCCGGGCGGGGGAGCGAGTCAGGCTCACCCGGCGGCCGCAGGCACGGATTCCGGGTGGCCAGTCTCCGCCCCCACTCCCTCCGCCCCAGTTCCCGCCCCTGAGGAAGAGCAGCGCCCCAATCCCTACCTGATGGCCTTCCTGGAGGCGGATTCCACCGCGGGCCAGCTGGAGGCCTTAAAGCGCATGGAGGGCCGCGTGGGGCAGGAGGAGGTGGACTGCCTGCGCGTGGTGCTGGAGATGGGGCCGGGCGGCGGCGACATCGCGAAGCAGCTGGACGATATCAGGAAAAATCTGGAAATGCAGAGGCGCTACGACGGTTCCCGCTTGCGGGATTCGCGGGAATAGGGTAAGATAGTAGAGGGTGATAGACAGTTGTTTGACTTAGAAGAAGAATTGAAAAAGCTTCCGGCCTCTCCGGGAGTGTATCTTATGCACAATGACCGGGACGAGATTATCTATATAGGCAAGGCCATCAGCTTAAAGAACCGGGTGCGGCAGTATTTCCAGAGCAGCCGCAACAAGACGGCAAAGATCGAGCAGATGGTCTCCCACATCGCCTGGTTTGAATATATTCTCACGGACTCGGAGCTGGAGGCCCTGGTGTTGGAGTGCAACCTGATCAAGGAGCACCGCCCCAGGTACAACACCATGCTCAAGGACGATAAGACGTACCCATACATCAAGGCCACGGTAGGCGAGGAGTTTCCCCGGCTGCTTTTTTCCCGCGACATGAAAAAGGACGGGAAGAGCCGGTACTTCGGCCCGTACACCAGCGCAGGGGCGGTGAAGGACACGCTGGATCTGATCCACAAGCTTTACCGGATCCGCACCTGCAACCGGAATCTGCCCCGGGATATCGGCAAGGAGCGGCCCTGCCTGAACTACCACATCAAGCAGTGCGACGCGCCGTGCCAGGGGTATATATCCAGGGAGGCTTACCTGGAATCCTTCAACCAGGCGCTGGACTTCCTAAACGGCCGCTACGCGCCGCTGATCAAATCCCTGGAGGAGAGGATGCAGCAGGCCAGCGAGGCCATGGAGTTTGAGCGGGCCATCGAGTACCGGGAGCTCTTAAACAGCGTGAAGCAGGTGGCGCAGAAGCAGAAGATCACCAGCAGCGGCAGGGAGGACCGGGACATTATCGCCATGGCCAGGGACGAGCAGGACGCGGTGGTGCAGGTGTTCTTCATCCGGGAGGGCAAGCTGATCGGAAGAGACCACTTCCACCTGCAGGCGGCCACGGCGGAGGACGACGGGGAGATCTTAGACAGCTTCGTGAAGCAGTTCTACGCGGGCACCCCGTTCATCCCCCGGGAGCTGTGGCTCCAGACCCCGGTGTCGGACGAGGAGGTCATCAGCCGCTGGCTCACGGAGCGCAGGGGCCAGAAGGTGAAAATCGTGGTGCCGAAGAAGGGCGAGAAGGAGCGGCTGGTGGAGCTGGCGGCCCGCAACGCGGCCCTGGTGTTAAGCCAGGACAAGGAGCGGATCAAGAAGGAGGAGCTGCGAACCATCGGCGCCATGAACCAGATCGGCGGGCTGATCGGCCTGGAAAATGTGCGGCGCATCGAGGCCTTCGACATCTCCAACACCAGCGGCGTGGAGTCCGTGGGATCCATGGTGGTCTACGAGGACGGAAGGCCCAAGCGCAGCGACTACCGGAAGTTCAAGATCCGCACGGTCCAGGGACCGGACGACTACGCGTCCATGCGGGAGGTGCTGACGCGGCGCTTCTCCCACGGCCTTAAGGAGGTGCAGGAGTGCCGGGAGTCCGGCGCAGACCTGACCGCCGGGAGCTTTACCCGCTTCCCGGACCTGATCATGATGGACGGCGGCAGAGGCCAGGTGAACATCGCCCTTGAGGTGTTAGACAGCCTGGGAATCTCGATCCCGGTCTGCGGCATGGTGAAGGACGACTACCACCGGACCAGGGGACTCTACTACAACAACGTGGAGGTTCCCATCGACCGGCACAGCGAGGGCTTCCGCCTGATCACGCGGATCCAGGACGAGGCCCACCGGTTCGCCATCGAGTACCACAGAAGCCTGCGCGGGAAGGACCAGGTGAAGTCCGTTTTGGACGACATCCCGGGAATCGGTCCGGCCCGGAGAAAGGCGCTGATGCGCACGTTCAAGGACATCGAGGCCATCCGGAACGCGGAGGTCGCGGAGCTCGCAGGCGTGCCCCAGATGAACGAGCGGGCCGCCCGCCAGGTGTACGAATTCTTCCACAGGCCGCCCGCGGCGGGAAATGCCGGGGAAGGCGGGGAGGACGGCGGGGAGCCAGAAAACACATGACAAGCATCGGAAGATGTGATAGTATGATAGAAGTAAATTGAAACGGATAAGGGGGTATCATCATGCATGGAGTAACCATTGCGGAAATTATTGAAAAATTTAAGCTCAAAAATACCACGCCGGAAATCGATGCGGATAAGATCGTTTTGACCCACCCGGACGTAAACCGCCCGGCGCTGCAGCTGACCGGCTTTTTCGATCATTTCGACCGTGAGCGGGTTCAGATCATCGGATACGTGGAGCAGGCATATATTAATACCATGGACCGGGAGCGCAAGCGCGAGATGTACGACAAGCTGACCTCCAGCCAGATCCCCTGCCTGGTGTTCAGCCGCGGGCAGGACCCGGATGAGGACCTGTTAGAGTACTGCAACTACTACGGCGTCCCCTGCCTGGTCTCCGACAAGACCACCTCCTCCCTGATGGCAGAGATTATCCGCTGGCTCAATGTGAAGCTGGCCCCCTGCATCAGCATCCACGGCGTGCTGATCGACGTGTTCGGCGAGGGCGTGCTGATCATGGGCGAGAGCGGCATCGGAAAGAGCGAGGCGGCTCTGGAGCTGATCAAGCGCGGCCACCGTCTGGTGACGGACGACGTGGTGGAGATCCGCAAGGTCAGCGACGACACGCTGATCGGCAGCGCGCCGGACATTACAAAGCACTTTATCGAGCTGCGGGGCATCGGGATCATCGATGTGAAGACCCTGTTCGGCGTGGAGAGCGTGAAGGATACCCAGTCCATCGACATGGTGATCAAGCTGGAGGACTGGAGCAAGGATAAGGAGTACGACCGATTGGGGCTGGAGGACCAGTACACGGAATTCCTGGGCAACCAGGTGGTGTGCCACACGATCCCCATCCGTCCGGGCCGGAATCTGGCGATCATCGTGGAGTCAGCGGCTGTCAACTACCGCCAGAAGAAGATGGGCTACAATGCGGCCCAGGAGCTGTACAAGAGAGTACAGGCGAATTTGTCGAGAGCTGATTGATGGAGTTGAACCGAATGGAAGATTTGAAACAGGAACTGAGGGCCGTGCTGGCCTCGGAGCGCTCGCGCCTTTTGGAGCTTGAGCCCATGAGCCGCCACACGACCTTCCGGATCGGCGGACCGGCTGCGCTCTACGCGGTGCCGGACGGCGAGGAGGAGCTGGCAGCCGTTCTGCGGCTGTGCGGCAGGCGGGGAGTGCCCTGCCGGATTTTAGGAAACGGAAGCAACCTCCTGGTCAGCGACCGCGGCGTGGACGGCGTGGTGGTGGCCATGGAGGACAACTGGAATTACGGGGAGGTCTTAGACGGCGCCAGACTTCGGATCGGAGCCGGGATGCTGCTCTCCAGGGCGGCGGCCCTGGCCCTCAAAAGTGAACTGACCGGGCTGGAGTTTGCCGCCGGGATTCCCGGGACGCTGGGGGGAGCCGTGGTGATGAACGCGGGCGCCTACGGCTCTGAGATGAAGAACGTGGTGGCCTCTGTCCGGGTGATGGACCCGGAGGGGCGCGTGCTTACCTTAAGCGGGGAGGAGATGGACTTCGGCTACCGGAGAAGCTGTGTGGCTGAGCGCGGCTATGTGGTGCTCGAGGCGCAGCTGGCTCTCTCTGTCGGGAGCGCGGACCAGATTCGGGCGGTCATGGATGATCTGGCCGCCAGGCGCAGGGATAAGCAGCCGTTAGAGTTCCCCAGCGCCGGCAGCACCTTCAAGCGCCCCGCCGGATATTTTGCGGGGAAGCTGATTGAGGACGCAGGCCTTCGAGGCTTCGCGCGGGGAGGCGCCCAGGTGTCGGAGAAGCACTGCGGCTTTGTGATCAACCGGGGCGGGGCGACCGCCGCGGACGTGATGGAGCTGTGCAGCCATGTGAGCGGCACGGTGAAGGAGCACTTCGGCGTGGAGCTGGAGATGGAGGTGCGCCGCTGGGGCGAATTTTGATCAGACAAAAGGCGCCGCAAGGCGCGGGAAATAGGGCGGGCGCCGGCAGGCCGTAAGGCCATCCGGCGCCTCCAATGTGAGTGAAACAGAGGTGAACTGATGTCATTTTCATCCAAGGTAAAGGACGAGCTGTCCCGCCAGTTAAACCCTGCGCGCCACTGTCAGATCGCGGAGATCGCGGCGATCTTAAGCCTTTGCGGGCGGATTAAAATTTCGGGTAAGGATCACTTTTCCATTGAAATTCACACGGAAAATGTGGCAGTTGCAAGAAAGTACTTTACATTATTGAAAAAAACATTTAATATAGGTACTGATGTTTCAATTCGACGCAATGCATACCTGAAGCGAAACAGAACATATATTGTAGCAGTCCGGGAACATGTGGATGCCATCCGGGTGCTCCAGGCGACCAAACTCCTTGACGAGTACGGCGAGATCTCGGAGGATTTGTCGGTGGTGCGCAATGTGGTGGTCCAGAATTCCTGCTGCCGCCGGGCGTTTATCCGCGGCGCGTTTCTGGCCTCCGGCTCCATCAGTGATCCGGAAAAGTTTTATCACTTTGAGATTGTGTGCGCGACCATGCCCAAGGCAGAACAGCTGAGGGATCTGATTGCAACCTTTGACATTGAGGCCAAGATTGTACTCCGTAAAAAGTACTTTGTGGTCTACATCAAAGAGGGCAGCCAGATCGTGGACATCCTGAATGTGATGGAGGCGCCTGTGGCTCTCATGGAGCTGGAGAATATCCGGATCGTGAAGGAGATGCGAAACAGCGTGAACCGCCAGGTAAACTGCGAGACTGCCAATATCAACAAGACCGTGTCCGCTGCGGTAAAGCAGATGGAGGATATCCGCTACATACAGGCGACGATCGGTCTGGACGGGCTTCCTGACAATCTTCGGGAGATGGCCCTGGTTCGGCTGGAGCGGCCGGACGCAACACTGAAGGAACTGGGAGAGGCGCTGGATCCCCCTGTGGGAAAATCCGGAGTCAACCACCGTCTCAGAAAGCTGGGGCTTTTGGCAAACGATCTGAGAGAGGGTTCCGCGAAATGGTAGGTACGGGTACATTCAGTACAGGCATCAGAATGGAGGCGGCGGCCGCTGTCCATTCAAAGCAATGAGGAGGATAATTATGTTAAAGAAAGTGATCACAATCGAGGGACAGGAAGGTTCAGAGGCGAAGCCGGTTGCAATGCTGGTACAGGTTGCTAGCCAGTATGAGAGCAAGATCTACCTGGAGTTAGGTTCCAAGCGCGTGAATGCCAAGAGCATTATGGGGATGATGACTCTGGCTCTGTTAAAAGGGAATGACATCATTGTGGAAGCTGACGGCGCGGACGAAGAGGCTGCGGTGACTGAGATTGAAAAGTATCTGAATAACCAGTAGATTCGATAGATGGGGAAGGCCGTGCCGGTTTGGCATTGGCCTTTCTTTTTTGCCGGTTTTATGATAAACTTAGTCCTATAAGTCACTAAGGAGAGATAAAGAATGGCATTTACACATCTGCACGTTCATACGGAGTACAGCCTGCTCGACGGTTCCTGTAAGATCCACGAGCTGGTGGCCCGCGCCAAGGAGCTGGGAATGGACAGCATGGCGATCACGGACCACGGCGTCATGTACGGCGTGATTGATTTTTATAAAGCGGCCAGGGAGGTGGGGATCAAGCCCATCCTGGGCTGCGAGGTCTATGTGGCCCCCGGTTCCCGCTTCGACCGCGAGAACACCAACGGCGAGGACCGTTACTACCACCTGGTGCTGCTGGCGGAAAACGACCAGGGCTACCAGAACCTGATGAAGATCGTGTCCAAGGGCTTTGTGGACGGATTCTACTACAAGCCCCGGGTGGACTACGAGCTGTTGAATACCTACCACGAGGGGATTATCGCCCTGTCCGCCTGTCTGGCCGGTGAGGTGCAGCGCTATCTGGCGCGCGGGATGTACGAGGAGGCGGGCAGGGCGGCCCTGCGCTATCAGGAGACCTTCGGAAAAGGGAATTTTTTCCTGGAGCTGCAGGACCACGGCCTGGACGAGCAGAAGCAGGTGAACCAGGGACTCTTGCGGTTGAGCCGCGATTTGGGGATCGACCTGGTGGCCACCAACGACATCCACTACACCTACGCGGAGGACGAGAAGCCCCACGACATCCTGCTGTGCATCCAGACCGGCAAGAAGGTGGCCGACGAGAACCGGATGCGCTACGAGGGCGGGCAGTACTACTGCAAGTCCGAGGAGGAGATGAAGAAGCTGTTCCCCTACGCCCTGGAGGCGCTGGAGAACACCCACAAAATCGCCGAGCGCTGCAATGTGGAGATCGAGTTCGGCGTGACCAAGCTGCCGAAGTTCGAGGTGCCCGAGGGCTTTGACTCCTGGACCTACTTAAACCACCTGTGCATGCAGGGCTTTGCGAAGCACTATCCGGACGACGACGGGACCTTAAAGAAGCGCCTGGACTACGAGCTGGACGTGATCCGCACCATGGGGTACGTGGACTACTTCCTGATCGTGTGGGATTTCATCAACTACGCCCGGTCCAAGGGAATCTCCGTGGGCCCGGGGCGCGGCTCCGCGGCCGGAAGCATCGTCAGCTACAGCCTTGGGATCACCAACATCGACCCGGTCCGCTACAATCTGCTGTTCGAGAGATTCCTGAACCCGGAGCGTGTGTCCATGCCTGATATCGACGTGGACTTCTGCTATGAGCGGCGCCAGGAGGTCATCGACTACGTGGTGGAAAAATACGGCAAGGACCAGGTGGTGCAGATCGTCACCTTCGGTACCCTGGCGGCCAAGGGCGTGGTCCGGGACGTGGGCCGCGTGCTGGATCTGCCCTACGCCCTGTGCGACACCATCGCGAAAATGATCCCCAATGACCTGGGCATGACGCTGGACAAGGCCCTGACCATGAATCCGGATCTGAAAAAAGCGTATAATGAAGATGAGACGGTGCACAATCTCATCGACATGTCAAAGCGACTGGAGGGATTGCCAAGGCACACCTCCATGCACGCCGCGGGCGTGGTGATCGGCAGCCGCTCCATCGACGAGTTTGTGCCCCTCTCAAGGGCCGCGGACGGCACCATCACCACCCAGTTCACCATGACCACCATCGAGGAGCTGGGACTGTTAAAAATGGATTTCCTGGGCCTCAGAACCCTGACGGTGATCCAGAACGCGGTGCGCATGGCGGAGAAGAACCACCACGTGACCATCGATTTGGACAACATCGACTACAACGACAAGAAGGTACTGGATTCCATCGGCACGGGCAAGACCGAGGGGGTGTTCCAGCTGGAAAGCGGCGGGATGAAGAGCTTCATGAAGGAGCTAAAGCCTGGAAGCCTGGAGGACATCATCGCTGGAATCTCCCTGTACCGTCCCGGTCCCATGGACTTTATTCCCAAGTATATCCGCGGCAAGAACGACCAGAGCTCCATCACCTACGACTGCCCCCAGATGGAGCCGATCCTGGGCCCCACCTACGGCTGTATCGTCTACCAGGAGCAGGTGATGCAGATCGTGCGGGACCTGGCGGGCTACACCATGGGCCGCTCGGACCTGGTGCGCCGGGCCATGAGCAAGAAGAAGGCCTCGGTGATGGAGAAGGAGCGCCAAAACTTTGTGTACGGAAACGAGGCGGAGGGCGTGAAGGGCTGCGTAAACAACGGCCTGGACGAGCGCACGGCCAATCACATCTACGATGAGATGATCGATTTCGCAAAGTACGCCTTCAACAAGTCCCACGCCGCGGCCTACGCGGTGGTCTCCTACCAGACTGCGTACTTAAAGTATTACTATCCCCTGGAGTTCATGGCGGCGCTGATGAGCTCGGTGATGGACAACGTGACCAAGTTCTCCGAGTACATCCTGACCTGTCGCCAGATTATGGGAATTCCCGTGCTGCCCCCGGACATCAACGAGGGCGAGAGCGGCTTCTCCGTGTCCGGGAACGCCATCCGCTACGGCCTCTCCGCCATCAAGAGCGTGGGCAAGTCCGTGGTGGACACCATCATCGCCGACCGGGAGGCCGGAGGTCCCTTCCGGTCCATGGAGGATTTCGTGGGCCGCATGACCCACAAGGAGGTCAACAAGCGGACCCTGGAGAACTTTATCAAGTCCGGAGCCTTGGACACCCTTCCCGGGACCCGCAAACAGAAGATCGCGGTGATGCCCATCATGCTGGAGAGCAAGGCCAGGGAGCGCAAATCCGCCATCGAGGGGCAGTTAAGCCTGTTCGACATCGCCGGCGAGGAGGATCGGGAGAATTACCAGATCAATTTCCCGGACGTGGGAGAGTACTCGAAGGAGGAGCTGTTGGCCTTTGAGAAGGAGATCCTCGGCGTCTACATCAGCGGACATCCGCTGGAGGACTACCAGGAGACCTGGAAGCGCAACGTGACCGCCACGTCGTCGGACTTTATCGTGGACGAGGAGGCGGAGGGCGCGCGGGTGACCGACGGGGCCCGGGTGGTGATCGGAGGCATGGTGGCCGGGAAGACGGTGAAGACCACCCGGAGCAACCAGCTGATGGCCTTCATCACACTGGAGGACCTGATGGGCTCCGTGGAGGTGATCGTGTTCCCCAAGGACTACGAGGCGCACAGAGAGCTGTTTGTGGAGGACGCCAAGCTCTTTATCCGGGGACGCGTGTCCATCGGCGACGACCCGGTGGGAAAGCTGGTCTGCGAGCAGGTGGTACCCTTCTCGAAGATTCCCCGGGAGCTGTGGATCCAGTTCCCCGACAAGGAGAGCTACGTGGCCGGGGAGCGGGAGCTTCTCGACATGCTAAAGACCAGCGAAGGCCAGGACCGGGTGGTTATTTACCTGGGCCGGGAGCGGGCGAAAAAGGTGCTTCCGGCGGGTTGGAGCGTGGATGCCTCCGGTGTTCTTGTGGAAGAGCTTACCAGAAAACTTGGTGAAAAAAATATCAAAGTCGTGGAAAAAGCACTTGCATTGCAGGGAAAAATGAATTAGAATAGCGTTGAACATTTAATGAGAAAATAGAACCATGCAAAACGCATGTCGGAGCGTCTGACGCTCATAGAATCTAAGGAGGTAAATTGCTATGGCAAAGGCAGTAAAGACCATCGGTATACTTACGAGCGGAGGGGACGCGCCGGGAATGAACGCGGCGATCCGTGCAGTGGTGCGCGTGGCCATCAACAAGGGCCTTAAGGTGAAGGGCATCATGAGAGGCTACGCGGGCTTGCTGGAGGAAGAAATCGTGGATATGGAGAGCACCAGCGTCTCCGAGATCATCAACCGCGGCGGCACCATTCTCTACACCGCCCGATGCAAGGAATTTACCACGGAGGAGGGCCAGCAGAAGGGCGCTGAGATCTGCCGCAAGCACGGCATCGACGGCATGGTCGTGATCGGGGGGGACGGCTCCTTCCGCGGCGCAGGAAAACTCTCCGCGCTGGGAATCAACACCATCGGCCTTCCCGGCACCATCGACCTCGACATCGCGTGCACGGACTACACCATCGGCTTTGACACCGCGGTGAACACCGCCATGGAGGCCATCGATAAGATCCGCGACACCTCCACCTCCCACGAGCGCTGCAGCATCGTGGAGGTGATGGGCCGCAACGCCGGCTACCTGGCCATGTGGTGCGGCATCGCCAACGGCGCGGAGGACATTCTCCTTCCGGAGCGCTACGACGGCGACGAGCAGGCGTTAATCAACCGGATTATCGAGAACCGCAAGCGCGGCAAGAAGCACAACATCATCGTGAACGCCGAGGGAATCGGCCACTCCGGCTCCATGGCAAAGCGCATCGAGGCGGCTACCGGAATCGAGACCAGAGCCACCATCTTAGGCCACATGCAGCGCGGCGGCACGCCCACCTGCAAGGACCGCGTTTACGCCTCCATCATGGGCGCGAGAGCGGCAATCCTTCTGAGCGAGGGCAAGAGCAACCGCCTGGTGGCGTACAAGCACGGCGAGTTCGTGGACTACGACATCCAGGAGGCGTTAAACATGACCAAGGATATCCCGGAGGAGCAGTACGAGATCGCGAAGATGCTGGTGCGCTGATCATATATATTAAAAATAGTGAGTCCGCCGCCTCTGGCAGCGGACTTTTCAATCATGAGGACGGTCAATTATGTTGGAAGAGAACACGGTGCTCTGCGGAGCCAATTCCTATGAGCAGAAATATTATTTTAACCAGGACTTCGACTCGCTGCCGGAGTCGGTCAAGCAGGAGCTACAGATCATGTGCGTTCTGTACACGGAGGACGTGGGCGGAATCCTGACGCTGGAGTTCGACGGGGAGGGGAACCTGGAGTTCAAGGTCACTGCGCCGGAGAGCGACTATCTGTTCGACGAGATCGGCAGCGTGCTCAAGATCAAACAGTATCAGGAACAGAAGAAGGAACTGTTGGAATCGATCGAGCTGTACTACCGGGTGTTTTTCCTGGGGGAGGACCCGGAGGCGGCCATGGACGGGGAGGAAGCATGAAGCTTGCCATCGGAAACGTAGTGCTTGAGAACAATGTGATATTGGCGCCTATGGCAGGGGTTACAGACCTGCCATTTCGTTTGCTCTGCCGGGAGCAGGGGGCCGGGATGGTGGTGACGGAGATGGTCAGCGCCAAGGCCATCCTCTACGGGAACAAAAACACGGACAAGCTGCTCATGGTGCAGCCCGAGGAGCGGCCCGCCGCGGTGCAGCTGTTCGGCTCCGACCCGGAGATCATGGCGAGGATCGCGGCGCAGATCGAGGACGGACCCTACGACGTGATCGACGTGAACATGGGCTGTCCGGTGCCGAAGATTGTGAACAACGGCGAGGGCTCGGCCCTGATGAAGGACATGAAGCGGGCGGAGGCGGTGCTGACGGCCATGGTGAAGGCCGTGAGGAAGCCGGTGACCGTGAAGTTCCGAAAGGGCTTTAACGACCAGAGCGTCAACGCGGTGGAGTTCGCCCGGATGGCGGAGAGCTCCGGCGTGGCCGCGGTGGCGGTCCACGGGAGAACCAGGGAGCAGTACTACTCCGGAAAGGCGGACTGGGAGATCATCCGCCGGGTGAAGGAGGCGGTGAAGATCCCGGTGATCGGAAACGGGGACGTGTTCACGCCGGAGGACGCAAAAGCGCTATTGGATGAGACGGGCTGCGACGGGATCATGGTAGCCAGGGGGGCGAAGGGAAATCCGTGGATTTTCTCGCGAATCAACCGCTATCTGGAGACCGGTGAGGTGCCAGCCGGCCCCACGGTCACAGAGATCCGCGAGATGATCCTGCGGCACAGCCGGATGCTCTCCGATTTTAAGGGGGAGCGGGTGGCGATGCGGGAGATGCGAAGCCACATGGCGTGGTACACCACGGGACTTCCGCACTCCGCGGCCATGCGCCGGGAGATCAACGAGGTGGAGACGATTGACGGGTTGATTGCGCTGTTAGACCGGTGCTTCCCGTCGGAATCCTGAACCGCTTTTGAACTGCTTTTGAACTTAGAAAACGGCTTGACAATGAGGTTTTTTTCTTATATAATACACTGAATGTGTGGAACATGAAGGCGATTCGGAACCCCAGCGGATTCCGGATGGAATAAAAAGGAAGAGAAGGAAGGAAACAGGGATTATGGCAGATAAGAAACATATTTTGACATATGCAGGTTTAAAGCAGTACGAGGATGAACTGCAGAATCTGAAGGTTGTAAAGCGCAAGGAAGTTGCGCAGAAGATCAAAGAGGCGAGAGAGCAGGGCGACTTGTCCGAGAACGCGGAGTACGATGCGGCGAAGGATGAGCAGCGCGACATCGAGCTGCGCATCGAGGAGCTGGAGAAGCTCTTAAAGAACGCTGAGGTTGTGGTTGAGGATGAGATCGACACCGACAAGATCAACATCGGCTGCAAGGTGAAGCTGTTGGATGTGGAATTTGACGAGGAGATGGAGTACTTCATCGTGGGTTCCACCGAGGCCAACAGCCTTCAGAACAAGATCAGCAACGAGTCCCCGGTGGGCCATGCGCTGCTCGGCAAGGGCGTGGGCGAGACGGTGGATGTGGAGACCCAGGCGGGCGTTATCCAGTACAAGGTGTTAAATATTCAGAGAGTATCATAATAGAACAAAGAACACAAAGGAGTGTGTAAAGTGGCAGAGCAGCAGAACCAGAAGCAGGTTGAAGATTTAAATCACGTTTTAAAGGCCCGCCGCGACAAGCTGGCGGAGCTTCAGGCAGCGGGCAGAGACCCGTTCCAGATCACAAAATATGACGTTACCGCGCACAGCACGGACGTGAAAGAGCATTATGAGGAGTGGGAGGGGAAGGAAGCGTCCGTTGCCGGCCGCATGATGTTCAAACGCGTGATGGGCAAGGCTTCTTTCTGTAATGTTCAGGATTTGAAGGGCATCGTTCAGATTTACGTGGCCCGCGACAGCATCGGCGAGGAGGCGTACAAGGACTTCAAGAAGATGGATATCGGCGATATCATCGGCGTGAAGGGCACTGTGTTCACCACCAAGACCGGCGAGATCTCTATCCACGCCACAGAGCTGACCCTGCTCTCCAAGAGCCTGCAGGTGCTTCCTGAGAAGTTCCACGGGCTGACCGACACGGATCTGCGCTACCGCCAGCGCTACGTGGACCTGATCATGAACGCGGATGTGAAGGACACCTTCATCAAGCGCTCCCGGATCATTTCCGCGATCCGCAGCTACCTGAGCGGCCAGGGCTTTATGGAGGTGGAGACCCCCATGCTGGTGTCCAACGCAGGCGGAGCTGCCGCCAGACCCTTTGAGACCCACTTTAACGCCCTGGACGAGGACTTAAAGCTGCGCATCTCCCTGGAGCTGTACTTAAAGCGCCTGATCGTGGGCGGACTTGAGCGCGTGTACGAGATCGGACGCGTGTTCCGCAACGAGGGCTTAGACACCCGCCACAACCCGGAGTTCACCCTGATGGAGCTGTACCAGGCGTACACCGACTACAACGGCATGATGGAGCTGACCGAGAACCTGTACCGCCACGTGGCGAAGGAGGTTTTAGGCACCACCACCATCACCTACAAGGGCGTGGAGATGGATCTCTCCAAGCCGTTTGAGCGCATCACCATGGTGGATGCGGTGAAGAAGTACTCCGGCGTGGACTTTAACGAGATTCACACCCTGGAGGAGGCCAGAGCCGCGGCTAAGGAGAAGGGCGTGGAGTTCGAGGAGCGCCACAAGAAGGGCGACATCTTAAACCTGTTCTTCGAGGAGTTCGCCGAGGAGCACCTGATTCAGCCCACCTTCGTGCTGGATCACCCGGTGGAGATCTCCCCGCTTACCAAGAAGAAGCCCGGCAACCCCGACTATGTGGAGCGCTTTGAGTTCTTTATGAACGGCTGGGAGATGGCCAACGCCTACTCCGAGATCAACGATCCCATCGACCAGAGGGAGCGCTTTAGGGCTCAGGAGGAGCTCTTCGCCCAGGGCGACGAGGAGGCCAACCACACGGACGAGGACTTCTTAAACGCGCTGGAGATCGGTATGCCGCCCACGGGAGGCATTGGATTCGGCATCGACCGCATGGTGATGCTGTTGACAGACTCCGCCGCGATCCGCGACGTGCTGCTGTTCCCGACGATGAAGACGCTGGGCGGTTCCGAGGCGCCGAAGAAGGCAGCTCCGGCAGCGGCCGAGAAGGCGGAGGAGAAGATTGATTTCTCCAACGTAAAGATTGAGCCGCTGTTCGAGGAGATGGTTGACTTCGAGACGTTCAGCAAGTCCGACTTCAGAGCGGTGAAGGTAAAAGAGTGCGAGGCTGTGAAGAAGAGCAAGAAGCTCTTGAAGTTTGTTCTGGACGACGGTACCGGCGTGGACCGCGTGATTTTGAGCGGAATCCACGAGTACTACGAGCCGGAGGAGCTGATCGGAAAGACCTGCATAGCGATCACCAACCTGCCGCCGAGACCGATGATGGGCATAGACTCCTGCGGGATGCTGATCTCTGCGGTACATGAGGAAGATGGACATGAGGGACTGCATCTGCTGATGGTGGATGACCATATTCCGGCGGGGGCGAAGCTGTAACTAAATCTGCGCAAGTGATATGGAAAATGGCATAATATAGAAAAAAGACTCTATGACCGGGTGTCGTAGAGTCTTTTTGCGAATGGCTATACGGATTTCATTTTCATGAATCGATTTGGAGTTACGAAGCACCAGAGAACCTCGAATAAGGTGTTAAGACGAAAAATAATTTTCTTGTAATATTAAATGCCAAAGTTTATAATAAGTATAAGAGATAGAAATACTACAGATGTGAGCTGCTTCGAAATAGGAGATGGTCTATATGGCAATGACAGCAAGGCAAGAATATGAAGTCGAGAAACAGAACAATGATTTGGATGTCAGAGAGATGGTAATGCAGGCGATGACTCAGATATGCGAGGGAAAGACAAAGCGTTTTGACGAGGTTTGCCAAAGATTGGAGAAAAAATATACCAATGCATAAATACCATTTGAGGATAACTGAATATGCGGAGCAGGATTTAGAGGAGATTGGCGATTATATTGCTTTTGAACTGAAAAATGCTGCCGCCGCTATTCGTTTAGTGCGTGATTTGAGAAAAAAGATGAGCACACTTACACAAATGCCAGAACAGCACGAATTGGACGATACTATATATCAGCCGGCTGATAGCGTTGTAATTCTTCGGATATTACATATGCGTGTGGATAGCAAAGCAAAATTATATCGTGTATTTGGAATCTAAAGAGAGTTTGTACCGCATTGAATATGTAGCAGTGTCCTCTTGATTTTGATAATGGATAATAGAAAAGAAAGATAATAATAAAAAACAGGCAGTGTATGAATGAAAATATCATTCAT
>USJW01000114.1 GCA_900555045.1 uncultured Clostridium sp. | reverse complement strand
CAGTAAAGGACTACCTTGGTTATGCGTGGATCGGAATTGATTTCCCAAGTAAACCTTACGCGGTTATTTCCGGGATACCATGGTCATGTACACGTTCTGCTTGCTGCCGCTGTATGCGATATTCTTCACGATGCTGTTGATCGGCTGCATGTTCGGCTGATGCAGATCCAGCATGATTAAGTCCGCCAGCTTTCCCGCCTTTAAGCAGTCGCAGTCCTTAAGGCCCATGGCCGCCGCTCCGTTGTGAGCCGCCATCCGGACAACCTCCTCGCCCGGGACAGCCGCAGCGTCCTCCTCGCGCAGCTTCGCGAGACCGGTGATTAAGAACATCTCGCGGAACATGTCCAGGCAGTTGTTGCTGGCAGGCCCGTCCGTCCCGGCCGCCACGCGGATTCCCATGTCGAGCATCCGGCTGATGGGCGCGATGCCGCTGGCCAGCTTGGTGTTGGAGCCGGGGTTCGTCACCACCGTCAGATCCCGGCGCTTAAAGATCTCCAAATCCTCGTCCGACATGTGCACGCAGTGGTAGCCGCCGCCGCCGTACTCGAACATCCCCAAGGACTCCATGACAGCGGTGGGCGTCTTCCCGTAGCGCCCTATGCACTCCTCCACCTCCCGCTTTGTCTCGGAGTTGTGGGCGTACACCGGCGCGTGGTGCTTCTTAGCCAGGGCGGCCACCCCCTTCATCAGCTCCTCCGACGTGGTGTACTCGGCGTGGAAGCCCAGGCAGTAGGAGACCAACGGGTCGTAGCTGTTGTAGGTCAGGTACTCCTCCTCCATCGTCTCCAGGGAGGAGGAAAAGTTGTTCAGCGGGCTCACTAAAACCGTGCGGAAGCCGCAGTCCACCGCCGCCTTTGAGATGGCCTCCGGGTGGAAGTACATGTCAAAGTTGGCCGTCACGCCGCTGGTCAGATACTCCATGATCGCAAGCTTGGTCAGCCAGTAGATGTCATCCCCGGTCAGCTGCGCCTCCCTGGGGAACACCTGCTTGTTCAGCCAGTCAAACAGTGGCAGATCATCCGCGTAGGAGCGCAAAAAGGTCATGGCCGAGTGGGTGTGGGCGTTCTTAAAGCCCGGCATCAGCAGATTCCCCTTGGCGTCGATCTCACGGTCCCAAACTGGGGGATTCGCATCCCCCTCCCCCGGCTCGCGCCCCGGGCCGACATAGGAAATCCGGTTTCCCTCGGTCCAGAGCTCCCCCTCGGTCACCTCAAAGCTCCCCCCCTCCATGGCGAGAATTCTTGCATTATAAAAACGTATATTCAAAACAGCACCTCCTGCGTTTGGCCGCCCGTCTCTAAAAAAAGCGGGGGCCGCCTTCTCTATTTTTATCATTATACAACAGCGGCCATTATTTGGCAAACGCTTTTGCCGGGCGGAAGGAGAGCCGGGGAGTTCCACACTTCGGCCCTCTGCAATCTGTACCGGCCTCCCCTTGCATTCAAACAAAAAGAAGCCGCCGGCCATCGCCGGCAGCTCCCCGCCTATCTGTTTTTTAAAATTACATCTCGCCCAGTCCGCTCTCGATTGCCTGAGTCAGGGTCTTGATGGCCTCTTCCTCGTCCTCGCCGTCGCAGATCAGGTTGATCTCGGTGCCGCACTTGATGCCAGCAGCCATCACGTTCAGTACGCTCTTAGCGATGATGCGCTTCTCCCCGCACTCGATAATCACATCGCACTTAAACTTCATAGCTGTCTGGGACAGCACGCCGGCGGGTCTTAAATGTAATCCGGAAGGGTTCACAACGGTTAATGTTTTACTAATCATGTCAATTCTCCTTATTTAATATTTTATACTCGTCTGGAGCTTTTTTGAGGCATGTCTCCTACCAACGATTTTATTACAACTGACCAATGATGTCAAGTTAATCGGCCGCATCACCGGCATCTTTTTAACAGTCTTTGGAAGGCGTCTTCGGTTCGGCCTGCGCTTTCAACATAGCCATCCGCTGCTGCTTTGAGTACACGCAGCCGCAGTAATCCTGGCGGTAAAGGTGATACTGCTCGGACAGCTCCGTGGACCGGTTGTGGCCGTTTTTCTTCTTGAAATCCGACATGAGATAGGACAAACCGTACTCCTCTGCCAGCCGCTCCCCGATCTCGTTGAGCTTGGCCGCGTTCTTCTTGGGGCTGATGGACAGGGTGGTGGTAAAATAGTCGAAGCCGCCCTCCTTCGCCACCATGGCGGCCATCCTCAGCCGCAGCTCATAGCAGATAAAGCAGCGCTCCCCGCCCTCCTTCTCCCGCTCATGCCCGCGCACCGCGCGGTAGAACGCCTCCGGCTCGTACTTGCCCTCCAGGAACCGGACCGGAATCCCCAATGCCCCTGCCGCCTCCATCTCCCGGATCAGCCGCTGCTGCTCATGGATCCGCTCCTGGTACTCCTCCAGTGGGTCGATGTTGGGGTTGTAGTAGAGGAGCGTGATCGCGAAGTACTGGGACAGATACTCGAGCACATAGCTGCTGCAGGGAGCGCAGCAGCTGTGCAGCAAAAGGCTGGGCTTTCTCCCCTCCTGCTGCAGGTCCAAAATCAGCGCGTCCAGCTCCCGCTGGTAATTTCGGTTCCGGTTCCTGCCCCGGCCCCGCTTGCGGGGTGTTTCCCGGGCAGCCGCCTGCGGAGTTGCGGCCCCGCCGGCCTGTAACTCCGCGCTCCGGCCGTCCGCCTCTTCTCTCACCGTCTCCTCCTGCAGTTCCATATCCGCTCAGTCTCTCCTTTCCCACACATAAAACGCGGGACCGCCTCCCGGCGGTCCCATCTCGTTTCAACAGTCGATTCTATACAGCCAAATCCAAAAAATTACAGGAAATCACGGATCCGCTTGCTGCGGACCGGGTTGCGCAGCTTGCGCAGCGCCTTGGCCTCGATCTGGCGGATGCGCTCCCTGGTCACGTTGAACTCCTTGCCGACCTCCTCCAGCGTGCGGGGATGGCCGTCCTCCAGGCCAAACCGCAGCACGATCACCTGGCGCTCGCGCTCCTTCAAATCGCCCAGCAGCGCGTCGATGTGCTCGCGCAGCATCACGGACTCCACGTTGCCCTCGGGCGTCACCACGTTGTTGTCTGCCACGAAGTCGCCTAAGTTGGAGTCGTCCTCCTCGCCGATGGGGGTCTCCAGGGAAGCTGGCTCCCTGGCGATCTGCATGATCTCCATCACCTTGTCCTCGGACATGTCCAAGGCCTCCGCAAGCTCCGTCACAGAGGGCTCGTAGCCCAGCTCCAGGGTCAGCTTGCGCTGCATCTTGGACATCTTGTTAATCGTCTCAACCATATGCACCGGTACCCGGATGGTCCGGGCCTGGTCCGCCAGCGCTCTCGTCACCGACTGCCGGATCCACCACGTCGCATATGTACTTAGCTTATAACCTTTTGTATAGTCGAACTTTTCAACGCCCTTAATCAGCCCTAAGTTTCCCTCCTGCACCAGATCTAAGAAGCTCATTCCTCTTCCGGTGTAACGCTTGGCGATACTGACCACCAGGCGCAGGTTGGCCTCGATCAAACGCTCTTTCGCATAGTCATCGCCCTCCGCCTTGCGTTGGGCCAGCTGCAACTCCTCATCTGCTGTGAGAAGCGGTACGGTGCCGATCTCCTTCAGGTACATGCGGACGGGGTCCTCTGTTCCGATTCCCTCGAGCAGATCCACTGCGTCTAAGTCGATCTCCTCCTCGTCCGTGTCCTTTATAAAGCTGTCATCATCAAGATCCAGGTCTAAATCCAAATCGTCTAAGAGCACGGAATCCTCTGCGAGCATCTTCTCGTCCAGTTCGGGAACTACGTCAATATTGCGGTTCTCCAGATAACTGTAAATGTGATCCATCTGCTCCGGCGACAGGCTATCCCCGGCAAAGAAGTCATTGATCTCCCCGGCATCCAGCGTATTGTGCTTGGTCTTTGCCAGCTCAACCAATTTTTCCAGCTTTTTTAAAAAATCGTCTTTTTCCACTGATAAACGTCCTTTCGCTTGAAAGTAAGTAAAGTTGCTGACGCAAAAGTCCCCCCTTTAGAGAAACTTCTACAACTTATCATTATATACGATTAAAATACACTTTTCAACATATTTCGACTCGATTTTTAAGCTTTTTTCAAAATCTCGATGCGTTTCTGCAGGTTTTCGATGACCACCTCGGTCTGGCTGCCGCCAAACTCCCCGTCCAGCACCCAATCCACCGGCGCGTCCGACACCATACGGATGGATTTCGCCTTGAATTTGTACACGTACTCGTTGGGCTCCTCCTTGAGGAACATGTAGTTGATGATGTTGGTCAGATCCACCGGGGTCCGGGGCATGCGGATCAAAAGCACCTCAAATTCCCCGTCGTTTAGCGCCACCGACTGGTTGACCAGGCCCTTAAAGCCGCCCACGCTGATGGTGTTGGTCACCATGCCGAACACAAAGTCCTCCTCCAGCACCTGATCCTCCCATTCCACCCGCATGTGCCGCGGCTTCAGGCCCGCCAGGCTCTTCACGCCCTCCAGCACGTAGGCGTTGTGACCCAGCCAGTTCTTCTTGTCCTGGGGCGTCAGATAGGAAACCTCCGTGAAGGCGCCAAAGCCCGCGATGTAGACAAAATAGCGGTCGCCACAAAACCGGCCGATGTCGATGGGGTAAGGACTCCCCTCCACAATCCCGTCCGCTGCCTCCTGCATCTGCTTGGGAAGCCCCAGGCTCGTGGCGAAATCGTTGGTGGACCCCGCCGGGATATACCCTAAAAGCGGCGGATTCTCCAGCTCCATGAGTCCGGAGATGGCCTCGTTTAACGTGCCGTCCCCTCCGCTCACCACCAGGATATCCATAAGATCGCCGTAATTTTTCACCCATTCCATGCAGTCCAGCTGGCACTGCGTCGCATGAACGTGAATGTCATAACCGGCTTTTGTGAAGGTCTCCAGGATTCCCATGAGCTGACCCCGAATCTGTTCCCTGCCGGAACGCGGATTGAATATAAACATCAATTTCTTCATTCCACATCCTCTCCTTTCCAGTATATCCCTTTTTTTCGCCCTTATCCAAAATTGGGGCTAAACAAGCTTTGTGTACGCCTTAAACGCGCCCGGAAGCGGATATTCCCCGCGCAGTGCCTGCCGCTCCACAAAGAAAAACGCGTCCCTGGACTCCGTTTCCCCGCTCTCCCGCAGCGTCACCTCATACCCCGCCATGTGCCACTCCACATGGGAGAAGATGTGCTTTGCAGCAGGCAGCGGCTCAACCGACTCCACCAGGCTTTCCGGGAGCCCGAACGCCTCCGCCACCTGACCGGCCAGAAGATGTCCCGGACAGTTGGGCAGCTCGTAGAGGGAGGCCAACAGCCCGTCCTCCGGCCGCTTGTGGATGGCCACCCGGCCGCCCTGCCGGATCAGGCAGACGGTCAGCTCCTCCACCCTGCGCTTCTTTTGGGCGCTCCTCACCGGGATCTCCCGCCAGAGTCCCTGCTTTCTCGTCAGGCACACGGACTTCATCGGACACTCCTCGCAGTGGGGCTCGCCGCCCGGCACGCAGACGATGGCCCCCACCTCGATGAGCCCCTGGTTGTACTGACTGGTGTTCTCGGAGGGCATAGCCTCCCGCAGCTCCCGCTCCATCCGCGCCTTCACCGAGGCCTGGCGGATGTCGTCCCGGTCCGCCAGCACCCGGGAGATCACCCGGAGCACGTTCCCGTCCACCGCGGGAACCGGGATCCCGAAGGCGATGGAGGCGATGGCCCCCGCCGTGTAGCTGCCGATGCCCGGCAGCGCCAGAAGCTCCTCGTAGGAGGCGGGAAGCTCCCCGCCGTGGCGCTCCATAATCACGCCCGCGGCCTTCTTTAGGTTTCTCGCCCTGGTATAATATCCCAGGCCCTCCCACAGCTTCATCAGCCGGTCGTCCTCCACCTGCGCCAAGTCCCGCACCGTGGGCAGCTCCCGCATGAAGCGCTCAAAGTACGGCTTCACGGCTTCCACCCGCGTCTGCTGGAGCATGATCTCGGACACCCACACCCGGTAGGGCTGCGGATCGTCCCGCCACGGCAGGCTTCTGGCATGCTCCTCATACCACGAAAGCAGCGGCCTCTTCATTGCCTGAAGCCGCTGCTGACGATCTAAAACTTCTCCATCTCGCTCTAAAACCTGTATCTGATCATAAAAATGTTTCATATCACACATACCCGTATATTCCCCGGACGGAAACCTCGCCTGAAATGACGGATCTCACCTCTCCTTCGGAACATTGTACCAGCAGAGCGCCCTGGCTGTCAATACCGAGCGCGGTTCCGTCGTACTCTCCCGCGGGGTCCAACACCGTCACCGGCCGTCCCAGGTTGGCGGACAGCGCGTTGTACGTCCCGGTCAGCTCCGATAAGTCGCCGGTTTTCAGGAAAATATCGTAGTATGTCTCAAATGCCGCCATCACCGCGCCGATCACCGTGCTGCGCTTCACCGGATGCCCCAGCTCCCGCTTGAGGGACGTGGCCGTGTGCTCCAGCTCCTGGGAAAACTGGTCGATGTTCACGTTGATCCCGATTCCGATGATCGCATAGCGGATCCAGTCCGCCTCCGTGCTCATCTCCGTCAGGATCCCGCAGACCTTTTTCCCGCCGCACACAATGTCGTTGGGCCACTTGATCTTTGCCTCCAGGCCCGTGACCTTCTGTATTCCCTCCGCCACAGCCAGGGCCGCGACCAGCGTCATCATGGAGGCCCGCTGCGGCTCGATCTGCGGCCGTAAAACCAAGGTCATCCACACGCCGGTGCCGGAGGGCGCCTCCCAGTGACGGCCTCTGCGGCCCTTCCCCGCGGTCTGGCTGTCCGCCACCACCAGGGTGCCGTGGGGCGCTCCCTCCTCGGCCAGCTGCCTGGCCCGGTTGTTGGTGGAGTCGGTGTTGTCGTAGTACGCTAACTCCGTCCCCGCCCATGCGGTCTCAAGGCAGCTTAAAAGCTCCGCCTTCGTGATCACATCGGCGCCCTCCACCAGATGGTATCCCTTGTTGCGAACGGCCTCAATGCGGTATCCCTCCGCCTTCAGCTGCCCGATAATCTTCCAGACGGCGGTCCGGGACACGCCCAAGTGCTCGCACAGCTGCTGCCCGGACAGATATCCGTCCGCCTCCCTGAGCATCTTCAAAATCTCTGTTTTCATCGCCCACTACCCCCAGATACTGATCGCGCTGAGCACGCCCACGGCGGCTAGAACCACCGTGAGCACAATGTGCCAAATGCCTGTCCTGCGCTTTTTCTTGTCATGTCCCTGGGTCTTGATCTCGAACACGCCGGTGACCGCGTTTAGGGCGGCAGCCAGGAAAAAGACCAGGGGGAAGAGCATCTCATTGCCCTCCGGGTTGATAAACGAAAGCAGTCCCATGACTACGATTAAAATTCCGACGATCAGGTGGAAGACATCCAGGAACACGCCCGAATGCCGATCCCCCCGTCTCGACTGTCCATGCATCATATTTTATTACTCTCCCAACGTTGCTAGCATCACCGCTTTGATGGTGTGCATGCGGTTTTCCGCCTCGTCGAACACGACGGACTGGGCGGATTCAAACACCTCGTCTGTCACTTCCAGCTCGCTCAAGCAGAAGCGCTCGCCCATCTCCTTTCCGATCTTCGTCTTCAGATCGTGGAAGGAGGGCAGGCAGTGGAGGAAAATGGCCTGCGGACCTGCGGCGTCCATCACGGCCTTTGTCACCTTGTAGGGGGACAGCTCGCGGATGCGCTCCTCCCAGACCTCATCCGGCTCGCCCATGGACACCCACACGTCCGTGTCGATCACGTCCGCGCCCTTCACGGCCTCGGCCACATCCTCGGTCAGAGTGACGGAGCCGCCGCTCTCGGCCGCGTAGCCCTCGCACTGGGCCACAAGGGCCGGATCCGGGAAATATTTCTTTGGCGCGCAGGCCACAAAGTGCATCCCCATCTTGGCGCAGGCGATCATCAGGGAATTGCCCATGTTGTAGCGGGCGTCGCCCATGTACACCAGCTTCACGCCCTTTAAGCGCCCCAAATGTTCCCTGATGGTCAAGAGGTCCGCCAGCATCTGGGTGGGGTGATCCTCATTGGTCAGGCCGTTCCAAACCGGCACTCCCGCGTACTTTGCCAGCTCCTCCACAATCTCCTGGCCAAAGCCCCGGTACTCGATGCCGTCGTACATTCTGCCCAGCACTCTGGCCGTGTCCGCGATGCTCTCCTTCTTGCCGATCTGGGAGCCCGACGGATCCAGATATGTAGTGCCCATGCCCAGGTCGTGGGCGGCCACCTCGAAGGCGCAGCGGGTTCTGGTGCTGGTCTTCTCAAAGATCAGGGCGACGTTCTTGCCCCTGAGGGTGTCCACCATAACTCCTGTCTTCTTCTTCGCCTTGAGCTCGGCGGACAGATCCAGCAGGTAAAGGATCTCCTCCGGTGTATAATCTTTCAATGTCAAAAAATGTCTTCCTTTTAAATTCATGGCCGCTACCTCCGTCTTTTGGTTGTAATGTATATTTATTAGTACATATAAATATTTATACTATAATTTACTACACCTTCTGCGCTCTGTCAAGAGGAGGTTGGCAGGGGTTTTAAAAGCTTCGACAGCTGCACGCCCGCCTTGCGGTGGATGATCCCCACCAGCTCATCCACGGTGTAAACCTTAAAACGGCTGATCCGGTACTGCTTCGCCAGCTCCTCCAGGAGCCCCAGATACAGATCCCGGTAGTCCCAGCCCTCCCGCAGCTTCATCTCCCGCGCCATCTCCGGAAACAGCTTTTCCGTGAAAAAGCGGTAGCCCGCAGGGATTTTGCCGAGCTCATCCTCCATCTCGGGCCGCAGATAGACCAAGAACCGCGGCAGCTCGGACATCATCTTGTCAAAATAGTAGGCTTCCCCGGACGGCGCGTCGATGTAGTACCCCTTTCCGCCCAGGCCGTACAGCATGCGCTTGGCGTCAAAATAGCCCAAAACCATGTTCCGCTTGGCGCGCCTGCGGTCGAACTCCAGGATGCCGCCCAAGTCCTGGCGCGGGTAAATGTGGTAGAGATTCACGTCCTCCGGCACCTTGAGATGCCGCTCCGTGTCCACTCCGAGGCCGTAGATCCGCACCACGATGATGTCCTTGTAGCCCCGGTCCATCAGCACGTCCACGGGCACGTTGTTGACCCCGCCCCCGTCCATGTAGAACTTGCCGCCCAGGCGCTCCTGCTTAAAGCCAATCAGGTAGGCGCTGGCCATCAGCATGTCGCCGATCTCCCCGTCCGGGACCTCCTTCACGTTCACCACCAGCGGCTGGCGGTCCGAGAGGGAGTAGGTCACCACGTACAGCTCGCGGTCCGAGCTCCTTATGCGCTCCTCGTCCACCAGGTCGTCGATCAGCCCTTTTAAGGGGGCGACGTCAAACCCGCGCTCCTTTAAAAGCTTCGTTCCTCCGGCCAGAAAGTCCGGCAGGTTCTTCAGCTGAAAATTCTTGATTTTGTCCATCAGCGTGTCGTCCACATCCATCACCCGGGAGTAGCTGATGTTCTCCCAGATGCGCTCCGCCTTCGCGAAATCGTCCATGCAGACCAGGGCGCCGTTTAAGGCCCCCACCGAGGTCCCTGCCACGCCCCGGATGCAGATCCCCGCCTCCTTGATGGCCTTCCAGGCTCCCACCTGGTACGCCCCCTTGGCGCCCCCGCCCTCCAGGACGATGCCGTACTCCTTATTCAAGTCCAGCTGTAGCTCCATGTACCTGCCCTCCCCGCGGCCGCTTAGGCCCGCGCTGTCTTCGCTGACCGCGCTGCCTTCTCCGCGCTTGCCGCCCGCGCTTCCCCTGCTGTCCCCGCCAGCTTCGCCGACCGCGCCGCCTTCCCCGCACTCGCCGTCTTCGCATACCTCGCTGTCTTCGCCGCGCTCGCCACATTGGCCACTCTGGCCACCCAAAACGCGACCGGCCTCACGAGAACCAGCGCCAAAAACGAGACCGCCGCAAACCACAAAAGCTGGACGCCAATGTCCGCCAAGCCGAACGCGGCCACGGCCGCCGCCAGGGCGCCACAGGCAAACCAGAGCGTCGTGAGCGCCCGCTGTGCCAGCTCCAATCCCAGAAACAGTAAAAACGCTGCCATCCAAACGATCACTGCCATATTTCGCTCTCCTTCCATTATTGAAACGGTTTATAGCTGGGATGGAAGGTAGCGCAGCAGGGTCCAAACCGTAGAGCCGGCCGCCGCCCATTTCCATATACAGCTATGTATTCAATAACCTCAAGCGTTTATTCCGCAATGTCAATATTTTCCCGCAGCCCCATTTACGGGCCAGTGACTCCAATTCCGGGCAATCATCCACATCAACATGCAGTCCTATGCACTTATACAGAATATTTATACATTTTCCTGATTGCGCCTCTGCCTGGCCGCCTCAAACATCAGGACGGAGGCCGCCACTGCCGCATTCAAAGACTCCACCTTCCCCGCCATCGGGATCTTCACGTAACAGTCCGCCATGGCGGCGGTCTCGTCTGTCAGACCGTTGGCCTCGTTTCCGATGAGGAAGCCGACATTACCAGTATAATCCTCCCGGTCGTAATTATTCACGCCCTTCAAGTGGGCCGCGAACAGCCGGATACCCGAAGCCTTGATCCGCTTCAGGGCCACCCCCAGATCGTCCGCGTAGACGAAGGGCACCCGCAGGATGGAGCCCATGGTGGAGCGGATAACCTTTGGATTGTAGATATCCGCGGTCTCCCGGTTCATCACCACGCCGGTCACGCCCGCGCCCTCGCCCGCCCGCAAGATCGTCCCCAGGTTGCCCGGGTCCTGCAGGGTCTCAAGAATCATGAGGCAGGCATTGCCTGTCGGTGTCCCGCCGCCCGTTTTGCCGCCCTTTCCTGCGCCCTTCGCCCCCGGCAGCAGCTCCTCCAGCCGGTAATGGCGCTGCCGCACCACGGCCAGCACGCCCTGGGGCGTCCGGGTGTCCGCCATATAGTTCATCACCACGTCGGACACCACCTCGCAGGAAAACGCCGCCATCCACCGGCGGTTCTCCGGCACCGCGGCGAAATCCTCGGTCACGTAGAGCTCCTCCACCTCGCCGGGATCTAACTCCCGGCACATGCGCAGGCCCTCGGCCACGTACCGGTCCTCCTCCCTGCGCGCCTTGGCCTTGCCGCGCAGGTTCACCACCCGCTTGATCTGTTTGTTGGATGTGCTGTTGATCATGCCTTATTTTCCTCCACGCAAATCTGGTCTAACTCCTCCAGCCACAGGCGGCTGCTGGCATCGCTTGGCATCCGCAGATCGCCTCTGGGCGACACGCCCACCGAGCCCACCTTGGGGCCGTCCGGCAGGCAGGAGCGCTTGAACTGCTGGGAGAAGAACCGGCGGTAGAACACCCGCAGCCACTTGTAGATCACGTCCCCGCTATACTGCCCTTCAAACGCCGTGAGCGCCAGCCGGTAAATCTTGGAAGGCGTGTAGCCGTAGCGCAGAATATAGTACATGAAGAAATCGTGCAGCTCGTAGGGCCCCACCAGATCCTCGGTCTTCTGGGCGATCTCCCCGTCCTTGGGTGGCAGAAGCTCCGGGCTCACCGGCGTGTCGAGCACGTCGTAGAGCACGTCCGCCAGCTCCTTCTCCCCGCAGGTGTCCGCGTAGTAGCGCACCAGATGGCGCACCAGGGTCTTGGGCACCGACGCGTTGACACCGTACATGGACATGTGGTCCCCGTTGTAGGTGGCCCAGCCCAGGGCCAGCTCCGACATGTCGCCAGTGCCCACCACCATGCCGCCCACCTGGTTGGCAATGTCCATCAGAATCTGCGTCCGCTCTCTGGCCTGGCCGTTCTCGAAGGTCACATCGTGGTTCTCCAGGTCCTGGCCGATATCCTCAAAGTGGCTGGTCACGGTCCGCCGGATATTGATCTCCCGCAGCGTGGCCCCCACCCGCTTCGTCATGGTGCAGGCGTTCATGTAGGTCCGGTCCGTGGTGCCGAAGCAGGGCATGGTGACACAGCAGATCTGCGCTCTGGAAATTCCCAGAAGGTCGAAGGCGCGCACCGTAACTAAGAGCGCCAGCGTAGAGTCCAGACCGCCGGAGATGCCGAGCACCGCGTTCTTGCAGCCGGTATGCTCCAGACGCTTCTTGAGCCCCATGGCCTGGATAGAAAGAATCTCCTCACAGCGGCGGCTGCGCTGCGCCTCGTCGCTGGGCACAAAGGGCGCCGGGTCCACGTCCCGCATGAGACGGCCTTTTGTCTCCAGGTTTTCGTAGGAAAATTCCACGGTCACGTAGCCGTTCTGCGCCCGCAGCGTCTCCCCGTCCGGGAAGGTGGTCAGGCGGCGGCGCTCGCCGTTTAAGCGCTGCAGGTCCAGATCCGCGTAGACCGTCTCGTTGACAAAGCGGCGGGACTCTGCCAGGCAGGTGCCGTTCTCAACGATGAGGTTCTGGCCGCCGAACACCAGGTCCTGGGTGGACTCGCCATCCCCGGCGTTGGCATACACGTAGCCGCAGACCAGGCGGGACGACTGCCCGCAGACTAAATCCCTGCGGTAGACATCCTTGCCGGTGGTCTCGTCGCTGGCCGAACAGTTGACCATCACCGTGGCCCCTGCCATGCAGTGGCGGATGCTGGGCGGGCAGGGAACCCACACGTCCTCGCAGATCTCCGCTCCGATCACCAGACCGGGGGCCTCCTTGCAGGAGAACAAAAGGTTCGTGCCCATGGGCACCTGGCTTCCCTCCCACTCCGCGGGCACCGGGATCTCGTTGCCGGGGCAGAAGTTCCGCGCCTCATAGAATTCCGCGTAGTTCGGGATGTTCCGCTTGGGAATCAACCCCAGAAGTTCTCCGTCCTTCAGGGCCGCCGCCGCGTTGTACAGCTTTCCCCCGCGCTCCCAGGGAAGGCCAAGAAACACCAGCATGTCCTTCCCTTTTGTGGCCTCGGCCACCCTTTTTAAGGCCGCCTTCGCCCCCTCCAGCAGCGTCTGCTGGGCGAACAGGTCCCCGCAGGTGTAGGCGGTGAGACACAGCTCCGGGAACACCATCAGCTTGGCGCCCTTCTCATATCCTTCTTCCATCAGCCGAATGACCTGATCCCCGTTAAACTTCGGGTCCGCCACCCGGACGTCCGGTGTCGCCGCTGCGACACGAATCAGTCCATCTTTCATCATAACAATTGCCTCCATCTATCAGCTTGCCCGCTTTTTACGGCAAAAATTCTCTCACTTTTCCATTCCGGCCGCCGCCTGTGGCGGAAAGACCGGCAGGTGATGTAATACGTTTCCTTATTATATCCTGTCACCAACCGCAGGTTGATGACAAGTAATACGTTTCCTTATTTTACCCTGTCACCAACCGCAGGTTGATGACAAGTAATACGTTTCCTTATTATACCATTATAGCATTCAAAAACAAAGCGTGATTTACATTTTCGGTAAAATGATGTACATTGGTTAAGATATAATAGAAATACCCGCAGGCCATGTCTGCGGTCCATTCCATTCAAAAAATACGCCCGACGTTTTGACAACGGCCGGACGAAAGGAGTCACAGATGATACATGAATTTTCCAGAACAGAGATGCTCATCGGCAATGCCGGTTTAGAGGCCCTGAAGGGCAGCCACGTGGCGGTGTTCGGCGTGGGCGGTGTGGGGTCCCACGCCATCGAGGCCCTGGCCAGAAGCGGCGTGGGCCAGCTGACGCTGGTGGACAACGACACCGTCTCCCTGACCAACATAAACCGTCAGTCCATCGCCCTGCACAGCACGGTGGGACAGTACAAGACCCAGGTGATGAAGCAGAAGCTCGCCGACATCAACCCGGACTGCTGCGTCTCAACCTTTGAGACCTTCGTGCTCCCGGACAACATGGACGCGCTCTTTGACCAGATCGGCCCCGTGGACTACATCCTGGACGCGATCGACACGGTGACGGCCAAGCTGGCCCTGGTTGTCTTCGCCAGGGACCACAAGATCCCCATCATCGCCTCCATGGGCACCGGCAACAAGCTCCACCCGGAGCTCTTTGCCATCTCCGACATCTACGAGACCAGCGTGTGCCCCCTGTGCAAGGTCATGCGCAAGGAGTTAAAAGCCCGGCAGGTCAAATCGCTCACGGTCTGCTGGTCGCCGGAGCAGCCGCTGACCCCCGCCCCCACCGAGGAGGACACCGGCGCAAGGCGCGCCACACCGGGAAGTGTCGCCTTTGTTCCCCCGGTGGCGGGACTTTTGATCGCCGGACGGATCGTGCGCGACCTGTGCGGCCTTAAGTAGGGAGGGCAAAGCGCACCCCGGCGGGCTAAACCAGCCGCCCCTCTCACCGGAACCGCAGCCCAAACCGCTCATTCAGCTGCGCCGCCTGATCTCTTGTGCCGAAAAAGTAGATAATCCCCTCGTGGGAATTGTCCGTGAAAAAGCGTTTGTCTCCCTTGCAGAACCGGTTTAAGCTGGCCGCCAGACGATGGTCCGCCCAGTCCCGGTTCTTTTTTCCTCTCCAGCGGTATTTCCTGCCTTGATACCGGTAGGTCACCTGATGCCGGTCCGGGCAGGAGATGTCAGTGAACGCAAGGCCGGAGATATGCCCCAGCCCCGCCAGTATTTTCCCGTACTCGCTGTCGTAAATGCACTCACGGTCCGAGACCGCGTACACGTTTTTGAGGAGCTCCCCGGAACCCGCATCTGTCAGCAGAGCGTAGTAGGGGTGGGCGGCATAGTAGGCGTTGGCCTCGTAGTTGAAGATAAATTTCCGCTCCGCCTCCTCGGTGCAGAAGGTGATTCCAAGCTCCTTCAGATTCCGGACCTGTTCCAGCTTCGGAACCTGATGTTCCGGGGCCACGCCCATCATCTCATCCACCGCCCGGTTCACCCGGTAAATAACAATCTCCCGGAGCGCCACCGCCACGAGGACAAACAGAAGCACCCAGTACAATATCCACATATACGGATTTCTCCCTCTAAATTGTAATCATCCGGCGATCACTCCTTCGCCGCCCTCTTCCAGCGCTCCACCGCCATGTCGTACATCAGCTTGGTCCGCGCGTCGAACAGCACCCACAGGATCTGCTCCAGCTCCCCGTCGTGCTCCTTTAAGAAGCGGTCCGCCTCGTTCACAGCGATCTCCGCGGCCATATCCACCGGAAAATGAAAGATGCCCGTGGAGATGGACGGAAACGCGATCCGCTGGACGCCGTTCTTCACCGCCAGCAGAAGGCTGTTCCGGTAACAGGAGGCCAAAAGCTCCCGCTCCCCCTTCTCCCCGCCGTTCCACACCGGTCCCACCGTGTGGATTACATATTTGCAGGGCAGGTTGTAGGCCTTGGTGATCTTGGCCTGTCCCGTCTTGCAGCCGCCGAGCAGCCGGCACTCCGCCAGAAGCTCAGGTCCCGCCGCCCGGTGGATCGCCCCGTCCACTCCGCCGCCTCCCAACAAGGAGGAATTGGCCGCGTTCACAACCGCATCCATGCCGCTCACCTTGGTGATATCCCCTAAAACCGTGTCCACAATCGTCTTATACATATTTCCCAACTCCAATCTATCTGTCTCAAAACCGCCATGATGCCAAAATCCGGCAATCTGTTATACTTATCATAACAC
>USJW01000113.1 GCA_900555045.1 uncultured Clostridium sp. | reverse complement strand
GTCAATCGTATAAGTGTATAGAAAAGCGTCAAGGAAAATTAGGTCCTTGCGCTTTTTTGTATATTGTGTCGTGATGGTTCATGGTTTACTTCAAAGATGCAAGCCTGTAATATAGGTATGTTTCCTCAATGCAGCAGTTCAGAGCATTTTATATAGATTCCATATTGTACATATGATGATATGATTATGTAGAATATGGAGGAGGGATAATATTCAACAGATAATACCGATTATATATTTGAGAAAGACAAATGAGCTGATACGCAGATTAATGCGGCTATTGCAGAAGCGGAGACTGAAATGGAACACAAGGCCATCCTTATCCTCCTATTATTATAAAGAGATCCATATAAAGATACAGGCCTACGCAATTAAGAGCGGCTTGCAAGAATGGTTGACAGATCATAAGGTTGAAACAAAGGTTAAATTTTATATAAGTGAATGAAGTCAAGAAAATAGATGGATATTTTCAATATTGCAAACATACGTTCCGCACAGTATAATGGTTTCAACAACCACTACATAATCAGAAAGCAGGTGAGCACCATAGACGAAAAGCTTATAACCCGATACCGGTTAGAGAACCCCAACGAACTTACAGAGGAAGCGCTGCTCAAGATCGAGCGGGAGCTCACAGAGCCGAAGGACGGGACGATCTCCGACGAGCTCCTGGATTTTAAGCTGTGGTGCGGCGGGCATATGTCGCGGCAGGAGGCGTTTGCCGAGTACCTGATGCAGTATCTGCCGCCGGAAAAGTCGTGCCGTATATTGGAGGTCGGGGCGGGGAGAACCGCCAGGCTTTCCAGGCTTCTCGCCCAAAAGGGCTACCGCATGACGTGCATGGATCCGGAGCTTGACAGGGAGTTAAATGGGAAAATCTGGGGAGATGACATCTGCATGTTGAGGCAGCCGTTTGACTTTCGCCAGGTTGACCTATCCGGCTATGACTGGGTGGTGGCCCAGGAGCCGTGCGAGGCCACGGAGCACATTGTGCGGGCGTGCCTGGCGCAGCACAAGCCCTTTGTCGTGGCGCTGTGCGGCACGCCCCACCGGTTACTGTCGGGGGAGATGCCGGAGGACATCTGGGCTTGGTATGGGTATCTGGCGAATCTTGACCGGGAGCATCTGAAATTGGAGCTGTTTAAGCTCTATGAGATGGCGCGGGCTGTGGTGATTCGGTCGGTGTTTGAGTGATTGCGGTGGGGGAATGATGGGCGGTCACGATGGGGCGTGCGGGATGGAAAACGGATGGAAAATCGGTGTCATATCATACAAGACTTTTCCCCAAACCTATGCTATAATATCCAGATTGAGTACAGAATAAGCGTTTAAGGAGGAAACAGTATGGAACAGGGATACCTGGCGCGGGAATCGGAGCGGATGAACCGGGCGTCGAGGAGGACGGTCACGAGGTTGTTTGTTGTGTTACTTGTGGCGTTGGCGATCATGTACGTTCTGGGAAAGGATTCGCTAGGTCTCGACGATATTTCTTTTGGCACCATACCTTTTTACATGCTCATTTTAGTGGGGATTGCGCTGGTGTGCCTCGCAATCCAAGTGTTCGTCACCAGGAAGCCCGCCGCGAACGGGAGCAACCTGTATCTGCCCTACGGGGAGAACACGCAGGCGGCGGTGGCTGAGATCATCGACCGGGAGGCGCGTGAGGGAAAAATTCTGGTGGAGGAGTACATCGACGGGGTCAGGGACCCCAAGAAGGCAGCCGGACAGAAGATCGCGCTGCTGCCGTCCTATCTGCTGATTTTTGAGATAAAGGGCGGCGTCAGAGGACCTTCCATCACGGCCATCCCCCGCGACAAGATTTACTGGGTGTGCGCGCAGGTGGGGCAAAAGGGCGGTCCCTTTATGGTGCGGCTTCTGGTCTTCACGGAAAAGAAAATGTACAGCATGACCGGGGTGGACATTGAGCACGCGGAGCGCATAGCGGCGCAGCTTTATAAGTACATGCCCAACGTTTTCAGTGACTACGATCCCTTTGTGGTGTCGTATCAGCTGGAAGAGATCTTCGCGAAAAACCCGGAAGAATTTTTTGAGATCTATGAGGCGGAGCGGAAGAAGAAAGCTCAATTGTAAGGTCTTCTGTGATTGATAGGCGGCCCTCAAGCAGGCAATGAACGATAAAATCTGCTTGAGGGCTTTTCTATGCCCGAAAACGGAACGCTTAACCGGCTGCCGCGCGAAGGCGGCGGTGCGCTTTGCTCTATCATTTGACAAACCACCCCCCAGCTCCTACAATGAAGATGACGCCGTCAGTAATCAATTCAGAAAAGGCGCGGGGGGAACTTCATGAACATACAGGATATCAAATACATCTCGGCGGTGGCGGCCGAGGGCAGCGTCAACAAGGCGGCCCAGAAGCTGTTCGTGGCGCAGCCGTCCCTAAGTAAATGCATCCGGCGGGTGGAGCAGGAATACGGTGTGACGTTGTTTGGGCGGAGTCGGGGGAGCGCCCTGGAGCTCACGGCGGAGGGCAGATGCTTTCTGGATATGGCTGGCGAAATTCTGTCCGCCCACGACCGGTTTGAGGAGAAAATCAGGCAGCTGAAATTTCGGAACGAAAACAATATTGTCCTTGGGACCACCATGCAGTGCGCCTACGATTTTACCAGCCCGTTTTTAAAATGGCTGTACAAAAATTATAATGAGTATTTTCTGGAAATCCGGACCAACAAAACGGTTCAGCTGGAGGCAGAGCTGATGGGAGGCGGAATCGACATGGCGATGATCTGTTCCTATGAACAGCGGGAGAACCTGTACTATGAACCGCTCTTTTCCAGCTGGCAGTGGATTTACCTGCGAAAGGGAAGCCCTGCGTCGGAGCGGGCCGTCCGAATGGACGGAATTGATTACCCGGTCCTGCGCCTGGAGGATATGGAGGGGGAAGAGATCGTCGCAAATGTGAAGGGCAGCAGCAGCCGGGCGATTGTGGAACGGCTGATGGAACAGTCAGGGATTCACTTAAATATCATCGAGCTGTCCAACTGGAACAACCGGCTGGCAACCGTGGAGCGGGGGCGCGCCAGCTTCTTTATCCAGCTGAAGAATGGTCCGTCCTATACCAATCTGGATCAAAGCCTGATTTATTTTCTGCACCCGGATCAGAATGTCGCCGGTGTCACCTGCCTTGTGTGCCGTCAGGGATTTCAGAAGGACCCCAGGTTTCAGGCGGTGTTGGAGGGGATCCGGTACCTGCGAAGCAGCGGGCTCTTTTAAAATGGAGTTGAGAACAGAATAGTTCTATGTTCATCGGAGAACCGGCGATTTGACCGGTTCTTTTTTCGCGTTCAGCCAAAACTTATTCCAGCCGGGCATAAGACCCGGCGAAACGGATATTAGACAGATAAGGCCTGAGATTTTATAATAATTATCAGATAATTAAATCGAGGAGGAAACAAAATGAACAATTTAGCAGTCTCAACCGGATTAAAATTTCGCTGGATCAACGGGCAGTGCTTTGAATTTCAGTTTGCCAACGGAAAAACGCTGATCACAGACCCCTGGTATCAGGGCGGAGGCATGTTGGCGGACAAGTGCCCTCCCAATTTTACAACGGAGGATCTGGAGGGCGGGGATTATATTTTCTTAAACCACACCCACGGGGACCACACCGCGAACGTGCAGGACGTGTACGACCGGTTCCACTCCACGGTGATCACGCACTCGGCGACGGCCATGGAGTTGGCCAGATGCTTTAAGATACCGCTCACCAGCATTTATCCCGTGGATTATGAGGGCACCTACTATTTCGACGGCTTTATTCTGGAAACCCACCATGCCACCCACCACAGGCAGCCGTCCAATTATCAGGAGACCATCGAGCGGTTCCATGGCCCCGGCTTTCCGGGGAGTCCGGAATTAAACGCCATGGGCAGCATGTTTGACATGAACTTCATTCTGACAACGGAACAGGGCCTGCGGATCGCCTTTATCGGCGGAAATGACGACGGCATGTTAAAGAGGATGCAGGGAAAGGACAAGCCGAACATTGTCATCCGCAATAAGATGGCCAGCTCCCGGGTGAAGACGAATGTGGCGGAGGATTTTGCGGGCTGGTTTTCCGAATCCGATATCCAGCTGCTGGTTCCCATGCACTATGAGACCTGGCTGACCGACGATCCGGCGTTTGCGGAGAAGATGATTACAGACATGAACCGAATTATGGAAGAAAAAGGAAAAATCGGGCGGGTTGCGCCCATGGCACGGGGGAAGTGGTACACGTTAAACCTGGCAATTTCAGAGGTGGAGTAAGCGTCGGAAAATAAGCAAAAACATACACAGGAGGGGAATTAAATGGAGCTTTACATTGTAGTTGGACTGTTTATCTTTATGATTGCCAGCTTTTGTCTGAACAAATGGCCCTTCGGGTTGACTACCATGACCTGCTGTATTGTGCTGGTGCTCACCGGCATCATGCCGATTGAGAAGGCATTCGCCGGATTTGCCATGAAAAACTTTATCCTGATTGCAGGGATGTATGTGATCTGCGACGCCTTCGGCAAAACCAGCCTGCTGACGAAAATCCGTGGCCGGGTCATGAAGCTGCAGGGCGGAAACAACAGCGTGCTTCTGCTGATGCTGCTGATGTTTTTCGTCATGTGCTTTGCCCAGTTTCTGCCGTCCTCCGGTACCATCACGGTCATGATCATGATTTTGACGGCGCTCTCCGCCGACGGTGACGTCTGCCCGTCCAGAATGATGCTGCCGATGGCAATCATGGGCGGAATGTGGACCGGGCGGATCCCGGTCGGCGTCGGCGCAACGTCCTACCTGACCCCCAACAAATATATTTCCAGCTACGGGGATACGCTTCCGCTGCTGACCATCATCGATACCTTCAAGGTTTCCATCGTTCCGATGCTGCTTTTGAGCATCTACGTCATCCTGACCTATAAAATGCTGCCCAAGAGGGATATCGACCAGAGCAAGATGAAAAAGGTCAAAGATGTAGCTCCCATGAGCAGAAAGCACGAGATCGTGACGTATGTGGTGTTCCTTGCGGTCATGGCGTCGCTGTTCATGAATTCCATACTGGGCGATATCATGTACGTCTGTCCCGCCGCAGGCGCGGCCGCTCTGATGTTCATGGGCGTCCAGAACCAGAAGGATATGCAGCGGGTATTGTCCGGCGATATGCTGTTCATGCTGGCCGGAATCTTCGTCATGGCAGACGCGCTGTCCGCTTCCGGGGCCGGCGTCATGATCGGAGAGTTTATTCTGGGGCTGATGGGTGAAAATCCCAGCGGGATCACCGTGCTGGCAGTCTTTGCGGTGGTCGGCGTGGTCATGACCAACCTGATGACCAACTCCGGAACGAAAAATGTCCTTCTGCCATTGGGCGTCGCCACCGCGGTCGCGGCGGGATGGGATACCAGAGGTCTCTGCCTGCTGATCAATACGATCTGTTCCTGCGCCGTTTTCCTGCCGTCGGGCGCCCCGTCCACAGCCATCGCATTCGCGGCGGCCGGGTACAAAATTCAGGAAACCTTTTTATGGGCCCTGGGTTTTGCGGCAGTGACCATTGTCAGCTTTGTATTCAGTATTCATTTCTTTTTCCCGGTTATGTGACGGTAAAAAGCGGCTTTCCCCCATCTTTTATAGTTGGAGGAAAGCCGCTTTTTTTAATTCATTACATTCGCCTTCAACTTCCGATACATCAGAGGCTTCATCTGATAGAGGGCCTCAAACTTCCGGTAAAAATGCCCCAGATTGTCGTACCCCACCCGGTTGGCGATCTCGTAGACCGGCAGGTCCGTGTTGATTAAGTAGAAGCTGGCCTGGAACATTTTCTGCATGATGACCAGCTCCTTGAAGGAGTGGCCGGTGTTCCTTCGGATGTAGCTGCTCAGATAATTGGGGTGAAAGCCAAAGTGGGCGGCGGTGTCCTGGAGGGACGTGGTGGCGTAGTTGTTCTCAATATAGTTCAAAATTTCTATAATATTCTGGCTTCCTCTCTGGGGGGAGGAAATCTGTTGGTGCCGGTACTGGCGCAAAATCTCACAGAACAGTAAAATCATGTAGGCGTCGATGACCTTGTCGCTGCAGAACTGGGGATCGTAGTATTCGCAGAGGATATTTTGTAAGATCGAGTGGATCTGGTTCTCTTTCTGCTTTTTGAACAGCAGATACTGGTCGTGGGCGGTGTTCATGGACAGGGTGTTGGCGAGGAAGCGGTTGATGATTCCGTCGTCGCCGAGCCTTGGGAGGAACCCGCGGGTCAGGTACTCCTTCTGCATCTCGATGGAGATCACGATATCGTCCTTGTCCAAGTACTCCACGCTGTGGGGCACGCTGGTGTCCAGCATGCAGATGTCGCCCTGGGTGATGGTCACCCGCTTTCCGTTTATGACCTGGGTACAGCTGCCCGAGTACACGTAGACAAACTCGATGACCGTGTGGATGTGCTCCGGGATGTAGGTGAAGCGGGACTCCTTGTTGACGCAGACATAGTTGCCCTCGAACAGCTTGTTGAAGGTAAACTGGTAGACCTCCCGGCCCTGGAACAGGACCTTTGGAATCGAATCGTAGCGCTTGGATAGGACCTGCCGATCGGTCAGCATGTGCCGCTTTTCGGAGTCCGTATATTGAAATAAAAAGGTGTCTAATTCCTGTTTGTCCATGGCAATCCTCCCACGTCCATCATATTAGATTAAGTTTGGTAAGTCAATATGTTTCGTTCAGGAATTGCAGCGCGGGAGGAGATCCGGTATGATATAGACAAAAGAATTCTTTTGACAAAAACGAGCAGAAGGAAGGACGGCTATATGGGTCAGGGAAATGGGGTAAATGAGCGTGTTTTTGCTCCGGCCTCCGGGCGGTATGTGGCCCTTGGAAAGATCAGCGATCCGACATTTAACGGCGGCCTGATGGGGAGCGGATTTGGGGTTGATCCGGAAAATGGGCACATTTTTGCACCTGTGGATGGGACAGTCTCCATGGTATTTCCGACGGGTCATGCGCTTGGAATCACGACGGAGCGCGGCCTGGAGGTGTTGATTCACATCGGAATCGACACGGTGAACCTTAAGGGGGATGGGTTTCAGGTTTTAAAGAAGGCGGAGGAAAAAGTGCGCGCCGGGGAGGAGATCGTCCGGTTCGACCTGGAGCTAGTAAAGGCCAGGGGTCTGGACCCGGTTGTGATCACGATTTTCCCGAACCGGGATGCGCAGGACGTGGTGTTTCACGATTTGGAGAGGGTAACGCAGGATTCGGAAGTCGCTGTGGTGAGACTTGGAAAGGCGGAAGAGGCGGATATGGCAGAGTATGAGTATGGGAGCATGTGTCAGGAAATTTTGGAGGCGGTGGGGGGAAAACAGAATATTAAGAATGTGTTTCACTGCATTACGCGCCTTCGGATTGTCCCGGTGAACCGGGATCTGGTGGATATTGAGAGGTTAAACCGTGTGAAGGGCCTCTTGAAGGTGATCGAGTCCAGCGGACAATTGCAGTGTGTCATCGGGACCACCGTGCCGGAGGTGTACGCGGAATTTCTGGAGATATCCGGGTTCAAAGCGGGCGGGGAGGCGGACACGGCCGGGGACACGGCCGTGAACGCGAACCCGGGTACTGCGGGGGATTCGGTGCAGGAGAAGAAGATGAACCTTGTCACGTGGGGACTGAACACGCTGGCCTCCTGTGTGACGCCGGGGCTGTACGCGATTGTGGCCGGAGGTATGATCAAGGGAATCATCTCGCTGATCACCGCTATCGGCCTGGTCTCCTCCAAGTCGGATATCATCACGGTGCTAAACGCGGTGGGGGATGCGCCGTTCTATTTCATGCCGTTTATCATCGGGTACGCGGCGGCCAAGCGGTTTAAGGTGAAGGAGATTTTCGGCATCATGACCGCGGGCATCCTGATGTACTCCACCTTCCTGTCCCCGGCGGAGGGGGTCAAGGGGTATATGTTCGGGTTCTTCAACATCCCGGCGTACAGCTACAAGGGATCCATCTTCCCTGTGATCCTGTCGGTGTGGATTTTCTCGATGATCTACCACTTTATCGACAAGCGGATGCCCAAAAACCTGCGCATCGTGTTCTCGGGCGCGCTGTCGTTTTTGATCGCGGCCCCGCTGTTCCTGGGTTTTGCGGCCCCCTTGGGCAACTGGATCGCCGCCGGCATGACGGGCGGATTTGCGTGGCTGTTCAACCACGCGGGGCCCTTTGCGGGCGCGCTGTTCTGCGGGATCATTCCGCTGACAATCATCTTCGGCATCAAGGGCTGGTCCGCGGTGGAGCTGCAGAACCTGGCCACGCTGGGCTACGACTACATGCTTCCCAATTTCTTCTACTCGAACCTGGCGGTCTCCGGCGCGGTCCTGGGGCATGCGCTGAAGATGAAGCCGGGCGAGCAGAGGTCCGCGGCCATCTCCACCGGGCTGGTGTGCATTTTAGGGATCACGGAGCCGGCGCTTTACGGGATCGCGCTGCCGGAGAAAAAGCCCTTGTATGCGGCCATGGCGGGAGGCGCCATCGCCGGTGCCACCGCGATGCTATTGGGGGTGGTCACCTACGCGTTCTCGATGCCGGGAATCACCAGCATTGCAACCTATATGGATGAGGGGAACAACTTTATGCTGCTTCTGATTGTCATGCCGGTTGCATGGGTGTCCGCGTTTGTCATTTCGTACGTGTTGTCAAAAAAAGAAGATTGAGCGGGAGGAAGAATTGAATGAATACAGGATTTCCTAAGGATTTTTTGTGGGGCGGCGCCATTGCCGCCTCCCAGGCGGACGGAGCCTACGATGAGGGGGGAAAGGGGCTGGACACCCAGGACCTCAGGTACTTTGATGCGGCGTGGACCAAGGAGGAGCGGGCCATGTTCAAAAACCGCCGCATGAACGGGGAGAAATTTGAGCGGGCGCTGACCGATCGGGATGTGGTCCACTACCCGTTCCGTTGGGGGATTGACTTTTACCACACCTACAGGGAGGACATCAGGCTGTTCCACGAGCTGGGCGTAAAGGTGCTCAGAACCTCCATCAACTGGGCGCGGATTTACCCGAACGGCGACGATGCGCTGCCCAACGAGGAGGGGCTCCGGTTTTACACCGATTTATTTGAGGAATGCCACAAGTACGGGATCAAGGTGTTTGCGACCATTCTCCACTACAACATTCCGGTGAATCTGGTGCTGAGGTACGGCGGCTGGAAGAGCCGAAAGACCATCGACTTTTATGTCCGGTATGCCACCACGCTGTTTGAGAGGCTGGGGACCCTGGTGGATTACTGGCTCCCGTTCAATGAGTTCAACGCCGGTAGATTCAACCCCTACAACGGGGTCTGCCTGGTGGAGGATCAGGAGGAGGACTACCCGAACGCCATCTTCCAGTGCCTGCACCACCAGTTTATCGCCAACGCGCTGACGGTGAAGGCCGGCCATGAGATGCTTCCCGGCTCCATGATCGGCGGCATGATCGCGCGGTTCACCACATACCCGGCCACCTGCCACCCGGACGACGTGATGCAGATGATTCTGGACGACCAGTACTCCAACTGGTTTTACCTGGACGTGATGGCGCGGGGGAAATACCCGGCGTATATGGAGCGCTATTTTGAGAAGGAGCACATCCACATTCGGAAGGAGCCGGGGGACGACGAGATACTTGAGGGCGGCACCATCGATTTCACCGCGTTTTCCTACTATTTCTCCCAGGTTTCCACCACAAAGCAGGGATGGGAGAAGACCAGCGGCAACCTGGTCATGGCCAACAAGAACCCGTACCTGGAATCCAGCGAGTGGGGATGGCAGAAGGATCCGGTGGGGCTGCGCGTGACCTTAAACCAGGTGTATGACCGCTACCAGCTTCCGGTCTTTATCGCGGAGAACGGGCTGGGGGCCTTGGATACCCTGGAGAGCGACGGGACGGTCCATGACCCGTACCGGATCGATTACCTGAAAGCCCATGTGGAGCAGATGCGGGAAGCGGTGCAGGACGGCGTGGATCTGATCGGTTACACCATGTGGGGATTCATCGACATCGTGTCCTGCGGGCCCATGGAGATGAGCAAGCGCTACGGCGTGATCTATGTGGACCAGGACGATGAGGGCAAGGGGAGCAAAAAGAGGTACAAGAAGGATTCCTTTTACTGGTACAAGAGGTGCATCGAGAGCAACGGGGAGGATTTGGGATAAACAGAACAGAGGGAGCCGGATGAGAATGAGATCCGGCCCCCTTTTTTTGGATGCGCTGGAGCGCCAGCGCCGTCGCTCTGCCTGGCATGCGCAAGTAGAAATAGACTTTTTGGTGCGCGTTGTGCTACAATAAGGTTAAAGTCAGGACGGGCCGGAGGGGGAGCTGCATGGACAGACCGATTGAATTTGAAATTTTGACCAACGAGGAGCGCCGGTATTTCGGGCTGGAGCCCATCCGGGCAGAATGGGAGCGCTTTGAGGTAAAACCGGGATTTTGGGTATACTTTGAGGGGGATGTCATTCGAAAAACCATAGCCCTTGGCACACTGTCCGGGGAAAAATATAAAAATTTTCTCGACTATGATGAGAACGACAATGAGATCCACACCCGTGAGCGAAAGGTGGTGCTCGCGCGCACGCAGAGAGGCAAGGAGAAAAAGCTGAATTACACGTCCATCTCGGCCATGCGCCCCACGGGCTGCTCGTTCTGGATGAACCTCTCCCGCCCGGGCCTTGGGTCCGAGCTGGTGGCGCGCAACACGAGAAACTGCATAAGCCTTCCCATTGTGTTTCCGGGGAACGTGGACACGCTGGCCGCGTTTCGGGAGTGGATGGACGGGTTCACCGCCGCCTGCCCTCCGGGGTATTTTGAGAAGGTGGAGCGGATGAAGAACGCAAAGCACCGCACGGTGAAATATTTTAACGGGGATATTTTCCGCTTTGAGGTCGACCTCAAGCACTACGGGTTTGGCCTGATTATCGGGCAGATCGGGAAAATGGACAAGGACGGTCTGCTCAGGGAGGAGCATATTTTGGGCTCGACGCTGGGGGTATGCCTGCTGGTGCGGCTGTACCTGTTTAAAACCGCGGACAAGGACATGCGCGTGGAGGAAATCACCGCCCACCCGCTCGGCCGGACATTCATCATGATGGACAACCAGGTGATCTGGGGTGGATATGAGATTGTCGGGAGCAAGCGCCTGGAGGAGACGGACATCGACTTCCCGATCCAGGCGGGGCGGTCCTTAAGCGCCCGAAACCGGAATTATGTCCGGCTCTGCTGGGGACTGGGGATCATTGTCCGGGACTATAGAGAAAGCGTTCCAAAACCGCTCATGGACAACCGGCTGCTGCGCCACGGCTGCCATTTCGGGGTCAACCGGCTGGAGTTTGAGCGCGCGTTAGAGGGCGGGCCGGTGAAGGACGGCCTGGATGAGCTGGAGCAGGTCGCGTTTAAGTACTTCGAGGTTCCAGAAGACACCACGTTTGACGCGTTTAACCGTCTGCACGGCGGCATGACAAGAGCGGAGTACGCGGCCTACGCCAATCGGTTTGGGCGGCTAATAAAAAGTGAGGAGGGATAGATACAATGGGGTACGATATTCACATTACAAGGGAAGCCTGCTGGCTTGACGACGAAAATCCGATCACACTGGATGAGGTCAGGGGGATTTTGCCAGTCGAACCACATCAGTTTCGGATTGATGAGACGGGTGAGGTCCTGATTGCCACGCCGCAGGGAGATGCGATGATAGCCGATTATGGGCCATTTTTGGAGTACACCGACGGGGAGGGCAAAAAGACCATTCTTGTCTTTGAGGAGGGGGAGTGCCCGTTTTTTACGTACCGGGATTGCAGGCAGCTTCTGGCGATGCGGGATTTGGCGGAGACGTTAGGGGCAACGCTTCAGGGGGATGAGTGCGAGGTGTATGACCGGCAGGAGATCGAGAAACTGATGGAGAGCTGACGGCAGGAAAGGAGGGCCCCATGCAGACACAGGGGGAGCGCGCGTACATCGCGATCGACTTAAAAACGTTCTACGCGTCGGTGGAATGCGTGGAGCACGGCTGGGATCCGCTTGCGACGAACCTTGTGGTGGCGGACACAAGCCGCACGGCGAAAACCATATGCCTGGCGGTCTCACCGGCCCTTAAGGCCTACGGGATTCCCGGGAGGGCCAGGCTGTTTGAGGTGATCCAGAGGGTGAAGGAGGAGAACGCCAGGCGCAGGCAGCTGGCCCCGGGGCATGTGTTCTCGGGGAGCTCCTGGGATGACCGGGCGTTGAAGGCGGACCCGTCGCTGTCCCTGGACTATATCGCCGCGCCGCCGCGCATGTCTCTCTACATGGACTACAGCACGAAAATTTACAATATTTACCTGAAATACATCGCCCCGGAGGACATCCATGTGTACTCCATCGACGAGGTGCTCATCGATGTGACCAGCTACCTGTCCACCTACCGCCTGACGGCCCGGGAGCTGGCAAAGAAGATGATCCTGGACGTGCTGGAGGCCACGGGGATCACGGCCACCGCCGGGATCGGGACCAACCTGTACCTGTGCAAGATCGCCATGGACATTGTGGCCAAGCGGATCGAGCCGGATGAGAACGGGGTTCGGATCGCCGAGCTGGACGAGAAGTCCTACCGCCGCCTCCTATGGACCCACAGGCCCCTCACCGATTTCTGGCGGGTGGGAAGGGGATACGCCAAAAAGCTGGAGGAGGTGGGCCTTCACACCATGGGGGATATCGCCAGGTGTTCCCTGGGAGGCGCCGGGGATTACTACAACGAGGACCTATTATACCGGCTGTTCGGCGTGAACGCGGAGCTCCTCATCGACCACGCCTGGGGCTACGAGCCCTGCACCATTGCGGACATCAAGGCCTACAAGCCCAAGGAGAACAGCATCGGCTCCGGGCAGGTGTTACAGTGCCCCTACGAGAATGGGAAGGCCAGGCTGATCGTCCAGGAGATGACGGATTTGTTGGTGCTGGACCTGGTGGACAAGGGGTTGGTGACGGACCAGATTGTGCTCACCATCGGGTACGACATTGAGAACCTGACCCGGCCGGAGATCAAAAGCCGGTACAAGGGGCCGGTCGTGACGGACCACTATGGCCGCCAGGTCCCGAAGCACGCGCACGGGACGGCGAATCTGAGGCAAAAGACATCCTCCACCCGGCTGATCATGCAGGCGGTGCTGGAGCTTTACGACCGGATCACGGACAAAAACCTGCTGGTCCGCCGGGTGACGGTCGCCGCCACCCACGTGCAGGAGGAGGGGAGCGCACGGGCCAAGGAGACCTTCGAGCAGCTGAACCTGTTCACCGACTACGAGGCGCAAAAGCGGCAGCGGGAGCAGGAGGAGAGGGAGCTAGCGCGGGAGAAGAAGATGCAGAAGGCGATGCTTGATATCAAGAAAAAGTTCGGAAAAAATGCGGTGCTAAAGGGCATGAACCTTCAGGACGGGGCCATGACCGTGGAGCGCAACAAGCAGATCGGAGGGCATAAGGCATGACAAAGAGGGAGGCGGACGATCCCAACCGCTACGACGACATCATCGATCTGCCCCACCACGTCTCACTGTCCAGACCCCACATGGAGCGGTCGGACCGCGCGGCGCAGTTTTCCCCGTTTGCGGCCCTGACCGGGTACGAGTCGGCCGTGAAGGAGACGGCGCGCCTGACGGATCAACGGGTGGAGCTGGACGAGAATGAGCGGGAGGCGCTGGACAAAAAGCTGGCCGTGCTGGCGGCCCGGCTCGGCGAGCAGCCCGAGATCACGGTCACATACTTTGTGGCGGACGAGCGGAAGGAGGGCGGAAGCTACGTGACGGCCCGCGGCAGGGTGAAAAAGATACAAAGCTATGAGGGGATGTTGATATTTGAGGATGGGGAGAGAATTTTGGTGGAGGATATTGTGGATATGGATGGGGGGATATTTTGGGAGGCAGAGGGTTAATCGGTGAATTATGTTGTTCTTAGCGGACCGCACGGCTTATATGTGAAAGCTGTGCGGTCTTTTTTACAATTGTCAAACCCGGAAACTGATGTTATAATAGCCGCGATGACAGATGGGGGGGATATTTACTGTGAGGATGAAAAGCGCGGGGATCATCGCTGAGATAGTGCTGTTGTCGGTGGTCCAGACGGCCGTCTTCTGGGCGGTCGTAAGGCCAACCCCTAATCGCTGGAAAAAGGGACGGCTGTGGCTGACCTATTGTGCCGTGTTTACCCTGTCGGGATTTTGCAAGTGGGGACTTTCGGGCTCGAAGCTCTTCTCCGCGCTGCAGCTGCCGTTCTTTATGGGCATCCTGTACGGGGTGACGAGGAAAGCCACAGAAAAGAGTATGGTGGAGATCTTGTGCGTGTTCGGCATCAATATGCTGATTTCCCTGGTCGGAGATCTTTTTGTGCTCGGAGTGTTTCACGCCTTGGGGCGGGACGTGGTCCGGATGGCAGGGGAATTTGGCAGCCGGGAATTTATGCAGGGTTCGTTGGTCACCTACTCCGCACAGATTTTGTTGCTGCGTGTGTACTGGGGGCTTAGGAACAGGAGGGGGCGCGGAAATGATTTTGACGAGCGAAGAGAGCGCCGGATGCTTCTCTTGGCGCTGGTGATCCAGTTCCTTTTTCTGCTCTGGGCGGTATTCCTGGTGAATCTGCAAAGTTCCAAAGTGGTGACCGACCATATGTGGTACGTTTTTGTGGCTCTGCAGATTGTGTTCGCCGCGGGCATCATGCTGCTGTTGGTGAGATATCTGAAGGACGGGGAGGTGAAGCGGATGAGGGAGCGCCTCTCGGCGTGCGAGAGGAGAAATCAGCTGGTTTACAAGCACTACGCGCAGATCGAGCGGGAGTACAGGAGGCTTCACCATCTCAGGCATGATTTTAAGAATCTGCTGAGCACGGCCTCCGGGGTTGCAGGCGCAGGCGATATCCGCAGGGCGGAGGAAATTTTAGGGGAGCTTAGGCAATTGCTCGATGAAGGGACGAGGGATGAAAAAAAATGACAGGCGGTACAAAGTGGTGCGCTTTGTGGCTTTTGCCGTGTACGCGCTTCAGCTGGCGCTGCTCCTTTTACTTTTTTGCTCAGTAAAAAGCCACATGACCCCAGCGTGGAATTTTATTTACATAGAACTGGTGATTCTCACCGTACTCTTGGACATGGCTTTGGTTGTCATCCATATGCTTCAGAGGAGGCGGGAGCGGATGGCGGCACAGCTGGAGGAACAGGAGTTTTTGATTCACATGGAACAGGTGCACGAGCAGGCCGGGCAGGAGATGAGAAGGGATGCGAAGCGGCTGTATGAGAGCCTTTCGGCAGAGCTGTCGGCAGCGAGAAACGTGCTGGAAGACCGGGCGGGCGAGGGAGAAGCGGGGAGGCCGGGCCTTACGGCAAGCGAGGAGTGGGACCGCAGCTTTTGTGCCAATGCAATTGTGAATGTTGTTTTAAGGGAGAAATTTGCGATGTGTCAGGAAAACAATATACCATATACTTATAAAATACAGATTCCTCAGGAGGTGGGCATAGCGGACTATCATCTGTGCAGCGCTTTTTCAAATCTGCTGGACAATGCCATTGAGGCCAGCCTTGCCGTCCCTGAGAGTGACCGGAGGATCTCGGTTCAGGCAGGCGGCACCGCTATGGGCTGCAGTGAATTGAATATTGGTATGGGGGGGGGGGGGGG
>USJW01000112.1 GCA_900555045.1 uncultured Clostridium sp. | reverse complement strand
ATTTCCATGCTTTATTCTCATTTCTTTCTCCCGCGTGGGACATTTCCGTCCCGCAGCGCGGTATTTTACCGGCGGTTTTGCCCTCCTACCTCCCACTTTGCGTCGGGCCTGCATGAAAATACTTCAAAAGTCCGGCCCCCCTGTCCCACATACCCCTTGCCCCCATCTCCCTATGCAGTTATAATGATACTGTCAGAAATTTTTTTCTAAGGAGGCCGCATCATGGGAAAAACGGTGCCGATTCAGAACGTATATTGCTCCAACCAGGATTACCGCAAAATCTGCAGTATCGACACGGAGGTCATCGACACCCCAACCACGCCTCTCATTCACCAGATGTCCCGCTTTTGGCTGATCAACGAGGGCCAGGGCGTCCTTAAGCTCCAGGACCGGGAGTACAAGCTTCTGCCCGGCACCATCGTGTCCATCCTGCCCTGGCAGATCTCCGACGTGATCCAGGTGGACGCGCCGCTCCAGTACTACCTTCTGGCCTACTACTTCGACAACATCAACTCCATCATCAAGTCCGTGTACAATGCGGACAGCAAGCCCGTGAGCCTGATCGAGGAGATGACGGCCACCCCGGTGGTCCACTGCGACGAGGGCGAATATGAGGCCATCCGCACCATCTTTGAGCAGCTGCGCACGGAGATGGGCGTGGAGTCCGTAAGGCCCGCGGACAGCGGCGACGAGTTCCACACTCTGTACTTAAAAAACAAGCTGGTGGAGCTGATCGTGCTGTTCTGCCGCGCCGCAGAGCGCAGCCGGGTCGCCTCCCCGCCCGCCCGTGCGGAGATCCATAAGAGCGATGTCCTGCACTACATGTACAACCACCTGAGCGAGAAGCTGACGCTTTCCAACCTGTCCAAGCTGTTTTTCATGAGTGAGTCGTCCATCAGCAACTACATCACCCAGACCACCGGCCTGTCCTTCTTCGACCTGTTGAACGAGATGCGCGTGGGCAAGACCATCAATTTCCTGCTCTACACCAACCTGACCATGGAGGAGCTGGCGGAGATTCTGGGCTTCGTGGACAGCTCCCACATCAGCAAGGTGTTTGCCGCCCGGATCGGCATGAAGGCCAACGATTTCCGGAAAACCTACCAGAACGTGTACGAGATGTGCAACATCAAGATGACGAGGGATGCCTACGACATCGTGGCCTACATATACCGCAACTACGCCGAGGACTTGACGCCCCAGAACACGGCGGACCGGTTTCACATCTCCATCAAGGAGCTAAACACCATCCTGCTGTACCAGGTGGAGAAGAACTTCCCCGACTTCCTCAACTTCGTCCGCGTCAACCGGGCCTCGGAGCTCCTAAAAAACACCGACCAGACCATCACACAGATCGCCATCGACGTGGGCTTCAACAACGCCAAGACCCTGACCCGCAACTTCCTGCGCTACCGGACCATGACCCCGGGGGCCTTCCGCCAGAACATCGGGCTTCAGGACAACACACTGTAAGCAAAGTCAAAAAAGCGCGGATGCGCATGACGGCTGGCCGGCACCCATAAGAGGTGCCGGACACAGCCTTCACGCGCATCCGCGCTTTTTATTGATTTTTTAGTTGATCTTTATGCCACTGCAATGTCACTGCAATGTCACAGCACAATCAGCACATAAATCCAGTGGGCCGCGATGCCCGCCACCAGACCGCCGATGGTGTGGCTGAATATTGCCTTTCCGGTCATGTCGCTGCAGTGCAGGCTGTCCATCATCGCCACGTGGGTGCTCAGATATCCGCTCCAGCACATGCACATGGCGGTGAATACCGCAATGTCGTTGCCCACGGCAAGTCCGCTCCGGATCATGGGCGGAATCAGTCCGATGGACGCGCCCGCCGCCCCCAGGGCCGTCACGGGAACCGCGATGGCCTCCGGGCTGGTGAACCCGAACAGCGGCTTTAACACCGGATTGAGCTTCGCGCCCACCCAGGGAAGAAACGCGATCCCCTCGTAGGCCGCCCCCGTGTAGGCGCCCCCCGCGCCCGCTCCGTTGGTCAGCATGAGCACCATGGTGCAGATGATGAGCACGCCGGGGATGATGGTGAGTCCCATCTGAACGCCGCTGTTTCCGCCGTCCAGCATGGCCTGCATAAACCGGGCGCTGATATTTCCCTCGCGCACCTTCCGGTATTTGCGGATGTCCACCACCTCGTCCCCGTCACAGCGGCAGTATTCCTCCGTCCCATAGCGCTTCTTTGTAAAATGCAGCATCAGGCGCACGCTCACGATGCTGCCCACAATGGCCCCCAGGTTTCCGATCAGGGCGGCCTTTATAAAGTTCGCCCCGCCGGGGCCCTTAAGACCGATCATGTACGTGGTGATAATCATCCCCATGCCGAAGGATGTCCCCAGGTTGGTCAGGGCCGGCAGCTGGTACTTCTTAAAGAAGCACCGGAAGCCCGAATCGTCGGCCAGCGTGAGAATCGCCGGGTTGTCCGACAGATAGGTGGCCAAAACCCCCAGGATGCTGGCGCCCGGCAGGTGATAGAGCGGCTCCATTAGGGAGCTCAGCAGGCGGTTGATCAGGGCCACCACCCCGAACTCCGTCAAAAGCCCCGAAATCGCCCCCGCCAGCACCGCGATCGCCATAATGTAAAAAACCGTATCCTGAAGCAGCCGGTAAGCAGTGTTCATCATGGTGTTCACCATGTTCACCGCCCCCATTCTGCTCCCCACAACAGCGAAAAAGGACGCGAAAACTCCAATAAAAACAATGCTCTCCCAGCCCACAGCCGGCACATAGCCGTTTATAGCCGGCGCGTCCTCCCGCTTACCGCACTTCTTCAAAAGATACCCGGTCATCGTCTTATTTCATCACTCCCAGCCCCTTGGCTACGATCGAGATAAAGTCCTGAACATTAGTGACAATCGTGGTCGCCGACAGGCTTCCGCGGTCTAACAGCTTGTTCACCACAAACTCGTCCGCATCCACCGTGTATAGGTACACCGGCCGGATCTCGCCGTCCGGCATCACGCGGAAGGACGGGGTCATGTTTCCGGTGGCGATGGTGTGTAACATGGTCGCCAGGCAGATCACCGTGGTGGACTTTTTCACCAGGTTTCTCATCTCGCTCTGCCCCTTGTACGCGTCGCCGATCACCTCAGGCATCGGGCCGTCGTCGCGGATGGAGCCGGTCAGCACGATCGGCACGTTGTGCTTCACGCAGCTGTAGATGATTCCGTTGTCGATCTTGTAGTCCTCGATGAACTGCGGGATCGAGCCGCTGCGGCGCACCTTGTTGATCACGTCCAAGTGGTTGTAGTGGCCGTTCGGCTGGGACTTCTGGGTGTAGATGTCCTGGCCCAGCGCCGTGTGTAGCAGCGCGCCCTCCAGGTCGTGGGTCGCCAGGGCGTTGCCCGCCATCAGGCCGTGGGCGTAGCCGTTCTCAACCAGCGCCTGCATCGCCGCGCGGGCGTCGTAGTCGAAGGAGAAGGCCGGGCCCATCACCCACACGATATTTCCGTGCTCACGCTCATGGCGCAGCAGCTCAAATAAATTGTCGTAATCCCGCGCGTAGGAGGTCTCGCGGCTTCTCCCCTGGCGGAACACGAACTGGTCGTCCATCTCGTCCCCCTCAGCCGTAAAGCCGTTACAGTGCATGTAGATGCCCTCCTCGCACTTCTCGCTGCGGCCCAGGATGACCTTGTCGCCCTTCTTTAGGTTGCGGTTCTCCACCACCTCCAGATGGCCGTCGTCGCAGATGACCACGCTGGAGTCCATGCGGCTCTCCTCGGCCAGAACCCACTTGCCGTCGATCTTGAAGTACTCGGGATACATGGAGGTGCTGTGGAAATACTCCGGCGCAACGCCATCGATCTCCACCGCCTCGTACTTTACGTCAGGTGCGTTTACAAACTCCGGTTTTGTGAAATCCGGATGATGATATTCAGGTATTTTAAATGACATGTCTGCTTCCTTTCTGTGCTGGTCTTATAAACTTAATAATAACCTTCCTGGGTCCATCTGGCAAGAGGAAGCGGACTTAAACCCTAAGTCCGCCTCTCCCCTTCCATTATTCCTTTTTCCCAATCCGCGCCTTAACCATCCCCACCAGATACTGAAAGCTCTCCACCCGGAACATCCAGGCAAGTCCGCCGTAAATCACAGCCCCGGCGATGATCTGGACGGTCAGCTTCATCCACGCGCCGCCCGGCAACACAAACTGCAGGAGGTAGACCGCCGCGCACATCACGAGGGACAGCGCCATGGACGGCATGATGTCCATCCACTGGCTCCCGATGCTGTAGCCCAGCAGCTTTTTGTTGGGCCAGGCGTTGATGAAGGTGCACAGGAAATCGATGACCGCCTTGATGGACACCAGAATGATCGGGCTAAAGTTCACACCGATCACCAGCCCGAGGATTCCCACCGTCTTCTTGACGATCTCCAGCTTCAAAAATACATCGCTGCGCCCCACCGCGTTGATAGCCTGCAGGTTAGTGATGTGGATCGGCCAGAAGGAGTAGGCCACGCACATGATCCGCAGGTAGGGCACGCAGATCAGCCACTTTTCCCCCAGCAGCGCGGCCACCATGGTGTCCGCCACCGCGAACAGGCCGAACAGCATGGGCAGAACCAGAAAGGAGCTGGTCCGGATGGCCCGGCGCACCATGCTGCGCACCTGGGCGATGTCCCCCTGCCGCGCGGAGAAGGCGGGCAGAAGGACCGACTGGATCGCGGCCCCCAGGTTGTTGACGATCAGCTTGGGAAACTGGTCGCCCCGGTTGTACGCGCCCAAGAGCTCCTCATTGTAGATCTTTCCGATGATCAGGCCGTACAGGTTGTTGAACAGCGTATCGATCAGCGCCGCGAACAGAAGCTTCCAGCCGAAGGCCAGCATGGTGCGGATCCGCCCCATGGCGAACACCAGCTTGGGCCTCCAGGTCACGGTCACAAACAGGCTGCACATCAGCGCCAGATAATAGGAAACCTGCTGTCCCACCATGGCCCAGACCCCGAGGCCCCGGTACGCCATAAACACGCTGATGGCGCCGGACACCAGCACCGCCGCCATGGTGGCCTTGAACAGTCCCTTAAACTCCATCTTCCGCGAGACGTAGGCGGTCTGAACCGCGATCACAGCGCCCGGAAACAACACCACGGCCAGGATCCGCACGATCGGCGTCAGCACATCGTTCCGGTAGAACGCCGCGATGGAGGGGGCAGCTGCGAACAGCACCACATACATGGCAGCGGCGATCAGGAGGCTGAAATAAAATACGGACGAAAAGTCCACCTCGTCCGAGTGTTTTTTCTGGATCAGGGCCGTGGAAAAGCCGTTCTGCACCACCACGTTTGCGATGGTGATGAAGATCATGATAATCCCCACCAGGCCGTACTCCGCCGGGGTCAGAAGGCGCGCCAGAATGATGGCGATCACAAACTGGATCCCCTGGGAGCCTCCATTTTCCATTATCTTCCAGAACAAGCCCTTTAGGACCTTGTCCTTCATCTCCGTATCCGCCAAAATGTGTTTCCTCTCTTTCCGCTCATCCGTCAGTTTGTCCCGCGCACCAGCCGCTGAAGCAGGCGGTACAGCCCCGGGGCCATGGACTCGAAGCGGATGAAAAAGCGTGTGCGCCCGTCCAGCTCCCGGAAAAATTCCCGGTACTCCCGGCTCAGCACCCGGTCATAGTGCTTGGTGTTCACCTGGGTCAGAAAATAAATCCGGTCCGCGGCCCGCATGGCCTCCCGGTGAAAGCGGCCGCCGCTCTCCCGGTCAAACGCCTGGTACATCTCCCGCATATCCTCGTAGTACCGCCGCTGCTTGCGCTCGTAGTCCCCCTGCTTCATCAGGTTCGTCCATGAGCTGGCCACGCCCACCCGGTACACGCTCATGTCGCGGTCCATATAGTAGGCATACCCCTGGCAGGCCATCATCAGCTGCATGGGGATATCCCCAACCGGGCAGTCCAGATAGTAGTCCGGCAGCTCCTTCATGATCCTGGCCGGGAACACCATGGACGCGGTGGGATAGCCGGTGGTTTTGTCCACGATCTCCTCCGGGGATATCACGCGGTCCTGCGTGTACGGGCGCATGCGCCCCAGCGGCCGCGACCCGTCCACCGACTCAATCCTTGCGCTGTGGATGCACAGTGCGCAGTCCGGGTGGGCCTCCAGGTAGTCCACTTGGGCCTGCAGTTTCCCCGGATCAATCCAGTAGTCGTCGCCCTCGCACATGGCGATGTATTTCCCCCTGGCCCGCGGGAAATTAAACACGCTGATGTTGGAGATCCCCTTGGAGTACTGGTTCTCCGTCCGCAGAATGGGCTTTATCACCTGTGGGTAGCGCGCCTGGTACTCTCTGATGATCTCCGGCGTCTCGTCGCTGGAAGCGTCGTCGTGGATCAGGATCTCGATGGGAAAATTCACCTTCTGGCTCAGAAAGCCCTCCAGCGCGTCCCGGATGTACGGGCCATGGTTGTAGGTGATGCAGCAGATGCTCACAAGGGGAGCACGCTCCCCTGGGGCCGCCTGCTGCTCGGAGGCCGCCTGCTGCTCCGGGGCCACCTGTCTCTCCAGATCCGCCTGCTGCTCTGCCAGGCGCACCGCCTCCCGCCAGGCGCGGGCCGCCGCGCTCATCTGCCCATCCGTCTCATTGCCGATTTCCTTCACTGCACGCTACTTCCTTTCCGTTATTCCTCAAATCTCAGTCCCCGATCATGAGCATCTGGCCCAGGGTCCGCAGAAATGTGTTCTTGGTGAACCCGTACCGCAGAATGGTCCGCATCCGGCCCAGGCGGCCCAGGCGCGGGATCCCGGCGAACGCCCGGAGAATCTCCTTCTGTTCTCCGCTCAGCCGGTCGGGAAAGAGCTCCAGAAGGCTGGCCGCCTGGCCAAACATTTTCCGGTAGTTCTCCCTGGCTTCGCCGCCATCCTTAAGGCGCCTCTCAACCCCCTCCAGGTTGTCCCCCTTCTCCGCTCCCAGAGTGTTTTTGCCGTGCTGCCGGTACAAATACAGCGGCTCATTCACCCAGCCGATCGCCCCGAAACAGCTGGCCAGGAGCGCCAGCCACGCGTCGTGCATCAGGCACACCTGCGGCAGCGTCCCAAGAAGCGGCAGAAAGGCCCGGTTAAGCATCACCGCCCCGCCGGTCACATTGTTCTGCACCAGGAGCTGGGGCAGCTTTGTCCGGCCGGGAGTGATCTTCTGGTATTTAAAGAAACTGTGGGCCAGGACCCGCAGCTTCTCGTCCACCACCGCCAGATCCGAGTGCACTAAAACCGGCGTGTCCGCCCCGCGCTCCCGCTCCAGCTCCCGCATCCGCGCCAGGAGCTTTTCCGCCTTATCCGGCAGCCACACGTCGTCCTGGTCGCTGAGCATGAAATAGTCTGAGTGGGACAGACTGGCGAGAAGGCCGGGCGCCCCGAAGGAAGCTCCACCGCCCCGGAACTTTGCCGTCTCCGGCGAACCCGTGCTCCCCAAATTTTCCGGCGCCCTGCCAAACGGCTCCGCTGCCCCGTCTTCTCCCCGCGCCATCTCCTGCAAAAGCCCCAGAAAATGCGCCGCAGCCCCCCCGGACGGCTTCTCACGGCAAATCACCGCCACCTGCTCCGGGTAGCGGGCCGCGTAGGCCTTAAGTATCTCCGGCGTGCGGTCCCTTGAGCAGTCGTCGGACACCAGAATGCGGATTCCACCCTGGCTCTGGGCCAGGATGGAATCCAGCTGTTCTCCTATATAAGCTTCGCCGTTGTAGGCGGCTACAAGCACTGTAATCGTTGCATCGCTATTCTGCATATCTCCCGCCTGATTCCGGACATCAGCCAAAGATTTCCTCCGCCTTGCGCATAGCGGACTCGATCACCTTGTCCATGTCATAATACTTGTACTCACCCAGCCGTCCGCCGAAAATCACGTTGGGCTCCCCAGCCGCCAGCTCGGCGTACTTGCGGTACAGCGCCTGGTTTTTCTCGTCGTTGACCGGATAGTAGGGCTCCATCCCCTCCTGCCAGCTCACCGGGTACTCCTTGGTGATGACGGTCTTCGGCTGTGTGCCGAACTCGAAGTGCTTGTGCTCGATGATTCGCGTGTATGGGGTCTCGCGGTCCGTGTAGTTCACCACGGCCACGCCCTGGTGGTTCTCCTCGTCCAGCACCTCGGGCTCAAAGTGCAGGGAGCGGTACTCCAGCTTTCCGAACCGGTATCCGTAGTAGGCGTCGATGGTTCCAGTGTACACCACCGTCTCGCCTAAGCTGTCGTAGTGCTCCTTGTTCTCCAGGTAGTCTGCACCGGTCTCGATCTCACAGCCCTCGAACAGCTTGTCGATAATCACATTATACCCACCGATGGGGATTCCCTGATATAAATCGTTGAAATAGTTGTTGTCGTAGGTGTAGCGCACTGGCAGCCGCTTGATGATAAAGGCGGGCAGCTCCGTGCAGTCACGCCCCCACTGCTTCTCCGTGTACCCCTTCACCAGCTTCTCGTAGATATCCCGGCCCACCAGGCTGATGGCCTGCTCCTCCAGGTTTTTCGGCTCCCCGGTCACGCCGGCACGCTGCTCGTCGATCTTGGCCTTCGCCTGCGCGGGCGTGCACACGCCCCACATTTTGCTGAAGGTGTTCATGTTAAAGGGCATGTTGTACATCTCGCCCTTATAGTTGGCAACCGGGCTGTTGGTGTAGCGGTTGAACTCCGCCAGGGAATTCACGAAATCCCACACCTTACGGTTGCTGGTGTGGAAAATGTGGGCGCCGTACTTGTGCACATGGATCCCCTCCACGTCCTCACAGTACACGTTTCCGCCGATGTGGTCCCTGCGCTCCACCACCAGGCAGGTCTTCCCCTGCTTTTTCGCATACCAGGCAAACACGCCCGCGTACAGGCCGCTTCCCACCAGAACATAGTTATATTTTTTCATCCGAACCAATCTCCTTCCACAAGAAAAAGCCGGCGCACACAGTACCGGACAGCTCCTTTCGCTCCCACCATTGTACTATGCACGCCGAAAAATGTAAATCCTTTTATTCCTTTATGAAGGCCTGGGCCTCGTAGGGTCGAAGGCCCGCAAGTGCCGGTTTTGCGCCGGATTCTGCCCCAGGGTCCGCCGCTTCCTTCCACTCCCCGGCGGGCTCGTAGTTGCCGATAAGCGGCCTCCACCCGGAAAGCTTAACAGGCTCCGGAAGCTTGAGATTTTCACCGGTCAGGTTGTTGAACACCAAAATTTCCTCCTTCCCGGACTGGCGGCGGTACGCCAAAAGCCCCGGGCACTCCCGTAAGAGAAACTCGATCCTCCCGACCGCCACGGCCGGATGCTCCTTTCGCAGGGCAATCAGCCGTCTGTGGTAGCTCCAGACGGAGTCCGGGTCCGCCATCTCCGACGCTGCGTTGATATCGGTGTGGTTTTCCGGGATGCCGATCCACGGCTCCCCCTCAGTGAAGCCGGCCAGGGGGCTGTCGTCCCACTGCATGGGCGTGCGGCCGTTGTCCCGGGACCGCTCCCCCAAAACCTCAAGCGCCTCCCGGTCCGTCAGGCCGCGGCCCCGCAGGATCTCATAGTAATTGAGGCTCTCTACATCCCGGTACTGGGAAATATCCGTGTAGCCCGCGTTCGTCATCCCCAGCTCCTCGCCCTGGAAAATATACGGGGTGCCGCGCATGAGGTGGATCGCGGTGGCTAACAGCTTCGCCGATTCCTTCCAGTACCGCTTGTCGTCGCCGAACCGCGACACTGCCCGGGGCTGATCGTGATTGCACCAGAACAGCGCGTTCCAGCCGCCCGCCTCCTGCATGCCCTCCTGCCAGTCCACAAACAGCTCCTTCAGCCGCTCTAAATCCGGCCTCATTAGTTTCCATTTATCCCCATCTCTGTAGTCCACCTTCAGGTGATGGAAATTGAACACCATCGCCAGCTCCCGGCTTTCCGGCCGCGTGTAGCGGATACAGTTGTCTAAGGAGGTGGAGGACATCTCCCCCACCGTCACCATGTCCTCGATGCCGGTATCCGTCACCAGCTCGCGCAGATACTGGTGAACCCTCGGGCCGTCCGTGTAAAACCGCCGCCCGTCCCCCTGCATGTCGTCGGCGAACACCTCCGGCTTGGAGATCAGGTTTACCACGTCGAAGCGGAACCCCTTCACGCCCAGCTCCTTCCAAAACCGGATCACCCCTTTGAGCTCCTCCCGGACCCTGGGATTATCCCAGTTTAAATCCGCCTGGCTCACGTCGAACAGGTGGAGATACCACTTCTTCAGGTGGGACACATACTCCCACGCGCTTCCGCCGAACTTGGACTGCCAGTTGGTGGGCGGGCAGTCCGGGCTCCCGTCCCGGAAAATATAGTAATCCATGTACTCGGTCTCCCCGGCCATGGCCCGCTTGAACCATGTGTGCTCCGTGGAGGTGTGGTTGAATACCATGTCAAACATGCAGCCGATCCTACGCCGGTCTGCCTCCCGGATTAGCTCCTTCACATCGTCCATGGTCCCGAAGGCCGGGTCCACCGAGGTGTAATCCGCCACATCGTAGCCGTTGTCCCTCTGGGGGGACTTAAAAAATGGCGTCAGCCAGATATAATCCACCCCCAGCTCCCTGAGGTAATCCAGCTTCCCGGTCACGCCCCGGATGTCCCCCAGTCCGTCCCCGTCGGAGTCGCAAAAGGACTTGGTGTAAATCTGGTAAACCGTGCTGTTTTGAAAATGATTCATCTGCTTTTCCTCCATCTATATCGCTCCACTATGCCCCCAGCCGGGCGATCACATCCTTGCCCGCCGTCACGGTCTCCGCGCGCTCCCACTGCAGCGCGCCTGCGCTTCCCATGCCCGTCACCACCATGATCACGACATCCGGGTGACCGGCTGCTTTGATCTTCTCCCGGTCAAACCGGATCAGCTCATCCCCGGCCTTTACCCGGTCCCCGGCCTTCACGCGGGCCTCAAAACCATCGCCCTTCATCTCCACCGTGTCTAAGCCAATGTGAAACAGCAGCTCCATGCCATTGTCCATCGTAATACCACAGGCGTGCAGGCTCCCCTCCATCACCACCGAGACAGTTCCCGCCGCCGGGGAGCGCAAGATCCCCTCCCGGGGCCACACCGCGATGCCGTCCCCCAGCGCCTTGGAGGCGAACACCTGGTCCGGCACCTCCTCCACCGGCACTGTGCGGCCGGTCGCAAAGGAGAACAGACAATCCTCCGGCGCGACGGCCTCGCATCCAATACCCTTTTTCTTTCCGACCATGTATGTAAGGCCAAAGGGCACCGCGATGACAATGGCCATGCACACCGCAAACATTCCCATATACTGGGGCTGGATGGATAAGATTCCCGGGATACCGCCCACGCCGATGGCCTGGGCCCGCACGCCGGAGGTCACGGACACCACCGCCGCGATGGCCGAGCCGACCATTCCGCAGACAAACGGGAATCCGTACTTTAAGTTCACGCCGAACATAGCCGGCTCGGTCACGCCCAGATAGCAGGAAATACAGGAGGGGACAGACACCTCCCTGGCCTTGGCGTCCTTTTTCTGCAGCCGCACCATGGCCAGAACCGCCGATCCCTGGGCGATATTGGACAGCGCGATCATGGGCCACAGGTTGGTGCCGCCGAAATCCGCGATCAGCTGCAGGTCGATGGCATTGCTCATGTGGTGCAGCCCCGTGATCACAAGCGGCGCGTAGAAGAAGCCGAAGACGCCCGCGAACACCCCTTTAAAGGAGGAGGTCAGCCCCGCGTTCACAAAGTCGGAGATCAGGCTGCCGATCTTCCAGCCGATCGGTCCCAGAATGCCGTGGGCCACGATCACGGACAGCAGAAGGGAGCAGAACGGCACCACGATCATGGAGACCACCGCCGGGCAGATCTTCCTAAAAAACCGCTCCAGGTAGACCAGCGTGAAGCCGGCCAGCATGGCGGGCAGTACCTGCGCCTGGTAGCCGATCATGTCCACCTGAAACGCCCCGAAATTCCATTTGGGGATATCCGCCGCCGCGGTGGTGGCCACGCTGTAGGCGTTTAGCAGCTGCGGGGAGACTAACGTGATTCCCAGCACAATCCCCAGTGCCTGGGTGGTACCCATCTTTTTGGTGATGGACCAGACGATGCAGACCGGCAGGAAATGGAAGACCGCCTCGCCAATCAGCCACAGAAAGCTGTTCGCCCCGGCCCAGAACGCGGAGATCTGGGTCAGCGTCCGCGTGCCGCCGTCAAACAGGGCGATCTCCCCGATGATGTTGCGGAATCCCAGGATCAGGCCGCCCACGATGATGGCGGGAATCAACGGCGCGAAGATCTCCGCCAGGCTGCTCATCATGCGCTGCACCACATTCTGGTTCTGCTTCGCGGCCTTTTTCACCGCGTCCTTTGTCACGCCCTCCAGCCCCGACACCGCCACAAAGTCGTTGTAAAAGCTGCTGACCTCATTGCCGATAATCACCTGGAACTGGCCCGCCTGGGTGAACGTCCCCTTGGACGAGGCCAGGCCCTCGATGGCCTTCACATCCGCTTTGCCCGGGTCATTCAGCACGAAGCGCATCCTGGTCACGCAGTGGGAAACCGCCGCGATATTCTCCTTTCCGCCCACATATTCCAACAGCTTTCCGGCATCCTCCGAAAACTTACCCATATCTGACCTCCTTGTCACAATCCCTCATCCATCTTGTTTAAACAAGTTTGTTTCTTGATTTCATTCTATCTTGTTTAAACAAGTTTGTCAATACTTGTTTCCAAATATTTTGCAATTTTGTCCGTCCATTTTCCGGCGCACGCAAAAAGGCCCCTCGGAGCCTCCCGCGCTTGATGCACGCAAAAAGGCCACCGGAGCCGCCTGCGCTTGATGCACGCAAAAAGGCCCCCGGAACTGCCCGCACGCTTGGCGCGAGCATTTCCGGAGGCCTTACCCTCTGACACAAAAATCTGTGAAATTATAATACCACCAACAGTGTTCCGGTGATCAGCACGATGCTGATCACAATCGACAGCGAGTTCACTGCGCTGGACAGCCCCACATCCCCCTTCATCATGCCGGTGAACGCGGGCGCAGCCGACGCGATGGGGCTGAACGCCAGGATTGCCAGGGCCTGACGGTACTCTAACGCCACCGGCAGCAGGAAGTAGAAGGCCGCCGCCAGAGCCGCGGATACCGCATAGCGGATGGTGAGAATTTTCACAATCTGTCCCATCTGGCTGCGATCACCGCTCAGTTGGAAGCCCACGCCGATCATCAGCATGGCAAGAAACGCGTTGGCCTGTCCCACGATCCCGCTAAATGACACCAGAAACGCCGGGAGCCTCAGGTGCGCCAGCGAGAGCACCGTCATCAGAAGGTACATGTCGAATGGAACGGAGCGCAGAAGCGTCTTTACAATATTCATGAAGGAGAACGAGCCCTTCTCCCCCTTGGACATCACCGCGATGCTGTAGGCGCCGCCCAGACAGATTAAGGCGTTTCCCGAGTCAAACAGGCTGGTCGCCACCACGCCCACCGGCCCCAAAAAGCCCTGGGCAAAGGGCATGGTAAAGTTTCCGATATTGTATCCCGACAGGTTTAAGATGTCGAACGCCCGCTGTTCCCGGCCGCGCCCGGCGTTCACCGCCACCGCCAGCAGAATAAAGATCACACCGCCCAAAAAGCCCAGGAGTGTGAGAAACAGCATGGACGGCCGAAGCTCCATGCCCGCGAAGTTCGTCACGATCGCCGCCGGAAGCGTGATCTTAAGCACAATCTTGGAGAGCAGGTAAAAGTCCTCCTGTTTAAAAAAGCCCGCACGCCTGAGGCCGTACCCCATCAAAATAATGGCCACAAACGCCGCGGCCTTCATCAATATTTCCGCCATCTCCATTCCACTCCACTCTCAATTTTTCATATATCCAAACTTATGTACTATAGCAGAAATGGAGTGACTTTGCAAGTGTTTTATTTGACCCTGTGAGCCAAATCATAGAACGCAAATTTATCCGGGCGATGCCTGGACTGGGTGAACTCAAACATGACCCCGTCGGCATTGTAGGTCATGCTGCTGACCACCGCCAGGCAGTTGTAATCCCCCAGCTTTAAATACTTCTCGTCGATCTGTGTGGCCCGCTCCACCGTGACCTTGCGCTTGGTGGTCACAATGTTTTCCCCCAGCACCTGCTCCATATACTCGTAGATCGATTGCCCGGCAATCTCAGGCGTCAGCCCCTTTGCCACATCCTTCAGGAAATAGTTGTGATCCATAATCAGCGCCTCGCCATCTATGTAGCGAACCCGCTGGATGTAATAGATCTCCGCCCCCACCGGAAAGGTCGTCCTCCCGTGAATCCGCTCGTCCACCTTAAGCTCCGCAAAGCACACCACCTTGGTGCTGTACTCCTTGCGGTTGCGGGCCACCGCCTCCTTCAGGCTCTCGATCCCGCTCAACATAAACTCCGACGGCTGCCCCGGCTGGTAGATGACCCGCACCCCCTTGCCGTGCAGGCTCTGCACATACCCCTCCCCGGCGAGACGGCCGATGGCGCGGCGCACCGTGTTGCGGGAGCAGTCGTACTCCTTCACCAGCGTGTTCTCCGAGGGCAGCAGCTGCTGAAACCCGTACTCCTGCTGTTCAATCCGCTCCCTCAGCGCCTCATATATCTGATCATATTTCGTCTTTGCCACCCTTGGACCTCCCGCGCATACTTGTTTATACAACTACAAATCCTACCACACTTTCGCCCCGGTTACAACCCTTTCATCCCAGGCAGCCACCGGCACACCAGCCCCAGCGACAAGAGATGCGCCGGATAAAACCAGTAAAACAGCCATTTAAAGCGCGCGCTTCCCCGCCTCCCGTCATAGAGGCAGACGATGATTCCGGCAATAATTCCCCCTGGAAGATACGCGCGGCCCGCCACCCAGAAGGACATCATGCACACGGCTGCAAAGCGGATCCACCGCCGGTCCCGCCCCAGGTACATAAGCCCGATGGTCAAAATTCCGATAAAACCGTAGTCCAGCCTCAGAAACTCCGCAGCTGCCCCAACGCTCCCGAGAATCAGCGCATACGCGGCTCCCTGCCCCATGCCTCCGGCCCGCTCGGCCCTCTGTAGCAGCCACAGCGCGCCCAGCCCGGCCGCCAGGCTGAACATCACATTCTGCTCTGCCGGTTCCCACAGGCGGCCGTAGATCGCCAAGTCGTAGGGCACCTCAGAGATTAGTGCAAACAGGAGCAGGCGCCCCATATACCGCTTATAGCTTCTGGTGTGCACAAATCCTTCCACCAACAGCAGGCAGAACGCCGGAAACGCCATCCGCCCCGCCATCCGCAGCCAAAAAGCCACGCTCCACAGCCGGCCGCCGTATTCCGACTGCATCACCCACGCCTCGTAGGCGGGATTCAGCCACCCCATGAGGCCGTTCCCCAGCAGGACCACCGCCACATGGTCCGCCAGCATGGTCACAATCCCAATCCACTTGATATCCGACCCGCTAAGGCGCGGGCGAAACGCGTTTACGACCGCCCGCTCAACTGTCCCGCTCACACTCCCGCCCTCCGTTTCCGCTGCATGTGCCGCAAGCTTAATTGCTACAATTTTAATGCCTCCGCGCCCGGACGTCAATGCCTGCAACGAAAACAGGTATCGATTCGGATTTCTCTTCCTCGATACCTGTTTCCTTTTCTGCTTTTACTTTGTTCTTCAGGTTTTCCATCTACTGATATCGCCTTATTAACTTTCATCTTTTCATCATCATCTGTTCATTTTAATAATACTTTCTCGTCATATTATTAAAATG
>USJW01000111.1 GCA_900555045.1 uncultured Clostridium sp. | reverse complement strand
GTGTAACGATTATGCAGAAAACCGCCCCGATTCACGCGGAACCGGGGCGGTTTTTATATCACTCGCAGCGTCTGTCAATCCTGTTCGATCTCATCAATATCCACCTTCAGGTTCGCATTCACCGCGGCCGCCTTTGCCTTTTTGCTCTCAATCCGCTCGCGGACGAAGGGCCAGAACAGGCTCAGAATGGCGATGATCAGGAACACACAGGAGGCAGGTCTCATGAAGAAGTAGCCAAAGCCGTAGTCTGTGTAGGTGAGTCCCTTCCTCAGGTTACTCTCCAGCATAGGCCCGAGAATAAATCCCAGTAGGAACGGCGCTCGGTTCAATCCCGAAAACGAGAAGAAAATTCCGAGCAGGCTGATGAACACGCAGAGCATCAGTGAATCAATGTTGTTGGACAGAGAGTATGCGCCCGTGAAGCAGAAGAGCACGATTCCGGTAAACAGGTAGTGGTAAGGAATCGACAGAATCTTGGGGAATACTCTCAGGCCGCAAAACGAAAACGTGAGGGCAAGGAGCGCACCCATCAGCAGGGTGATGAAAAACAGGTATACATAGTCTGAGGAGGTCCGCATGAGCAGGGGACCCGGCTCCAGGCCAAACACGATCAATGCGCTCAAAATCAGCGTTGTGGGCGTGTCGCCGGGGATTCCCAGGGTGATCATGGGAATGATCGCGCCGCCGATGGACGCGTTGTTTGCAACCTCCGCGGCATATACGCCCTCAGGGTTGCCCTGTCCGAAGGTCTCCGGCTCCTTGGATGCGCTTTTTGCCATCGCATACGACACCTGATTGGAAAGGCCGGGGCCCATGCCGGGCAGGAAGCCGATCCAGACGCCGACCAAAAACGACCGGATAATCAGGATTTTCTTTTCAATAAACTCTTTTAACGACACGCCAAGGCCCTTAAAATTGCACGGTTCCACCGGCGGGTTGACGTTTTTGTGCTTCGCATAGTTCACGATGACGGTGCTCAGAGCAAATATGCCCAGCATCAGGCAGGTGGTGTTGATTCCGCCAAGCAGCAGGTGAATGCCGAAGTTAAACCGTTTTCCGCCGTCGATGGGCGAGAAGCCCACGCACGAGAGGATGACGCCCAGAAATGCGGCCACAAGTCCGTTCCACATGTCGTCCTTGGAGATCGTGACCACAAGAACGATGGCGCAGAAGCACAGGCTGAAATATTCCCAAGGCCCCATGAGAAGGGCTACCTTCGAAATGATGGGACAGAAGAACATTGCGACCAAAATGCCTCCGATGGAGCCGATGGCGGACGAGAGGATCGCTATGCCCAGCGCTCTCGTGGCCTCCCCCTTCTGCGTCATGGGGTAGCCGTCATAGACGGTGGCAATGGAGGCGGTCGTTCCCGGTATTCCCGTCAGGATGGAGCCGAAAAGGCCGCCTGAGGTTCCGCCGATGTACATGCTGCCCAGGAAAATGATTCCCGTGTATCCCGGCATAACGAAGGAAACCGGGAGGAACAGGGCCAGCGCCATGCTTCCTGTCAGGCCGGGGATTGCGCCGAACACAAGCCCGATGATATTTCCGCCGAGAGCCATGCAAACATTACTCAAAGTAAAATATGTAGTTATCGCCTCTAAAATCATGATCATTCTCCTCTCAGCCCAATGTTTTCAACAGCCCTTTGATCCATTTTCCCTGCGGAAGAGGAATCTTGATGACATAGGAGAACAGCAGATAGGTAAGTGCCACCATCAGTACTGCAAACAAGATCCTGTGCCAGACATTCAGTTTCTTTGTGTCGGCCAGAAGCGTCGTCATCACAAACATCAGAACCAGTGAGGAAAAAATATAGCCCAGGTACTTTACAGAAAGCACATAAACAACCAGGAGTACCCATAATCCAACCAGCCGGATGTAGTCTCTCTTATTAGGAAGAAATGCTTTTGTTTTACTCTTCGAGGAGGTCAGGAATTTGCCGATTCCGCAAAGAATAATGCCGATTCCGCAAAGAAATGGGAAAAATTTAGGACCCAAATCATTTGTAGCGACCGTAAACAGAGATTTGATCCTGGATGTAAAAAACAAGATCAGAATACCTAATCCGATATAAAATATAGAGAGATAGTGATCTTTATTGAGTTTCATATGGTTCCCCCCGTAATTATAAGTTTAGCGGCTTGCCTTGACGCCGAGGGTCTCGCCCACAGAATCATAGACATTGAAGGTATCCTTGTACCATTCCTGGCTCTTTGCAAAGTCGAACGGATCGATGATGGTTCCTTCCTTCATCATGTAATCCTTTAACTCCTGGTCGGAGAAAACCTTTACCATGATCTCATTGATCTTCTCAACGACTTCGTCGGGAACATTCTTGCTGGTAACAATCATCACGGGATCCAGACATTTGAGGTCCGTATACCCCATCTGCGCGTAGGTGGGCGCATCCTGATTGATCTCGCTTCTGGTAATCGGCTCGTCAGAGCAGGCGAGGATGCGGATATCGCCGTTCTTCGCATAGCTTTCAGCGGAGGAAGCGCTGAGGGAGGTCACTTCAATGTGTCCGCCCAGGATCGCAGAGATGGCCTCAGCGGTCTTTCCGGCTTCAACGTACTTGAACTGAACGCCAGCTGCCTGAGCAAACTCCTCAACTCTGAAGTGGGATCTGGAGCCAAGGCTGGTGCCGAACACGATTGTTCCGGGGTTTGCGCGCACGTCGTCGAGCAGCTGCTCCATGGTCTCGTACTTGGAATCCGCTTTCACACAGATGTAAGCGCAGCTCTCACGGTTTACATAGTTGGCAACCTTGAAATCATCCAGGGGATTCATGTCAACGGCGCCGGTGATATAGCTGGTGAAGAAGGAGGGAATGAAAAAGCCCAGGTTCAGAGCATCCTCATCGTCCTGATAAACGGTATCGATCGCGACGGCGCCGCCGCCCTCAGCCTGATTCACAACGATAAAGTTTGCGCCGGTCTCCTTCTTTGCAATCTCGGCCACCTTGCGGGCAATGAGGTCCGTACCGCCGCCTGCCGATGCGGCAACAATCAGGTTGACATTGCCATCCGGCCAGTTGACCTCCTTGGCGCTCTCCTTCGCCTCAGTTGCGCTCTCTTTCGTCTCCGCTGCACTCTCCTTCGTCTCTTTCGCGCTCTCAGTCGCCGTTTTTCCCGCATCCCCCGCAGGAGCACTGGCAGAGCCACATCCAACAACTGACAGACACAACGCAGCTGCCAAAAATCCGGTTAAAAATCTCTTTTTCATTTGTTCCCTCCATTATACATTGAATTTATTTTCATCAACGCCAGCCACTCCCTTTATCTGGCGCAAGACGATCAGATAGTAACCTGTGTCCGATCACAGCTTCTTCTCCGCAATGGCATGTGCGGACCTGATTTTGTTGTCCTTTGCACGGCCATCCATGCGCCGGAACAGCTCGGAATACAAAAGCATTGCAATGTACATCTGGGACGCCACCCCTGAGATAGAACCTCCCTGGATGGGGCCCTCCGTGGCGCCGCTGCACAGAAGAATGTCGGCGTACTGGGCCGCGGGCGTCTGCATAAATTTCGTGATAAACACCGTAACCGCGCCCGCCTCGTGGGCCATCTGGGCGATTCGGATGCTGTCCTTTGTGATTCCGGAGTTGCAGAAAATAATTGCCACGCTGTCCTCTGTCAGCAGGGCGGCGGACGTCAGCTGCATGTGGACATCGTTGGTGTAAAATATGTTCGGCAAAATCCGCATGATGCGGTTCTGCATCATCTGCGCGGTCACGCCGGAGTTGCCGAAACCGTAGAGATGGACGCTTCGGGCGTTCATAATGGCATCCACCGTTCGGGAGATGGCGTCATAGTCCAGCGCAGCCAATGTTTCGCTCACCGCATCCTTGAACACCTCGGAAACCTGCTGTGCCAATTCGTGCAGGTCGTGGGACTGCGCCAGGTTGAACGTTCCCTTGCTGTCTAACATATCATTCAAATTGCTGCTGAGCGCAAGGGCGAGCTTAAAATCCTGGTATCCTCCCACATTCATGGAACGGCAGAAACGGAACACCGTTGTGTCGCCGACCCCACAGCTGTTGGACAGCTCATTAATCGTCATTTTAACCACTTTTTGCGGATTCTGTAGCACATAATCCGCAACCTTTTTTTCCAGCCGGGTGAGCCGGTCATAACTACTGCGAATGCTGATCAGTAAATTTGTATCAGCCATAAAACCTCCTACTCTTCTGTTACCGTCAAATTTGCTTCTTATGTGTCCATTATAGCGCAGGAAAAAAGAAATGCAATAGAAAAATGGAGAAAAATTTTATTTTTTGGAGAAAAAATTTATTTCTATTGACTTGACCATCAATTGTTGTTATCATGAATTATCATACAATGAGTTTTATAATAGTTACCACTTGTTAAGGAGGAATCTGCTATGATAAAACAGCAAAGCCGAGGCGGTGTCGAGCTGGCCCGGGCCGTACGCGAGGCCTATGCCAGGGGCGAGGGCGATTACAATATGGAACCCCTTGTGCTTGTGGATGAAGCCGGCTCTCCCATAGGCAGGATACAGGACGGAGACACAGTGATCTTCGGCTGCCGCCGGGGTGAGCGGGAGATTGAACTGACCGAAATGTTCACAGACCCGAATTTCGACAACGTTGAACGGACTATGCTGAATGACCTCCAGTTTGTCATAATGACCCTATACCACGATAAATTCATGAATCTGCCGATCGCCTTTGCGCCGGAACAGGTCCGCAAACCTCTGGCCCAGATTATCAGCGAGGCCGGGCGCACCCAGCTCCACGCCGCCGAATCGGAAAAATTTGCCCACGTGACCTTCTTTTTCAACGGCGGCAACCGGACTCCCTATCCCGGCGAGGAGGATCTTATGGTGCCGTCGCCCAAGGGCGTGCCCTTTGAGGAGGTACCGGAGCTGAGCCTGGCGGAGGTGGTGGATGAGGTGACATGCCGGCTGGGAGAGACAGATTTTGTCGTGGTGAACTACGCCAACGGGGACGTGATCGGCCACACCTCCTGCAACTCCGCCAAGATCGCCGCCGCCCACCACATGAGCAGCCAGCTTAAGCGGCTGGTAAGCGCGGCGACGGCCAAGGACTATGTGGTAATGATCACCGCGGATCACGGGAACCTGGAGTCCATGATCACGCCGAGCGGCAAGCCGGATGTGGCCCACACCACCAATCCGGTTCCCTTCCTGATCATTGATCCCCGCCGGACAGAGCCCCTATCCCCCCGGGACGGGAGTCTCTGCGACGTGGCGCCCACCGTGCTGCACGCCATGGGCATCCCGCAGCCACCCGAGATGGATGCCTCCACCCTGGTCCCCGGCGCCCGGTTCGACGAAGGGCGGAAGGTGCTGCTGATCATCCTGGACGGCTGGGGACTCGGCGAAGCGAGCGAGCGCAACCCCATTTTCCTGGCAGACACCCCTTACTGGGATTTTCTGCTGGAAACGTACCCCTGCGCCGCGCTAAATGCCTCCAGCAGTTTCGTGGGGCTGGGCCAGGGCAAGGCCGGGAATTCCGAGGCGGGACACCTGAATCTGGGCGCGGGCCGTGTTGTGCCCCAGGACGACATCCGCCTGGACAAGGCGATGGCCGACGGAAGCTTTGAACAGAACCCGGTTTTCCTGGACGCACTCAACCGGACCAGGGAGCGCGGCAAGGCGTTACATATCCTGTCCTACCTGACGGACAAGTCTTCCCACGGGTCCATCGACTACGCCAAGGCCCTGTGCCATATGGCGAAAGGGCTGCCGGAAATCGACCTGCACATCATCTTCGACGGGCGCAGCACGGAGCCTGGCAGCGCGCCGGCGCTCCTTCTGGAGCTGGAGGATGAGTTAAACCGCATCGGAGCCGGCCGGATCGTGGGCGGCGTGGGGCGTGGGATTGTGCTGGATCGGGATGAGAATTACGCCAAGGTCAAACGCGGCTACGATGCAATGGTTTTGGGGCGCGGAACACCGTACCGGTAATCAAAAAAATGGGGCGCTGCCCCGCAGATGATCTCACTCACCTGCGGGGCAGCGCCCTCATGCATTTCGCTCTTACAGTTCTTCATTCAATTTGCTCAGCTTCATGGCCTGATCCGCAGCGATCAGGTTGTCTAACAGCTCCTGGATATCCCCGTTCATGATCGAATCGATCTTGTACAGAGTCAGCTTGATCCGGTGATCCGTCACGCGCCCCTGCGGGAAGTTGTAGGTGCGGATCTTCTCGGAGCGGTCGCCGGTGCCGATCTGGCTGCGGCGCTCCTCGGCCTCGGAGCTCTGGCGCTTCTCCAGCTCAATGTCGTACAGCTTTGAGCGCAGCAGGCGGAAGGCCTTCTCCTTGTTCTGCAGCTGGGATTTCTCCGTCTGGCTGTAGATCACGATCCCTGTGGGGATGTGGGTCAGACGCACCGCGGAGTCCGTGGTGTTTACGCACTGGCCGCCGTTTCCTGAGGCGCGCATCACGTCGATGCGGCAGTCGTTCATGTCGATCTGCACGTCCACCTCCTCGGCCTCGGGCATCACCGCCACCGTCGCCGTGGAGGTGTGGATCCGGCCGCCGGACTCGGTCTCGGGCACGCGCTGCACCCGGTGCACGCCGCTCTCATACTTTAGCTTGGAGTAGGCGCCCTTGCCCGTCACCATGGCGACCACTTCCTTGAAGCCGCCGATCCCGTTCTCGTTTAAGCTGATGATCTCCACCTTCCAGCGCTGGCTGTCCGCGTAGTTGCCGTACATGCGGTAGAGCTCCGCCGCAAACAGAGCCGCCTCGTCGCCGCCCGCGCCCGCGCGGATCTCCAGGATGATGTTCTTGTCGTCGTTGGGGTCCTTGGGCAGAAGCAGGATCTTTAACTCGCGCTCCAGCTCCTCGATGCGCTTCTTGGCCTCGTTCATCTCCTCCTTGGCCATCTCGCGCATCTCCTCGTCGCTCTCCTCCTCCAGGATCATCAGGCTGTCCTCCACGTCCTGCTTGGCCTGCTTGTACTGCTTGTACGCCTCCACGATGGGAGCCAGGTCGGCCTGCTCCTTCATCAGCTTGGTGAAGCGCTTGGTGTCCTGGGTCACGTCCGGATCTCCGAGCATCCGCATCAGCTCTTCATAGTGAATCAAAATATCGTCCAATTTATCAAACATAGCTCTCTCCTGATTCTATTATACTCACATTCAGTCCCTGTCATCCATGCGTACGGCTTCCCCGCAGCGCCCGGCCCGCTATGGCCAGCCGGCCCTCACCACGCGGTCCAGCCCCGCCATGTCCTTCACGGTCCGGATCTCAGAGTAGCCCTCCGCCTCAAACAGAGCGCTCACCGCCTCCGACTGATCCCAGCCGATCTCCAGGTAAACCGCGCCCCCACGGCGCAGATGTCTCTTCCCCTCCGCCGCCAGGATGCGGTAAAATTTCAGTCCGTCCGGGCTTCCGTCTAACGCCAGCCGCGGCTCATGGTCCCGCACCTCCGGCTCCAGCCCGTCGATCACCCGGCTTGGAATGTAGGGCGGATTGCTGACCAGCACGTCAAACTGCGCCCCCGGCTCCAGCCCCGAAAACATATCGCTTTGCAGCAGCCGGAAGCGGCCTTCGCAGCCCGCAAGCAGCGAACCGGCATTGCGCTCCGCCACCGCCAGCGCTTCCTCTGACACGTCAAGCGCGGTCACACTCCGGTAGCCGCCCAGCTTAGCCAGGCTCACCGCGATGCAGCCCGAGCCCGTGCACACGTCCAGCACGTCAAGCTCCCGGTCCCTCTGCTCCTCCAGCACCAGCTCCACCAGCGTCTCCGTGTCCTGGCGCGGGATCAGCACATGCTCATTTACATAAAATTCCAATCCCATGAACTCCTGGACACCCAGAAGCTGCTGCAGCGGAATCCGCTCTGCCCGCCGCTTAACGAGCGCCAGGTACGCCCCGGCGCGGGTCTCCCCGTCCGGGATCCCGGCGATCTCCCTGCCTCTCCCGGCGAGAAACGACGCCAGGCTTAAGTCAAAGGCGGACAAAAGCAGATACCTGGCGTCCAGCTCTGCGTCGGGGACACCGGCACTATTCAGTTGTTGCGTCCCCTGCGTCAGAAGCTGCTGCAGCGTCATTTTTTCTCTCCCATCCCGGAAATTCTTCGTTCAGATACTTTCTCCAGTCAAACACCGACTCCACCGCGGCGATGGCCACCTCGATCATGGAGTCGTCCGGCTCCTTGGTGGTCAGTCCCTGCATCCACATGCCGGGACGGCTTAAAACGTTCACCAGCACTGAGTCATGGCGCCCCGCAAAGCGCAAAAACTCGTAGGACACCCCCGCGATGGCCGGAATCAGCACGATCCGGCTGACCACGCGCATCCACACGGTCTGCGGGCGGATCACCATAAAAAATAAGATACTGATGATCATGACGATCAGAATAAAACTGGTTCCACAGCGCTTGTGCTCCTTGGAGCTGGCCCGCACATTGTCCACCGTCAGCTCCAGCCCGTGCTCCAGGCAGTTGATGCACTTGTGCTCGGAGCCGTGGTACATGAACGTGCGCCGGATGTCCTCCATGCGGCTCACCAGCTTGATGTACGCGATAAAGATCACGATCCGGATCACGCCCTCCAGCACCGCCATCACGGTGTCGGACGTCACAAACCGCCGGCAGAGCCCCGCGATGAACAGCGGCAGGACCATAAAGATGCCGATGGCCATGACGAAGGAGAAGATCATCACCAGCGTCATGATCACGCCCTCCAGCTTTTCGCCGAACACCTTGTCCAGCCACTTCTCAAACTTAGAGGGTTCCTCCTCCTCGTCGTCCTCAAAGAAGCTGCACGACCAGGTGAGCGCCCGCATGCCCAGTATCATCGAGTCCGCGAAGCTGAAGATGCCCCTGATAAACGGCAGGCCCAGAATCTTCATCTTCTTGGTCATGCTCAGATACCGGTCCTTTTTCACCTCAATCTCCCCGTCCGGTTTGCGGACCGCAATGGCGTAATCGGGGCCGTTCTGCATCATGATGCCCTCGATCACCGCCTGTCCGCCGATTCCTGAGTATTTCATCTATTTTCTAACCTTTCCGGCTTTTTCCAAAAAATATGAAAAGGGCTGAGCTTCAACGCAAGCTCAACCCCTTATCAGCCTTACTTATTTGTCAGCGTTAATGCCGTACTTACGATTGAACTTATCAATACGTCCACGGGCAGCGGCAGCCTTCTGCTGACCGGTATAGAAAGAGTGGCACTTGGAACAAACTTCAACGTGAATGTCCTTCTTGGTGGAGCCTGTTACAAACTCATTGCCACAGTTGCAAATTACCTTTGCCTGGTAATAATTCGGATGGATTCCTTCCTTCATGATGTTCACCTCTCTGATTTTATTTGCGGTTTCCGACCGCGGCCTGTATGCCAATCTGCCTCTGTACATTACCACTGCCTGTCAGAGCGTGAAACGCACAGATATCAGCACTGTTCGAGTTAAGCGCCTCCGTTCCCGTAAGGTTCCGACTCACGCGGACGCCAAAACTGCCGTCAATCCAGACAGCTTAAATAGTATACCATAGGAAGGACAGGATTGCAACTGGTTTTTTAGGGTTTTTAAGGCTTTTTGCCAGGCAATTGCGCGCAAAAAAGGCATGTCCCGCCGGATCTCCTCGATCCCGGCAGAACATGCCATATTTATATCAACATTTAGAAAAATCGCATTTTTTTCGACATTTCCACAAATTCCCGGTTGTTCCGCGTTCTCGCGAACAGATCCAGAATCTTCTCCACTGCGTCCTCCGGCTTTAAGGAGTTAGTCGCGCGGCGGATGTTGTCCACGCACTCGGCCTCATCCCGGCTCAGCAGCAGGTCGTCTCTTCTGGTGCCGGAGCGCAGGATATCGATGGCGGGGAAAATCCGCTTCTCGGACAGCTTCCGATCCAGCATCAGCTCCATGTTGCCCGTGCCCTTGAACTCCTCGTAGACCACGTCGTCCATCCGGCTGCCGGTCTCCACCAGCGCGGTGGCTAAAATCGTCAGGCTGCCGCCCTCCCGCATGTTGCGGGCCGCTCCGAAGAAGCGCTTGGGCATGTACAATGCCGCCGGGTCAAGGCCGCCGGACAGGGTACGCCCGCTGGGGGTCACCGTCAGGTTGTAGGCCCGGGTCAGGCGGGTGATGCTGTCCAGCAGGATCATCACGTCGCGCCCGTGCTCCACCAGGCGCTTCGCGCGCTCGATCACCATCTCGGACACCCGCTTGTGGTTGCTGGCCTCCTCGTCGAAGGTGGAGTAGATCACCTCCACGTTGGGCCCCACGATGGCCTCCTTGATGTCCGTCACCTCCTCAGGGCGCTCGTCGATCAGAAGGATCATCAGGTGCATATCCGGGTGGTTGGTGGTCACCGCCTTGGCCACCTGCTTGAGCAGCGTGGTTTTACCGGCCTTGGGCGGGGAGACGATCATGCCGCGCTGTCCCTTGCCGATGGGGGACAGAAGATCCAGCACGCGCATCGCCACGGAGGTGCGCTGTCCTGCGCATTCCATGTGCAGACGCTTGTTGGGGAAAATCGGGGTCAGATCCTCGAAATTGGGTCTGGTCTCCGTTGCACTGAGCGGGTAGCCGTTCACCGTGCGGATGTACAGCAGAGCCGCAAACTTCTCCGTTGCCGATTTCACGCGGCGGTTTCCGTTGATAATATCCCCCGTCTTCAAGTTGAAGCGGCGAATCTGGGACGGAGCCACGTACACGTCGTTCTCGCCCGGAAGGAAATTCTCGCAACGGATGAACCCGAAGCCGTCCGGCATAACCTCCAGAATTCCGTTGGCCTCGATCCCGCTGTCAAGCTCCGCCAGATCCTGGCCGGAAAGGCCCAGGGCATCGTTCTTTATATCCGAACGCGGACGGTCGTCACTGCCCGAGTTGTAGGAGTTTGGCGACGCGGCAGCCGTCTGTCCCGCAGCCTGGTTGTTGTTGTAATACCGGTTGCCGTTCCCCTGTCCGTTCTTGTCGTAGGGACGGCTGTTTCTCCTCGGATCCGCCATGCGGTTGTCCTGCCGGTTCTGGCGGTTCTCGTAGGGCACAGAGCTTCTCATCTGGCGCTGGGGCTGAGGCTGGTCCTGCCCTCTGGAGAACTGCCCGTTCTCGCGCTCCTGCCCGGAAGTCTGGTAGGAATCCCTGGAATCCCGCGCACTCTGGGCCGCCTCGCGCTCTGTCCCGCTCGCATTCTGCGGCATCTCCTTCTCCGCCTCACGCGCCGCCGGCGCCGCTTCCTTCTCCGCCCCGCGCGCACTCTGGGCTGTTTTGCTCACACGGGCTGCCGGGCGGGCGCTCTTTTCCACCTGAGCCGGCTTCACCTGCGGATTCTTCTCCGCCTGCTGGCAGAGCTGCTCAATCAGCTCGGCCTTGCGCATGCTGCTGACCCCTTTTAATCCCTGGGCCTTTGCCATCTCGCGCAGCTCCGCCACCGGCAATGTCTCTAATTTCTCGCGCATATTAATTCTCCTTATTATCATAGCATAACAAGCCTGTCCTCCCTGTTCGGGAACACGGCATGGTACAATTTCAAATATTTTATTTTCTGTCTTAGGTATGGGGTTATTTCCAGATATTAGAATCCATTTGGAAAAACGGACTGCCGGCGGCAATGACAACGCCGCCGGCCCATCTAGCATAGCTCTATTATATACTTCATCATTCGAAAATGTAAAGCAGAAATTCTGTCATTTTAGCCCTTTTTGTCCATTTTTTTCCGGTTCCGGGCTATTTTCCTTCTCGCAGCAAACCGCCGGGCACTCTCCCGTCCGTGTCGCCCAGGCTGACGCCCAAAACCTTGGCCAGAAGCGGTCCCTCGTCCACCAGGCGCATACTCCCGATGCGGGCTCCGGGGATGAAATCCGGGCCGGCCCCGAAGAAGATCGTCTGGTAGTTCTCCTTGGTTGGCAGATAGCCGTGGGTCCCCGCATGGAGGCCGCTGCCAAACCCCGCCTGCTGGAACGGGACTTCGCACTCATTCTGGTAGAAATACCCGTCCTTCGCCTCCAGCATGAAGGTGCAGTCCCGGTTGGCGCCCATACTGCGGATCTGCGGCTGCTCAAAAATCTGCTCCAGGCCGGAATTTTCTTCTTCCTTCCACCGGTACAGCCACTGGCGCACCTGCGCCTCCAGCTCCCGGTCCTTGCGGTTCTTCAAGTAGATGTAGCAGGCCCCGTCGCACTCCCGCGCCAGGACCCGCCACTCCTTCACCATGCCCTTCTGGGCGGTGAGCCAGCCCTTTTTGCGGAACCAGTAATTGGGGTAAATCGCCATGGACACGTCCTTCTGGCAGTGATCCCCCAGGACCACCACGTTGGTCCGCTGCTCCCAGCCCATGCTGTTTAGCAGGCTGAATAGCTCCCCCAGCCTGCGGTCATGCCGCCCCAGGGCGTCCTGGATCCCCGGCCCGGTGGCCCCGTACATGTGCCGGTTGGTGTCCACGTCCGTCAGGTGGGCAAACAGCACATCCGGCTGGTAGCGGCGCAGGGTGTAGAGCATGGAGGCCTGCACGAAATTGTCCAGCCGAGGCTGCTTCACGCCGTCCACCATGTACCCGAACCGCCGGTAGAGGTCAAGCTCATACCAGGGCGTGCCGTTGGAGATACTGACCGACACCTGGTTCTCCCAGGGCTGGTTGGCCCACACCTCCGGCAGATTGTAGCGGATCCTGGCCTTGCCCGTCACCGGCCATAAAAGCGCCGCCACGCGCCTTCCGTCCTTTCGCGCCTCGTCGTACAGCGTGGTCCCGCGGATGTAGCGCCTCTGCCAGAACCAGTCCGGCTTGCGCTTCTCCGGTTGAATCTTGTGGTTGTTCACAATCCGGTGGTTGGCCGGATACAGCCCGGTCACGATGCTGGTGTGAGCCGGGTATGTAAGGCTCGGGTACACGCTGACCACCCGCTCGCAGCCCGCGGCCCGCTTAAAAAACGCCCGAAAATGGGGCAGTGTATTCATGTACGGCAGATCCATGCTTCCCACCGCATCCAGGGAGAGCACGATCAGCCGGTTTCTCTCTTGTCTGATCATCTCTTAGGTCCATCTCCTACCGTGTGCGCGCCCTCACGCTTTCTACTCCGAGTCCTCTTTCAGCCACCGCATATGGCGCTTGATCTCCCGCTCATACCCGTTGTCCGAGGGCTCGTAGAACACAGATCCCTCCATCCCGTCCGGGAGGTACTGTTGATTTACATAATGTTTCGGGTAGTCATGCGCATACTTGTAGCCCATGCCATGACCCAGCTTCTCCGCTCCCTTGTAGTGCTTGTCCTGCAGGTGCACCGGAACCGGCATGGTCCGTTTGGACGCCACCGCCTCCCTGGCCGCGCTCACCGCCATGCAGGCCGCGTTGCTCTTGGGCGCCGTGGCCACGTAGGTGACCGCCTGGGACAGAATGATCTGCGCCTCCGGCATGCCGATCCGCTCCACCGCCTGGGCCGCGCTCACCGCCACCGTCAGCGCCTGCGGGTCCGCGTTGCCCACGTCCTCCGACGCGCAGATCATGATCCGTCGGGCGATAAACTTGATGTCCTCCCCCGCGTAGAGCATCCGCGCCAGGTAGTAGACCGCCGCATCCGGGTCCGAACCGCGCATGCTCTTGATAAAGGCGGAAACCGTGTCGTAGTGGTTGTCCCCGTTCTTGTCGTAGCGCACCGCCCGCTTCTGGATGCACTCCTGGGCCACCGCCAGGTCAATGTGGATCTTCCCGTCCACATTGTCCCGCTCCGTGGTCAGAATTCCCAGCTCCACGGCGTTTAACGCCGCCCGGGCATCCCCGTTGGCCGTGTCCGCCAGAAAATCCGCCGCCGCCTCGTCGATCACCGCATTGTAGGTGCCCATGCCGCGGTCCTTGTCGTACACCGCCCGGTGGATCAGCTCCCGGATGTCCTCCTTCTCTAACGGCTTCAGCTCAAAGATGCGCGACCGGGACAAGAGCGCCCCGTTCACCTCGAAATAGGGGTTCTCCGTGGTGGCCCCGATCAGAATCAGCGTGCCGTCCTCCACGAAGGGCAGAAGATAGTCCTGCTGGCCCTTGTTGAACCGGTGGATCTCGTCCACAAACAGGATTGTCTTCTTCCCGTACATGCCCATGTTGTCCTTGGCGGCCGCCACCACTTCCTCCATGTCCTTCTTTCCGGCCACCGTGGCGTTGATCTGCTTAAAATCCGCGCTGGTGGTGTTGGCGATCACCTTCGCCAGGGTGGTCTTTCCCGTGCCCGGCGGGCCGTAGAAGATGATGGAGCCCAGCTTGTCCGCCTTGATCGCCCGGTACAGCAGCTTGTCCTTGCCGACAATGTGCTGCTGCCCTACCACCTCGTCCAGTGTCCTGGGGCGAAGCCGGGACGCCAGCGGCGACTCCGACTCCATCTTGCTCTCCCTCATATAGTCAAATAGATTCATTTCCATCTCTCTCACCGTCCATCCTGCAATTGGGGGTAGATTCCCACAATCACACCGTACTTGGCGGGGATCTCCGCCTCCGCCTGTTCCATCGTTTTTTCCACCAGAAGCACGCGCCGGGCCCCGGTCTGGTAAAATACGTCCTCGTAAGCCCGCCGCTCCACCTTGGTCAGCTCAAACGGCACGCACACCGCCACCGACGGCTTAAAGAACATCCGCCATTTGCCGCAGGTCTTTGCCATACAAAACCGGAAAATTTTGGCCGCCAGCTCATAGTCCGCCACCACGCCGTTTTTCATAGGGCTCACCACGCTGACCTCCTCGTCCGGACAATCAATCAGTCCCTCCGACTCGCGGCCCACAGCCAGGATCCGCTCTCCCCTAAGCGCCGCCATCACCCGCTCCGAGAACTCCTTCCCCGTGCGCCTCATATATATTTTAACCGTCACCGGCTCATAGCCCCGGTCAATCAGATTCTTTTCCATCTCATGTCCCTCTTCACAATCCGCCTGACGCTGCCGGGGAGATCCGACTCTCGCGGTGAGGCCCGGCGCTCCCGGGGATCCCGCCCCTCCTAGGAACGCCCTCCGGACGCGTACTCGCCCGCACACACATCCAAAACGCAGCGCACCGGCTGGATCAGCGCCTCCTCATACTGGCACTTCCACTGGACCTCCCTGCTCATCTGCCCGTCCAGAAGGCCGTCCACCGTCTCGCCGCTCTCGATGGGCGCGTTCTGGTCGAACTGGTAGGAGGCCACGTTGTAGGCGTGATTCACCACCGCGTCGGGGTCCAGGCCGTGAAAGTGGTACTGCACGTCCGGCAGCCCGATCGCGTACATGCCCAGCGTGTCCACCACCTGGTCATCCGTGCCCTGGATATTAAAAAACCGGGCGTTCACGCCAAAATACACAAACCGGTCTCCCCGAGGAATCCGGTGGTTTCTCACCTGGTCCGCGGTGAAGAGCTTTCCCGCGGGCTTGATCCACACCGCCGTGCAGTCCGGGAAGAGCCCCAGCGCCGTCTCCAGCCAGTCCATCAGCAGCTCGCAGCGCTGCTTGTACTCGAGACCCGCGGACATCATGTCAAATATCATCACCTGGTACCGGCAGGACTCCAACAGCTCATCCCCGTCCGGCACATTCCACAGCTGGCTTCTGGCAAACCCGTCGATGGACTCCTGCTCAAACTCCTGCGCCTCCATGATCAGCACCTGCGCGGGCACCACCGCGTCGTCCTTGTAGGTGACCGGGTATTTCCTGATCGCAAAGGCGGCCAGCTCCGTCTTCGGATTCACCACGTCCACCTCCCCGAACCGCTCGGTGAGAGCCGCCCGGATAGTCTGGATGTCCGGCTGCTCCGGCTTCTCCCGGAACAGCAGATGCATGAAATAAATATTCTGAAACTCCGCCTTATCCTGTAAATCCTGCGAAAATTTTTTGTTTTCCTCCGCCGCCATAGCCCGCGCCCTCCTGTGTATTCATCTTTACCGCCAGGGCGTTCACCCTGCCACAAATCAGTCAATCAGCACCTCATCAACCGTAACAAAAGTATATCCCTGCCCCGACAGCGTGTCAATGATTTCCAGTGCCGCCTCCACGGAAGTAGGGAAAATATCGTGCATCAATATAATATCCCCATCCTTCACATCTTTCAAGACGCGCTTCACGATTTTCTGCCGGTTCTGCAGCTTCCAGTCCAGGGAGTCCACGGACCACAGCACGGTGGTCATGTCCACCTTGCACTCCAGGTCCTCGTTCCAGTCCCCGTAGGGCGGGCGCAGATACTGGGGCCGCTCCCCCGTGATCTCCTCGATCATCCGGCTGGTCTGGTCCACCGCGTCGCACACCGCCTTGGACCCGGCCTTCGTCAGCTGGATATGGCGGTAGCTGTGATTGCCGATCAGATGGCCCTCCTCCTTCATGCGCCGCACCAGGTCCTCGTTGCCCGGGATATTCTCCCCCATCAGGAAGAACGTGGCCTTGGCCCCCCTGGCCTTCAGCCCGTCTAGCAGGTCCTTGGTGCACTCCTTGTTCGGCCCGTCGTCAAAGGTCAGCGCCACACACTTCGCCCCGTCCGGGCGCTTCTCACTCACCATCCCGTCGCCGGGCTTGGGGTTGGGGTTAGCCGCCGCAGCGGGCACGCGGCCCGGCGCTCCCTGGGGCGCTTCCGCCGCCCTGCCGCCCCCGCGGCCCTCCGCTCAGATCGGAAGAGCGTCGTGTAGGGAAAGAGTGTAGATCTCGGTGGTCGCCGTATCATTAAAAAAAAAAAAAAAAA
>USJW01000110.1 GCA_900555045.1 uncultured Clostridium sp. | reverse complement strand
ATTGTTACTGTACGGCAGGCAAAACCAATTTTGTAAAGGAGATGGACTAATCTTACCTTCTCTTTGGCAAAGTTGGTTTTTTTGTTTCAACAGGCAGTTCTGCGGCCGGCCACTGACCGCAGGGGCTTTACCGGCTGTGGCGGGACAATTTCCGGGCGCGTTCGGGCGGCGCTGTGGGCTCAAAAGGGGGTAGGTAATTTGCAGGACCCATTGACAGGCAGAAGCGGCATGAAGATTGACAAGATTATCAATAACAATGTGATTAGCACCCACGACGAGGACGGAAGAGAGGTCGTCGTCATGGGGAGGGGAGTCGGGTTCAAGGCCAGGGAAGGCATGATGGTGGATGAATCCAAGGTGGAAAAGATTTTCCGGCTGGAGAGCCAGACATCGCTGGATAAGTTCAAGGAATTGGTAGTGAACCTGCCGATGGAGCATATCCAGGTGTCCGCGGAGATCATCAGCTATGCCAAGAGCGTGCTAAACCGGCCGATCAACCCGAATGTGTACATCACGCTGACAGACCATATCAATTTCGCGCTGGAGCGGTTTAAACAGCGGATGATGTTTTCCAACCCGCTGATCCACGAGGTGAAGAGCTTTTATCACGCGGAGTACCTGATCGGAGAGTACGCCATCGCCATGATCCGCAGGGATTTGGGCGTGCGGCTCCCGGTGGACGAGGCGGCCTCCATCGCTCTCCACATCGTCAATGCGGAATATGATGCCCCGATGCGGGACACCATAGACATTACCAATCTGATCCAGCAGGTGACCGAGGTGGTGAAGGAGTACTTTAACATCCAGATGGATGAGGAGTCCCTGAGCTATGAGCGGTTTGTCACCCACCTGCGTTTCCTGGCCCAGCGGGTGTTCACCGGCGAGCACATGGAGTCGGACAATCCGGATTTCCAGCAGATGATCGCCAAGATGTACCCGGAGGAGTACGCCTGCAGCGAGAAAGTGCAGGCCCTGGTGAGACAGAAGTACGGGCACAGAATGACAGAGGAAGAAGCGGCGTATCTCGCGCTGCATATCAAGAGAATCCGCACACGGTAGCGGAAAAAAGAAAGGGGAAATCATAGATGTTCAAAGGTTTAAAAGGTTTGTTCGGAGGAAAAGAGAAGGATGTAATCGGCGCGCCGGTGTGCGGAAAAGCCATTCCCATGAGCCAGGTGAATGACCCCACCTTCAGCCAGGAGATCCTGGGCAAGGGCGTGGCCATCATCCCGGAGAAGGGCCGCGTTGTGGCTCCCGTGGACGGCATTGTGACCATGGTGTTCGACACCAAACACGCCATCAGCATGCAGGGCGACAACGGCGTGGAGCTGATCATCCACATCGGCTTGGACACGGTGGAGCTCAAAGGGGAGCACTTTACCGCCCTGATTAACGCGGGCGAGCGGGTGAAAAAGGGAACGCCGCTTCTGGACTTCGACATGGAGAAGATTAAAGCTGCCGGCTACGACGTGGTGACCCCTGTGATCGTGTGCAACACGCCCAATTTCCCGGATATGGTGTGCAAGACCGGCATGGATGTGCAGGAGGGTGACACCATCATCGAGTTAAACTGACCGCGCAACCGGACGGGAGGGCAGCATGCTGAAAAAGAGTTTTGTGCTCACGGATCCGATGGGGCTTCACGCCAGACCGGCGGCGCAGCTAATGATGGCGCTCAAGGATTTTGCGTGTGTTGTCACCATAAGCGGAAACGGCCAGGAGGTGGACGGCAAGGACGTGATTGCGATTCTGTCCTTGGGCTGCCTTGCGGGCGATGAGATTACATTCCAGGCGGAGGGTCCGGACGAGGAGGCCGCCATGGAGCAGATTTGCCGGGTGATGGCTCAGATGGAGCAGCCGGGTTAAGCTACCAATCATTTGAATTCGGCCCGCGAGCCCGCGGGTTTGGATAAATAGCTCCCATGAGGGGCGCAAAAAAGAAAGGGGATTTCGTTATGATGAAGTATTTGCAGAAGCTGGGTAAATCCTTGATGCTTCCGGTGGCGGTACTGCCTGCGGCAGCCGTACTGATGGGTATCGGTTACTGGATCGACCCGTATGGATGGGGCGCTGACAATCAGTTGGCCGCATTCTTAATCAAAGCAGGAAGCTCAATCATCGACAATCTTCCATACCTGTTCGCCATCGGTGTGGCTGTGGGAATGGCAAAGGAGCAGGACGGAGCGGCAGCTCTGTCAGGCCTGGTGGCGTTCCTGGTTGTGACCACGCTCTTGAGCACAGACGTTGTGGTTATGTTAAAGGGCTTAAAGCCTGAGGGTGATCTGAGTGCAGTGGCCGTGTTCGCACGCGACCATCAGGATCAGAAGCTGGCATTCGACGCGATCAAGAACGCGTTCACCGGTATTATCTCCGGTCTGGTTGCCGCTACCTGCTACAATAAGTTCAGCAAGACAAAGCTCCCGGATGCGCTGTCCTTCTTCAGCGGCAAGCGCTGCGTGGCAATCGTTACCTCCGTTGCAATGCTGATCGTATCCGCAATCCTGTTCGTGATCTGGCCGGTGGTTTACGCCGGACTGGTAGGACTGGGCATGGCGATCAAGGATCTGGGCCCCATCGGCGCCGGACTCTACGCATTCTTCAACCGTCTGCTGATCCCCACCGGACTGCATCACGCCTTAAATCAGGTGTTCTGGCAGAACCTGGCTGGCATCAACGACATCGGAAACTTCTGGCATCCCACCGAGGAGCTGTTGGCAGTGGGCGGCGTTGTAGGAAACTACCGCGTAGGTATGTACCAGGCCGGATTCTTCCCGGTTATGATGTTTGGACTTCCCGCAGCAGCTCTTGCAATGTACCAGACTGCTAAGCCGGGACGCAAGAAAATCGCATACGGCCTTCTTTTGGCCGGCGCTTTCTCCTCCTTCTTCACCGGCGTAACCGAGCCCCTGGAATTCTCCTTCATGTTCCTGGCTCCCGGATTATACCTGGTGCACGCAATCTTAACCGGTATCGTGGTGGCTGCCACCGCATTCTTCGGTTGGACCGCCGGCTTCGGCTTCAGCGCCGGCTTTGTAGATTTCTTCCTGAGCAGCAGACTGCCCATGGCCCATCAGCCCTACATGCTGTTGATTGAGGGCGTTGTGGTGGCGGTGCTCTACTACGTGATTTTCCGCTTTGCCATCACCAAGTTCAACTTAAAGACCCCTGGCCGTGAGGACGACGATCTGGAGTCCGAGATGTCCGTGGTTCTGGCGAACGACGACTTCACCAAGGTGGCTGCCATCGTCCTGGAGGGACTGGGCGGCAAGGAGAACGTGACCTCCTTAGACAACTGTATCACAAGACTGAGAATGGAGATCAAGGACTACACGAAGGTCGACGAGAAGAAGATCAAATCCGCCGGCGTGGCCGGTATCATGAGACCCAGCAAGACCGCCGTTCAGGTGATCATCGGGACCAAGGTACAGTTCGTCGCGGACGAGATGAAGAAAATGCTGTAAAACCTGGAACGCCGCCCATGACGGCGGACCGTGCCTGCGGGCCGGAGACGGAGCAATCCGTTTTCCGGCCCGCTATTTTTTTCTTGACAGCTGCACCCGTTTGCTTTACAATACATTTAGACATTTAGAAAAATATCTAAATGAATAGAGACGGCATGAAAAGGGGGCCTGGCCGATGGCTTTCGCCGAGACATTTAAAGCGCTGTCCGATCCGACGCGCAGGGAGATCCTCACGCTGTTAAAACAGAAGAACCTGACGGCGGGGGAGATTGTCTCCCATTTTGACACGACCGGTGCGACGATCTCGCACCACCTGTCGATTTTAAAGAACGCCGGACTGATTGAGGACAAAAAATCCGGCAAATATATTTACTATGAGCTGAATCTCAGCGTGTTCGAGGAAGTGCTGGCGTGGATTCAGAGCTTGATGGAGGAGGAAAAACACCATGAAGAGGATTAAGGAACTTTTGAGGGCGATGAAATTTTCCGACTATGTCTACTGGGGGATGACCCTGGTGCCCTTTCTCATCACCCTGGTATTCTACAGCCGCCTGCCGGAGCAGGTTCCCACCCACTGGAACGCGGCGGGGGAGGTCAACGGCTACTCCAGCAAGCTGATGGCCGGCTTTGGCATCCCGCTGTTCATGGTATTTATGGCGGTGATGGTCAATATCAGCATCTGGGCGGATCCCAAGCGGGCCAACATCGCCCGCTCCAAGGAGCTGCGGCAGATCACCCGCTGGTTCGTCGTGGTTCTGGCCATCCTCATGCAGGCGGTCATCATGCTCTCGGGCGTGGGGGTGAAGCTGAACGTGAGACTGTTCGCCACCGTCCCCATCGGCATACTCTGCATGGTCATGGGCAACTATTTCCCCAAGTGCAGACAGAACTATTCCATGGGAATCAAGCTGCCGTGGACGCTGGCGGACGAGGACAACTGGACCAGGACCCACCGCCTGGCCGGCTACGTCTGGACCGTGGGCGGCGCGGCCCTGGTGGTCTGCGGGATCGCGGGGTGGAACCACCTGTTCTTCGGCATAATGATTGTGATGGCCCTGATTCCGTCCGTCTACTCCTTCCTGATTTACCATAGGAAGATGGAAGGAAAGGGCTGACCGGGGATTTTTAGCAAACTTTCCGCCCCAAACACATTGACACTCTGCGGCAAATATGCTAAATTTATAGTCAGCGCAAATACTGAGATGGGGAATAGTAGGCGTGTCGAAGCGTTCAGAGAGCCGGCGGGTGGTGCGAGCCGGAGGCGGAGATTTGCTGAACTGGCCCCTGAGTAGCTTTTCCGAAGGGCGTTTCGCCTGTGTAAGAGAAGCCGGCCCCTGACCGTTATACAAGGAAACGAGCGCATGTGCCCATGAGGCGCATGAACCAGAGTGGTACCGCGCGAGGACATCCGGCCCCGCGTCTCTAGCAATAGGGGCGTAGGGGCTTTTTTGAATGCAATGGGCCGCAAACCGCGCCCCAATCAATGTACAAGAGCAAGAACAATGGAGGAATCAAGCTATGGCTACATCGTACAACCACAGCGCCATCGAGAAAAAGTGGCGTGAGAACTGGGAGAAGAAGCCCATCAATGTCAACGATGGCAAGAAAGAGAAATACTACTGCCTGGACATGTTCCCGTACCCCTCCGGCAGCGGCCTGCATGTGGGCCACTGGAGAGGCTACGTGATCTCCGATGTCTGGAGCAGATACCAGCTGTTAAAGGGCAAATATGTGATCCACCCCATGGGCTGGGACGCCTTCGGCCTGCCGGCTGAGAACTACGCCATCAAGATGGGCGTGCATCCGGCAAAGTCCACGGAGGCGAACATCAAAAATATCAAGCGCCAGATCAAGCAGATCGCGGCCATCTACGACTGGGATATGGAGGTGAACACCACGGATCCCGAGTTCTACAAGTGGACTCAGTGGATCTTCGTGCAGATGTTCAAGAAGGGCCTGGCCTACGAGAAGGAGTTCCCCATCAACTGGTGTCCGTCCTGTAAGACCGGCCTGGCCAACGAGGAAGTGGTCAACGGTTGCTGCGAGCGCTGCGGAACCACGGTGACCAAGAAGAATCTGCGCCAGTGGATGTTAAAGATCACCGCGTACGCGGAGCGCCTGTTAAACGACCTGGACAAGCTGGACTGGCCGGAGAAGGTTAAGAAGATGCAGACCGACTGGATCGGCAAGTCCTACGGCGCGGAGGTGGATTTCCCCATCGACGGCAGGGACGAGAAGATCACCGTCTACACTACCCGCCCCGACACGCTCTACGGCGCCACCTTCATGGTGCTGGCCCCGGAGCACGCTCTGGCAAAGAGCCTGGCCACCGACGAGACCCGCGAGGCGGTTGAGCAGTATATCTTCGACGCTTCCATGCGCTCCAACGTGGACCGCATGCAGGCCAAGGACAAGACCGGCGTGTTCACCGGCAGCTACGCCATCAACCCCTTAAACGGCGCCAAGACGCCCATCTGGCTGTCCGACTACGTGCTGGCCGACTACGGCACCGGCGCCATCATGTGCGTGCCCGCCCACGACGACCGCGACTTTGAGTTCGCCAAGAAGTTCGGCCTGCCCATCGTGCAGGTAATCGCCAAGGACGGCAAGGAGATCGAGAACATGACCGAGGCCTACACCGAGGCAAACGGCACCATGATCAACTCCGGCGAGTGGAACGGCATGGAGTCCTCCGTGCTCAAGAAGGAAGCCCCCCACATGATCGAGGAGAAGGGCTTTGGGCGCAAGACCGTCAACTACAAGCTGCGCGACTGGGTATTCTCCCGCCAGCGCTACTGGGGCGAGCCCATCCCGATCATCCACTGCCCGAAGTGCGGCTGCGTGCCGGTACCCGAGGATCAGCTGCCCTTACGGCTTCCGGAGGTGGAGAGCTATCAGCCCACCGGCACCGGAGAGTCACCGCTCGCTGCCATCGACGAGTGGGTGAACACCACCTGCCCGGTCTGCGGAGCGCCCGCAAAGCGCGAGACCAACACCATGCCCCAGTGGGCCGGTTCCTCCTGGTACTTCCTGCGCTACGTGGACAGCCACAACGACAAGGAGCTGGTTTCCAGGGAGAAGGCGGACAAGTATCTGCCTGTGGACATGTATATCGGCGGCGTGGAGCACGCGGTGCTGCATCTCCTGTACTCCCGGTTCTACACCAAGTTCCTGTGCGATATCGGCGTGATCGACTTTGACGAGCCCTTCAAGAAGCTGTTCAACCAGGGCATGATCACCGGCAAGAACGGCATCAAGATGAGCAAGTCCAAGGGCAACGTGGTATCCCCGGACGATCTGGTGCGCGACTACGGCTGCGACTCCCTGCGTCTCTACGAGCTGTTCGTGGGACCGCCGGAGTTAGATGCGGAGTGGGACGACCGCGGCATCGAGGGCGTTTCCCGCTTCTTAAACCGCTTCTGGAACCTGGTGATGGAGAACAAGGACAAGAATGTGGAGGCGACCAAGGAGATGCTCCGGGAGCGCCACAAGCTGGTCTACGACATCGAGCAGCGCTTCAACCAGTTCAGCTTAAACACCGTGATCTCCGGATTCATGGAGCACAACAACAAGCTGATCGAGATTGCCAAGAAGGAGGGCGGAATCGACAAGGAGACCCTAAAGACCTTTGTGATCCTGCTCGCGCCCTTCGCGCCCCACATCGGCGAGGAGCTGTGGGAGCAGTTAGGCGGAACGGACAGCGTGTTCCACGCCCAGTGGCCGGAGTTCGATGAGGAGGCCATGAAGGAGGACGAGATCGAGGTGGCTGTCCAGGTCAACGGAAAGACCAGAGCCGTGATCAACGTTCCCGCGGACATCGCGAAGGACGAGGCCATCGCAGCCGGAAGAGCGGCTGTGGCCGACAAGCTGACCGGGAATGTGGTGAAGGAGATCTACGTTCCGGGCCGGATTATCAATATTGTGTGCAAATAATGTCATAGAAATAGGGAAGCCGCTGTGCGACGGGAGATGATTCCGGCACAGCGGCTTTTTTCGCCCGCGGCATGCCTTGCTGGAAAAAATGTAAGAAAAAAGAAATATACTCCCTCAGGGATCGACGGTATAATAGCAGGGAATAGACGAGAACGAGGTGACAAGAGATGAATAAAAAGGTTTATGGATTTCTGGCGGCAGCCGCACTTGCGGCGGTCTGCCTTTGCGGCACCAGCTTTGCGGCCGGCATGGCGAAAACGGCCCCGGAGGAGAGCGGCGGCCCTGGGGTGGCGGCTAAGGAGCGCTTAAACGCCCCGGTGCAGGACGGCGTGATCATCCCGGAAAATCTGGAGGCGGCCTCCCTGGCGGACCAGCTGGTGGTGGTCGTGGGAACCGGCGGCTGCAACGCGGATGTCTCCTACTATAAAAAGGACAGCGAGGGCAAGTGGACGCTCTCCTGGACGGAGGCCGGCATCGTGGGCCGCAACGGGATCACACAGGAAAAGCGGGAGGGGGACGGAAAGACGCCGGCAGGTACCTACCGCTTCACCATGCCCTTCGGCCTGAAGGAGGATCCGGGTGCGGTGCTCCCGTACCACCGGATCATTCAGGGGGATTTCTGGGTGGATGACCCGCAGAGCGCCCACTACAACCGGCTGGTGAACACCGCCGGGACGGCGAAGGACTGGAACTCCGCGGAGAATCTGGCCGCGGCCTACCCGGTGTACAATTACGCGCTGGCCCTAAGCTACAACGAGGAGTGCGTCCCGGGGATGGGCTCGGCGATTTTCCTCCACTGCTTTACCGCCAACCCGGACAACGGGTCCGCGGGCTGCATCCGCCTTCCCGAGGAGCGGGCCAAGGAGCTGGTGATGTCCGTCACGGACCAGTCCCGGATCGTGATCGCCCAGGACTTGAGCCAGCTACAGTGAGCGGCTTCTTTTTGCGGGTCCGGAAATCCTAAGAGTTTGTTAAGAAAAAGTCAATTGATTAAAGAAGAGGGATCGATTACGATAGAAGGGTAAACGCTGGTTAAAAATTTGATTATTGGAGGAGCTAAGATGAGAAAAAGTTTGAAGCGGGCCGCAGTGCTGGCGATGAGCGCGATTCTGGCGTTATCGGTGGCGGGCTGTGCCAAGAAGGACCCGAAAGAGCTGTACACCGAGGCTGTCAAGAAGAATCAGGAGCTGTCCGGCATGGATATGACCTCCGTGATGAAGATGACCATGACCCAGGGGGAGCAGTCGGTTGACATCTCCATGGACATCGGGATTCAGATGGCGGACATCAACACGGATCAGATGAAGTATGTGGCGAGCGGAACCACCTCCTTAATGGGGCAGAACATTGCGACCAGCATGTTCTACACCGACGGGTACTACTACATGGACATGATGGGGCAGAAGATCAAGTACGCCATGGACATGGACCAGATCATGAAGCAGGTGAAGCAGTACACCGAGAACGGTGCCTTAGAGGCAGAGTACATGAAGGACATTCAGGCCAAGAAGGAAGGGGACAACACGATCCTGACCTTCAGCGTGGATCCGGCGAAGATGGACACCTACTTGAAGGATGTGATGGAGTCTATGGGCCAGGCGATGCCGGGGATGGACGCGACGCAGATCACGATCAAATCCGCGGACGGCGACCTGACCGTAAACAAGCAGGGATACTACACGGCCATGAACATGGTCATGGATATGGAGATGACAATGCAGGGAGAGACCATCGGGTTAAAGATGGAGATGGCGGCGACGATTAACGAGCCGGGAAAGACGGTGGAGGTGACGCTGCCGTCCACCGAGGGCTACCAGGAGATCGATGCCTCCCTGGTCAACCCTCAGCAGTAGCAGAACGCGGCAGATGCCGTCTGGCAGGGAGCGCTGTCTCAGCGCGGCCCTGCCAGTTTTTTTGACAGCATTTTGAGCATATCCAGTTTTTTCTTGTCAGCCGGGACCATCTCGGAGGTGAGGATGCCTGCGATCAGGTCCGTCTCCTTGTCGTTAAATTGCAGCCCGCGCTGCTTGGCTTCCAGATTCATGGCCATGAAGGCCTCCAGCATCTGGTTCTTCTCCGTGTGCCTGATCCGGTCTGCAAAGTGCTCCAAGAGCCGGACCTTCTCCGGGTTCATCATCCGAAGTCTGGGATCTTTTTTCCAATCATCCATAGGTTATGTAATTCCTTTCTTGTTTTTTAGAGAGCCGACGCGAGGGAGAGCGGGGCGTCAGGTCATGGTCTGTAGCGCCTGCATGAGCATCTGGACCGTCTCGAAGCGGGACTGCTGCTCCGGGCTTAACAGGCGCATCAGCTGGTCCATGGGGGTCTGGCCCTCCATGAGGCTCTGGGCCATGTCGATCATCTCGCACTCCGAGGGGTTCCCGTAGGGGCGGATCGCGTTTAACATATCCCGGATGGAGCCGGTATTCGCCGGGTGATCTACCGAGCAGATGCCCATGGTGGCCACCTCCTCGTCTGCGAACAGATCGTAGGTGCGCTTTAGCTCCTGAAATTTAACCATCAGCGAGATGGCCCTTTGCTCCGGTACGTTTAGAAACGGCAGCGCCGCCTTCATCATCTGCAGGTGGTGATCGCCCACCAGGTAGTCGAGATCGGTGAGTTTATAGTGATCAGATGGGTTCATAATTATGCCACCGGCCTTTCAAGATCCTTTGCTTCCAATATATGATCCGGGGGCCGAAAACATGCGGGCCCGGAGGAAAAAGTAAGCAATATAGGGATCGGGGCATATATTATGGTATGGCGGGACTGTTTTGGACCGCCTTTGCGAAAACGGACAAGAGGAGATGAACATGCCATGTGGTGCAGGTTAGTGATAGAGGAGAATACGGTGTATGAGATCGACGACGAGTGCGCGGTCCGCAGGCAGGCAAGGAGAGGGGGCGGCACAAAGGGCCGCTCGCAGCCGGGACAGAAGGGGGGACAGAGAAAGGGCCGCGGCAGCGGGCCGTAGCGGAAGGGCCGTAGCGGAAGGGCCGCAGTGACAGGGCCGTAGTGGCAGGGGCGCACTCACGCCCCTCTGTCTGTACGGCGCGAAAGGGCTGCTTTCCTGCGCGGAAACCAGCCCTTGTCGATGACGTGCCGTTTGAGGAAGGCGGCGGAAGAACCGCCGCTTTCTCAGGGAGAGCGCCGTGCGCTCGGGCAGGACATTAGCAGCAGAAGCCGCCCATGCCGCCGCCGCAGCAGCAGAGGAGAATCAGAATCCAGCAGATATCGAATCCACCGCCGCCGCATCCGCAGTTGTTATGTTCAAAGCCACCGCCGTTGCCACAGCAGCAGCACAGGATAAGGATCAGGAAGATGATATTGCATCCGCTTCCGCTTCCACCGGTTCCACACCCACATCCACAATCACAACCGCAGTTCGTTGCCGCTACATCACTCATATTAAGTTCCTCCAACATCAATGTTTGATTACACTGCATCATATGAACCGCAGCTTGCCATAGTTTCTATCTTTTTGAAAAAAATTTCGAAAGATTTAATTGGTACAGGCCTGCCAGCCATGATATAATAAGGAAACGTATCAAATGTACAAAAGGAGCATTATTCATGGACAAAACACGTCTGTACTATCAGTTTCCATATGTCAAATCGTTTATGTGCACAGTGGAGGAGTGCAAGGAGGGGCCGGACGGCACGTGGCTTCTGGCGCTAAACCAGACCGGCTTTTACCCGGAGGGGGGCGGACAGCCCTCGGATACCGGCACCTTGGGGGGCGTGGCGATCCTCTCGGTCCGGGAGAAGGACGGGGTGGTCTGGCACCAGGCGGCGGCCCCCATTGAGCCCGGAAGTCTGGTGGAGGGGATCATCGACTGGCAGAAGCGCTACGACAACATGCAGCACCACACCGGGGAGCACATTTTCTCCGGCCTGATCCACCGCCGCTACGGCTACGACAACGTGGGCTTCCACATGGGGACGGACGAGGTGACCGTGGATTTTAACGGCCTTCTCACCGCAGAGCAGGTGGAGGAGATCGAGGATCTGGCAAACCAGGTGGTCTACGCCGATGTGCCGGTTGAGGAGCGCTTCCCGAGCGCTGAGGAGCTGGCGGGCCTGGACTACCGCAGCAAGAAGGAGCTGAGCGGGGAGGTGCGCATCATCGACATCCCGGGAGGGGACACCTGCGCCTGCTGCGGCACCCATGTCTCAACCACCGGGGAAGTGGGTATCATTAAGGTGACCGGAATGATCCACTACAAGGGCGGCGTACGGATCTCCATGCTGTGCGGCCGGAGGGCCCTGGCCGACTACCGCCGCCGGATCGCCGCCTGCACCAGAATCTCCAACCTGCTCTCCGCCAAGCCGGAGGCCATCGGGGACGCGGTGGAAAAGCTCAAAGCGGACAGCCAGGAGAAGGACATGGTCATCGGCGGGCTCTACCAGCAGGTGTTCGCGCTGAAGACCGCCGCCCGGCCGGACAGCGATGAGCCGCTCCTCTGCTTCGAGGAGGGCCTTGCGCCCATCCGCCTGCGGCAGCTGTGCACGCTTTTATATGAGCAGAACAAGGGCAGCGTGGTGCTGGTGTGCTCCGGGTCGGAAGACGAGTATTCCTACGCCCTGGGAAGCAGCCGGGCCGATATGCGCGCCCTCAGCAAGGCGTTAAACGGATCGCTTTTAGGGCGGGGAGGCGGAAGCGCGCTCATGGCCCAGGGAACCTTTAAGGCCGGTGAGGCGCAGATACGGGACGCGTTTTTGTCGGAGGCCGGGAAGCTTGGGAAAGCAGATTAAGAGGAGAGTATAAGAGATAGCTATGGAATTAAATCGCGATACAATCAAGAAGCTCAGATGGCTGGTGGTGTTCACCGTGGTGGTCATGGTGGCGGGCGTCAATTACCGGAAGCTCCTGGGACTTTTAGGAAGCCTGTTTCACATCGCCTCCCCCTTCGTGCTGGGCGCGGCCATCGCCTTTGTGCTCAACGTGCCCATGCGCAATATCGAGCGCCACCTCACCTGGCGGGGCCGCTTGGAGAAGCTGAAGCGCCCGGTCGCCATGGTGCTCGCCATGCTGGCGGTGGCGGGCGTGCTGTTTTTGGTGACCTTCGTGGTGGCGCCGGAGCTGTTTCGCACCTTCGGAACCCTGCAGAAGAGCGTGCCGGCCTTCTTCACGGGCGTGCAGCAGGAGGCGGAGCGGCTGTTTGCAAGGAATCCCCAAATTCTGGAATTCGTAAACAGCATGGAGATGGACTGGGACCAGATCCTCAAGGACACGGTGGAGTTCCTGAAGAACGGCGCGGGCACGATGCTGAGCACCACCTTCTCCGCGGCGGTCTCCATTGTCAACGGCGTGTCCACCTTCGCCATCGGCTTTATCTTCGCGGCCTACATCCTGATGCAGAAGGAGACGCTGGGGAGGCAGTTCACAGCCCTTCTGGCCGCTTTTTTGCCGAGGCAGGCTGTGGAGCGGACCGTGTACATTGCCCGCCTGTCGGAGCGCACCTTCTCCAGCTTCCTCACGGGGCAGTGCGTGGAGGCGGTGATCCTCGGGACCATGTTTTTCATCGCGATGTCCATTTTGCGCCTGCCCTACGCCCTGTTAATCGGCGTGCTCATCGCGTTCACGGCGCTCATCCCCATCTTCGGCGCATTTGTGGGCCTGGGAATCGGCGTGTTCCTGATGCTGATGGTGAAACCCATGGACGCCCTGATCTTCACGGTCACGTTTTTCGTGCTGCAGCAGATCGAGGGAAACCTGATCTACCCCCATGTGGTGGGCGGCTCCGTGGGGCTCCCGTCCATCTGGGTGCTGGTGGCGGTCACCGTCGGCGGCAGCATGATGGGCGTGGTGGGGATGCTGCTGTTTATCCCGCTGTGCTCCGTGCTCTACGCGCTCCTGCGGGAGGCGGTCCACGCCAGGCTGAAGGCGAAGGAGGAGACCGCCTCCGCCGGTCTGCCCGGGGATTCGCGGTCTGCGGACGACTGCGTTAAAATGTGATGGGAGACTGGGGAGACAGTATGGCGTGCGGGCCGCACCGCCGGGCCTGGCGTATGCGGCAAAAAAAGACAGCCGCAGGTCCTTTGCTTTGGATCTGCGGCTGCAGCTTTTTTCGCGGCGCGATTATTCTCCCTGATACATGTATTTAATTAAACGTTCGATGTCTTCCCTGTCGTGTGCAACCAGGTCTAATTCTTTGATATATCCGTTGGAGAAAATAGTGGCCATAGACAGATACTGGGTGAGCTTGGATTTCAGGTTGATGCGGTCGCCTTCCGGGGAAACCAGCTCCACGGTGCCCTTGCATTCGTCGATTACCTTGAAAAACTTCTCCACATCCGAAATATTTTGAACTTTCATGGCGAATCCTCCTTGTTTGATTGTGCCGGTCCGGGGACCGGTGCCTGTTGATCGTTTGACGGCTTCATTATAGCAGAGGCGGCGGCAAAGCACAATTATAAATATTCATAAAAATTACAGCCAGAAGGGCGGCCGGGAGATCACAACCCACAAGGAACGGGGCATTTAGAGCGCTTAAACCCCGCCGCGGCTCCGGTCGATGTCGTCTAAGAGCAGGGAGGAGACTCTTAAGCCGCCCCTGCCGGTTCCGATGTTGATGTCCGGCTTGTTGGCGCCGTGGAAGTCCGAGCCGCCGGTGGGCAAGAGCCCCAGCTCCTTGGCCAGCACCTGGAGCTTTCCGCTCTCGTACTGGTTGTGGGAGGAGTGGTACACCTCCAGGCCCTGCATCCCCATCTCCTTCATCTGAGTGACCAGGCGGCGGATCCCCTGATCCCCCAGCTTGTACTGGTAGGGGTGGGCCAGGGACACGAAGGCGCCGTTCTTTAGGAGCGCCTCCACCGCGGTCTCAGGCGGGGGAGACTCCTTGTAGGGGCAGTATTTTCCGCCGTACTTGAGAAAGCGCTTGAACGCCTGGTCCATGGAGGAGGCGTAGCCGGCGCTCACCAGGGCCCTGGCCACGTGGGCGCGGGTGATCACCGTGTCCGGGTTCCCGCCGGTGAGCTGGTCGTTTGTGAAGGTCATCCCGTCCGCGGCCAGGCGCTCCAGCATGAAGCGGTTGCGGTTGTCCCGTATGACCCTGAATTTTTCCAGTATCCCTCCGAGGGACGGCTCGCCGGGATTGACGAAGAGCCCCAGGATATGAATTTCCGTGCCCTCGTACATGCTGGAGATCTCGATTCCGGGGATCAGGCGGATCCCTTCTGTCTTTGCCGCGGCGGCGGCCTGCCCGATTCCGTCCACCGTGTCGTGGTCCGTGAGGGCGATCGCGCTAAGCCCCGCGCGGGCGGCTAAAGAAACCACCTCCGACGGGGAAAGGGAGCCATCGGAGGCGTTAGAATGTACATGTAAATCGACAAAACCCATGAAAATCACCTCGTGAAATAGTTTCGTAATACTATAGTAACATGTTTTTCATAATAAGTAAATTTGGTTTGAAAAAATGCAAAAAGGCGGTTCCATTTCCGATAAAGTATGGTATACTACAAGCTGGACTCAAAAAGGGAAGCACTGAAATAGAATTTATAACAGGTGATAACGATGAATCAATTAGAGAATGAATACAGAAAAAAAGGCTCTGCCGGCAGAAGCCGCGCCAGAGGAAGCGATAGAGGCACAGGAGCTTCGTCCAGAGGCTCTGCGAGATCAAGCGGGCGCAGCTCTTCCTCCGCCGGGCGCAGCTCTTCCGGCAGCAGAGGCCGCTCCCAGGCGGGAAGATCCGGCCAGGCCGGGCGCAGCAACGCCATGAACACGGCCAGGAGGAACAGCTCCCACCACCGCAGGAAGGGCCCGGATTACGGCAAGATCGCCATCGGCGGCGTCATCCTGCTGATCCTGATCACCGCGGTGGTATTTATGGTAAAGACGGCCAAGACCTCCGGGGACGACAAGACAGAGACTACGGAGACCCAGACCACGGAAGCGGAGATGACGAAGGCGGTGTCCGTGGACGGAGTGGACATCACGGGGATGTCGAGGGAGGAGGCGCGAAACGCGATCCTCAAGAAATACCCCTGGAATATGAGCGTCACCTACGGCGAGGAGTCCTACCAGGTAACCGATTTGATGGCGGCCCGGGTGGACGGACTGCTGGGCGAGATTTACTCCGGCGAGCCGAAGGAGAGCTACACGCTGGACACCGACGGCTTTGAGGAGGCGGCCGCCGCCGAGGCGAAGGCCGCGGCAGCGAAGTGGAACCGGAGCCCTCAGAACGGATCCATCGACAGCTACGACAAGGAGAGCGACAGCTTTGTGTTCGCTGGGGAGAAAGCGGGCTTTGCCATCGACGAGGAGAAGCTGGCCGCGGACATCCTAAAGGCGTTGGCCGACAAGCGGTTTGACGCCCAGATTGCGGCCTCCGGAAGCGAGGTACAGCCGGAGATCACCCAGGCTTCCGCAAAGGAAAAATACAAGACCATCAGCACCTTCACCACCAACACCACCGCCAACAAGAACCGGAACACCAACGTGCGCCTGGCGGCGGAGGCCATCAACGGCACCATCATAAAGCCGGGCGAGGAGTTCTCCTTCAATGGCGTGGTGGGACGGCGGACCGAGGCCAAGGGATACAAGGGAGCGGCCGCCTACAACAACGGCGAGGTGGTCCAGGAGATCGGCGGCGGTGTCTGCCAGGTGTCCACCACACTGTACAACGCGGTGGTGCGCGCGGGGCTGGAGATCAGCTACCGGCGTTCCCACACCTTCGAGCCCTCCTACATCACCCCGGGCCAGGACGCGACCGTCAGCTACGACCAGCCGGATTTCCGGTTTATCAATAACTCCAAGGCGGCCATCGGAATCAAGGCCAGCTACAGCAATCAGAAGATGACGGTCTCCGTGTACGGAATCCCGATTCTGGAGGACGGCGTCAAGTGGGATCTGCGCTCCGAGAAGGTGGAGACGCTGGATCCGCCCGCGCCCACCTACGAGGAGGACCAGACGCTGGAGCCGGGCGTGGAGAAGACGAAGAGCGCCGGGACCCAGGGAAGCCGCTGGGTGACCTACAAGGTGGTCATAAAGGACGGCAAGACGGTCAGCGAGGAAGTGGATCACAAGACCACCTACAAGGGCCATGCGCCGGTGATCCTGCGCAACACCTCCGGCGTGGTGCTGCCGCCGGATGAGACCACGCCTGTAGAGAGCTCGACGGTTCCGACCGTGGACGGCATGCCGGACGGCTACGTGCCTGAGGAGACCGTTCCCGGGCCAGCCGGAAACGGCGGCGATGACTATAATTGTACTGAATGACCGTTCCCCGGCAATTCCAATCCGAATCAAATCCCTGTGCATCCCACGGAGCTT
>USJW01000109.1 GCA_900555045.1 uncultured Clostridium sp. | reverse complement strand
CCCCGTATAAATATTGTTAAAAAATTAATTTTTTGTAAATTTTACCCTGGTTTTTTTAAAAAAAAGTAGTATGATGATATGAGCTTAAATACAAGGTAATACTGTGATAAGAAGTTATATTTATGCAGCGATAAAAAGGGCTTATCTTGTTGTGGAAGCGATCAAAAAATCAAGGAGGAGCGATATGGATACTGTGATTGACAAGATCTCCGAGATCGAGGCCGCGGCCGGTGCCATCATGGAAGAGGCGAACGTGCGCAAAAAGGCGTTTGCCAAGGAGATGGAGCAGAAGACCGCCGCGTTCGACGAAGAGCTGGAGAACGAGACGGCCTTGAGGATCCGCAAGGTCCAGGAGTCAATGGAAGCGGACATGAACCGGAAGCTGGAGCAGCAGAAGACGGACGCTGGGACTCTTATCCGGCGGATTGAAGAGAATTACGAGAAAGAACATGAAACGTATGCAGAGGCTCTTTTTAAGGCCATGATAAAGGAGTGAGGATATGGGAAGCCTGATTACTTACAGTGGTATAGCCACGAAAGTAAAGGCGATGGAGCGATGGCGCTTGACGGACAGCCAGTTCGCGGAGATGGCGGCGCTTGAATCCGTTCCCGAGGCGGTGGAGTACCTGCGGAGGTTTAAGCCTTACGCCGACATCTTCACGGGTTTGGAGGGGGACAGCCTGCACCGCGGAATGATCGAGCAGCAGTTAAACCTGTCCCAGTACCAGGACTTCGCGAAGCTCTACAAGTTTGCGAACTTGAAGCAGCGCAGATTCCTGGACCTCTACTTCATACACTATGAGATCGGGATCATCAAGACCTGCCTCAGAAACGCGGTGGGGCGGAGGGGACAGCAGCAGGACTTATCCATGTTCCGCGAGTTCTTTGAGCGGCATTCCAGCTTAGATTTAATCAGCCTCTCCGAGTCCAAAAGTGTGGACGAATTCATCGCAAACTTAAGCGGTTCCCCGTACTTCGGGCCGCTGAGCCTTCTGCAGCAAAAGGGCCATGTGTCGCTCCCGGAGTGTGAGAACACGTTAGATATGGTTTATTTCCGCAGCATCTGGCGGATCAAGAAAAAGTACCTGAAAAAGAGTGAGCAAAAGATCATTGTCCAGTGCTTCGGAACCCGGATGGATATGCTGAATCTCCAGTGGATCTACCGGGCCAAGAAATACTACCACCTGACGCCGGCGGACATCTACGCGATTTTGATTCCCATAAACCTGCACCTGTCGAAGGAGCAGATCGGCCATATGGTCGAGGCGGGCAGCGCCCAGGAGGTGTTAAACCTGCTCGGCGGCACCTGGTACGGCAGAAACGCCCACATCAACATGGAGGAGCTGCCGGATCTGGAGGCGTTGGGGGATGAGATCAATGACCGGATCTACATGCTGACCAGCCGAAATGAACCGTACTCCATCGCCATTCTGAATTCCTACCTCTATTTCAAGGAGCGGGAAATCGAGCGGATTATCGCCACCCTGGAGAGCATCCGCTACGGCGTAAAAATAAGTTAAAGGGGGTTTACAAGTGATTGAGAAGATGAAGTTCTTGAGCATTACCGGCCCCAAGGCGGATATCGACCGGGTGGTCGATACCTATCTCTCACGGTATGAGATCCACCTGGAGAACGCCTTGTCGGAGCTTAAGACGGTAAGGGACTTAAGACCTTATATTGAGACGAATCCATACAAAGAGGAGCTCCAGAAGGCCCAGGCCATGATGGACAGCTACCACCAGCTGCTGCCGGAGGCCAGCGAGCGAAGAGTCTCCCTGGAGGAGGCCATCGCCACCATCCGCAGCCTGGATCAAAAGCTTGTGGAGCTCACGCAGAGGAAGAACGACCTGATGAGCCAGCGGGCAGCGCTGCAGGAGTCCATGGACAAGGTGCTCCCGTTCACGGGCTTAAACTACGATGTGAGGCGGATCCTGGGCTTCCAGTACATCAAGTTCCGCTTCGGCCGAATCTCCAGAGAGTACTATGAGAAGTTTTCCGCCTACGTGTACGACACCATCGACACCATCCTCTTTAAGTGCAAGGAGGACGCGGACTACATCTGGATCGTGTACTTTGTGCCGGAGAAGCTGGAGGATAAGATCGACGCCATCTACGCGTCCATGCACTTTGAGCGCATGTTCCTGCCGGACGAGTACGACGGCACGCCCACCGAGGCCGGGCACACCCTGGAGGACCAGATTAAGGAGCTGGAGGCTCAGATCGTCCAGGTGGACCAGGACATCGTGAACTCCATAAGCAGCCGCAAGGACGACTTGACGGCCTCCTGCGAGCGGATCAGGACCTTTTCCACCAACTTTGACGTCCGAAAGCTGGCGGCCTGCACCAAGCACGACGACCATACCTTCTATATTCTGTGCGGCTGGATGACCGAGAGCGATGCCAAGCGGTTCCAGAAGGAGATCGAGGACGACGACAACACGTTCTGCATCATCGAGGACAATCACAACAACATCATGAGCAAGCCGCCCACCAAGATGAAGAATCCGAAGCTGTTTAAGCCCTTCGAGATGTACGTGGAGATGTACGGCCTGCCCTGCTACAACGAGATCGACCCCACCATCCTGATCGGAATCACCTACTCCTTCCTGTTCGGCTTCATGTTCGGGGACGCGGGCCAGGGCCTGTGCCTGCTGATCGGCGGGTATCTCCTGTACCGCTTTAAGAAGGTCCGCCTGGCGGGGATTATCTCCTGCTGCGGCGTGTTCTCCACCATCTTCGGGCTGCTGTTCGGGAGCATCTTCGGGTTTGAGGACATCATCGACGCCGTGTGGCTGCGCCCCTCCGAGGCCATGACCAACCTGCCCTTTATCGGCAAATTAAACACCGTGTTCGTGGTGGCCGTCGGCCTGGGCATGCTGATTATTCTGATGTGCATGGTGTTAAACATTATCAACAGCCGGCGCGATCACAACACTGAGAAGATGTATTTTGACACCAACGGCGTGGCTGGACTTGTATTCTACTTTGCGCTGGCGGCCACCATCGTGCTCTATATGAGCGGGAAGGCGCTGCCGGCCACCGCGATCCTGGTGATCATGTTTGTGGTGCCGCTACTCGTGATGTTCTTCAAGGAGCCGCTCACCGCAATCGTGGAGAAGAAGGCCGAAAAGATCGAGGGCGGAGTCGGAATGTTCATCACCCAGGGCTTTTTCGAGCTGTTTGAGGTGCTGCTCAGCTACTTCTCCAACACCCTGTCCTTCGTCCGTGTGGGCGCCTTCGCGGTGAGCCACGCGGCCATGATGCAGGTGGTGCTCATGCTAGCGGGCGCCGAGGCGGGAGGAAGCCCTAACTGGGCAATTGTCATCGGCGGAAACCTGTTCGTGTGCGGCATGGAGGGCCTGATCGTGGGCATCCAGGTGCTGCGTCTGGAATACTATGAGCTGTTCAGCCGGTTTTACCGCGGCAGCGGCCGGGCGTTTAAGCCCTACGGCAAGGCTGCGGGCCAGCAGTAATTTTTAATGAATCACATATAATAATTCTAGGGAAAAAGGAGAATGAGTCATGAGCGTAATCGTAAAAATCACACTGGTTGTTGCACTGTTGTTAAGCATTGTTATCCCCTTCGGAGCATTTGCAGCGGGGGAGAAGACCAAGGGCCGCTATAAGACCGCCCTGGCCGTAAACCTGTTCATGTTCTTTGGTACCATGGTGTTCGCGGGGGCGATGATGTTCTCCGGAAACGCCTACGCCGCTGAGGCGGCCGCCGGCACCGCAAGCGCAGCCGGCATGGGCTATCTGTCCGCAGCTCTCTCCACCGGGCTCTCCTGCTTAGGCGGCGGTATCGCCGTGTCCGCAGCTGCCTCCGCCGCATTAGGCGCAATCAGTGAGGACAGCACGATCCTTGGTAAATCGTTAATCTTCGTAGGCCTTGCCGAAGGTGTCTGCCTGTATGGTCTGATCATTTCCTTTATGATCTTAGGTAAGCTGTGATCCTATGAAAATGTATCTCATCAGCGATAATGTGGACACACTGACCGGCATGCGGCTGGCCGGTGTGGAGGGCGCCGTCGTACATGAGAGGGAAGAGCTGAAGGAACAGCTGGATAAAGTCCTGGCCGACAAAGAGATTGGGATTGTCCTGCTGACTGAAAAGTTTGGCAGGGAATTTCCGGAGATCATCGACAACGTGAAGCTGGAGCGCAAGCTGCCGCTGATCGTGGAGATCCCGGACCGTCACGGAACCGGCCGCAAGCCGAACTTTATCACTTCTTATGTGAATGAAGCCATTGGATTGAAACTGTGATTTGAGACCATAGAAAGCAGGTGAAGAGTTTGACAACAGAGGAAAAACTGAAGCATTTTCAGGATATCTGTATGGAGGACGCCAGGGACAGGAGCGCCAAGATGCTGGATGACTACATGGCGGCTCTCGAGAAGACCTTTGAGGAGCACACCGCTGATGCCAAACGGCGCGCCGATATGCAGGTTGCGATGGAGACAGAGAAGCTGGAGCGCGAGATGAACAAGCGCCTGTCCATCGCACAGCTGGATTTGAAGCGCGAAGTGAGCCACAAGCAGGAGGAGCTTAAGGATAAGCTGTTTGTGGAGCTCAGGGATAAACTGGAAAACTTCATGGACACCGGGGACTACCAGCGCCTCCTTGAGAGCCAGGTGAAGGCCGCCAAGGAGTTTGCGGGGGACGAAGAGCTGATTATCTACATGGACCCGTCCGACGCGGACTGTCTGCAGCGGCTGGCCCTGCACCACAACGCCACCATCAAGGTCAGCGAGTACTCCTTCATGGGCGGCACGCGGGCGGTAATCCCGTCGAAACATATTCTCATCGACAACTCCTTTGAGACGAAGCTTAAAGAAGCGCGCCATGAGTTCAAATTTGAATTGGGAGGTAGGTAAAGTGGCTAAGACAGGTGAGATTTACGGCATCAACGGCCCCGTCGTCTCCATCCTGGGCGATCCGGGATTTCAGATGAACGAGATGGTGTACGTTGGTAAGGAAAATCTGGTGGGCGAAGTCATTGGACTGACCTCTGAGAAGACGACGATCCAGGTGTACGAGGAGACCAGCGGAATTAAGCCTGGCGAGATCGTGACCGGCACGGGCGCGCCGGTGTCCGTCACCCTGGCTCCCGGAATTTTGAGCAACATATTCGACGGCATCGAGCGGCCCCTAAGCGAGATCGCGAGGACCGGCGGCCACTATATCAGCCGCGGCGTCAGCGTCAACAGCCTGGACCCGGAGAAAAAGTGGGAGACCCACATGACGGTGAAGAAGGGGGACCGGGTGTTCCCCGGAACCATCATCGCCGAGGTGCCGGAGACCCGCGCCATCCTGCACAAGGTGATGGTGCCCCCGGATGTGGAGGGCTATGTAATCGAGGCTGTGGGGGACGGCTCCTACACCATCGATGAGCCCCTTGTGACGGTCCAGCTGCTGGACGGCACGGACCGGAAGCTGACCATGACCCAGAAGTGGCCCATCCGTGTGCCGCGGCCCATTCACAAGCGTTTTCCGGCCACTAAGCCGCTGATCACGGGACAGCGTATCCTGGACACCATGTTCCCGCTGGCCAAGGGCGGCACGGCGGCCATCCCCGGCGGCTTCGGCACGGGCAAGACCATGACCCAGCACCAGATCGCCAAGTGGTCCGACGCGGACGTGATCATCTACATCGGCTGCGGCGAGCGCGGAAACGAGATGACCCAGGTTTTGGAGGAGTTCACGGAGCTAATCGACCCCAAGAGCGGCAATCCGTTAATGGACCGCACCACCCTGATCGCCAACACCTCCAACATGCCGGTGGCGGCCCGTGAGGCCAGCCTGTACTCCGGACTGACGCTGGCGGAGTACTACCGGGACATGGGCTACCACGTGGCCATCATGGCGGATTCCACCTCCCGCTGGGCCGAGGCGCTCAGAGAGCTGTCCGGCCGTCTGGAGGAGATGCCCGCAGAGGAGGGCTTCCCGGCGTACTTAGCCTCCAAGCTGAGCGCGTTCTACGAGCGGGCCGGCATGGTCCAGAATTTAAACCAGACCGAGGGCTCCGTCACCATCATCGGCGCCGTGTCGCCCCAGGGCGGCGATTTCTCGGAGCCGGTGACCATGAACACCAAGCGGTTTGTGCGCTGCTTCTGGGGACTGGACAAATCCCTGTCCTACGCCAGGCATTTCCCGGCCATCCATTGGCTGACCAGCTACTCGGAGTACATTAACGACCTGGCTCCCTGGTACACGGACAACGTGAACAAGAAGTTCGTGGACTACCGGAACCGCCTGATGGCCCTTCTGAACCAGGAGAGCAGCCTGATGGAGATCGTGAAGCTGATCGGCGCGGACGTGCTGCCGGACGACCAGAAGCTGGTACTGGAGATCGCCAAGGTGATCCGCGTGGGCTTTTTGCAGCAGAACGCGTTCCACAAGGACGACACCAGCGTGCCGCTTACCAAGCAGTTTAAGATGATGGAAGTGATTCTCTACCTTTATAAGAAGTCTAAGGCGCTCATCAGCATGGGCATGCCTATGTCGGTTCTGAAAGAGGAGAAGATCTTCGACAAGATTATTTCCATCAAGTACGACGTGCCCAACGACCGTCTGGACATGTTCGATGACTATATGAAGCAGATTGACCAGTTCTACGAGAATGTCGTGGAGCGCAACGCGTAAGGGAGGACATAGGAATGGCAATTGAATATTTAGGCTTAAGCGAAATCAATGGCCCTCTGGTTGTCCTGGAAGGCGTTCAGGGGGCTGCCTACGACGAGATCGTGGAGATGACCGTGGGCGGAACCACCAGAAAAATCGGCCGCATCATCGAGATCTACGGCGACAAGGCGATCATCCAGGTGTTCGAGGGCACCGAGGGCATGGCGCTGCGCAACACCCACACCCGCCTCACCGGCCATCCCATGGAGATCGCGGTCTCCGAGGAGATGCTGGGGCGCACCTTCAACGGCATCGGCGAGCCCATCGACGGCCTGGGGGACATTATCTCCGACATCAAGCTGGACGTGAACGGCAAGCCCTTAAACCCGGTGACCCGTGAGTACCCCAGAAACTATATCCGCACCGGAATCTCCGCCATCGACGGCTTAACCACCCTGATCCGCGGACAGAAGTTACCCATCTTCTCGGGCAACGGCCTGCCCCACGACCAGCTGGCGGCCCAGATCGTTCAGCAGGCGTCCCTGGGGGACGACTCCGACGAGCAGTTCGCCATCGTGTTCGGCGCTATGGGCGTCAAGTACGACGTGGCGGATTTCTTCCGCAGGACCTTCGAGGAGAGCGGTGTTTCCGAGCATGTGGCCATGTTCATCAACCTGGCCAACGACCCGGTGGTGGAGCGGTTAATCACCCCCAAGGTGGTTCTGACCCTGGCCGAGTACCTGGCCTTCGAGAAGGGGATGCACATCCTGGTCATCCTGACGGATATGACCTCCTACGCCGAGGCCATGCGTGAGGTCTCCTCCTCCAAGGGCGAGATCCCGTCCCGTAAGGGCTTCCCCGGCTACCTGTACAGCGATCTGGCCTCCATCTACGAGAGAGCCGGAATCGTGGCGGGCCGCCCGGGCTCCGTGACCCAGATTCCCATTCTGACCATGCCAAACGACGACATCACCCACCCGATCCCGGACCTGACCGGGTACATCACGGAGGGGCAGATCGTGCTGGACCGCCAGATGTACGGCCAGTCCATCTATCCGCCCATCAACGTGCTCCCCAGCCTGTCCCGTCTGATGAAGGACGGCATCGGCGAGGGCTACACCAGGGGCGATCACCAGGATGTGGCCAACCAGCTGTTCTCCTGCTACGCCAAGGTGGGCGACGCGAGAGCGCTGGCCTCCGTCATCGGCGAGGATGAGCTGTCGGAGATGGACAAAAAGTACCTGGAATTCGGCAAGGCCTTCGAGGAGCACTTTGTGGGTCAGGATCCCCACGAGAACCGGACGATTTTAGAGACGCTTGAGATCGGCTGGCGGCTTTTGCGCATGCTTCCCAGGGAGGAGCTGGACCGGATCGACACCAAGATTCTGGATCAGTACTATGTGCCTGCGGAGGAGCAGAGTGAGGCGTAAACCGGCGGTGCGCAGGCCCGGGATGCCGGGACGCGCCTGTGAGAAGGAGTGATGTAAATGGATCCAAATACATTTCCCACAAAAGGCAATCTGATGCGGGCCAAGAACTCCCTGGTGCTCGCCAGGATGGGTTACGGCCTGATGGACAAAAAGCGGAACATCCTGATCCGCGAGCTGATGGGCTTAATCGATGAAGCCAAGGGCATCCAGTCGGAGATCGATTCCACCTTCCGCGCCGCCTACGCGGCCTTACAGAAGGCCAACATTGAGCTGGGCATAAACTATGTCCAGGAGGTTGGGGCCTCGGTGCCGGTGGAGCGGGATGTGCTGATCAAGGCCAGGAGCATCATGGGCACGGAGATCCCGCTGGTGCAGCACGAGAAAAAGCCGCTGCAGCTGACCTACGGCTTCTACAACACGTCGGAGTCCTTAGACGAGGCCCGCTACCACTTTGAGCGGGTGAAGGAGCTGACCATCAAGCTGTCCATGGTGGAGAACTCCGCCTACCGGCTGGCAAACAGCATCAAAAAGACGCAGAAGCGGGCAAACGCCCTTAAAAACATCACCATACCCAAGTATGAATCCCTTTCCAAGGATATTTCCGAGGCGCTGGAGGAGAAGGAGCGGGAGGAGTTCACCCGCTTAAAGGTGATCAAGCGGAACAAGGAAAACGCGTGAGGAGGAGCCGATGCACACATTTGAGGATCTGATCAACATTATAGCCGAGCTGCGCTCGGACCACGGCTGCCCCTGGGATAAGGAGCAGACCTACGAGAGCCTGAAGAAATGCCTGGCGGACGAGACGCAGGAAGTGTTTGAGGCGGTGGATAACAAGGACATGGAGAATCTCTGCGAGGAGCTGGGCGATGTTCTGCTCCAGGTGGTGCTTTACAGCCAGATCGCAAAGGAGCAGGGAGCCTTCACAATCGACAACGTAATCGACGGAATCAGCGAGAAAATGGTGCGCAGACACCCCCACGTGTTTGGCGATATAGAGGTCCATTCAGCGGAGGAAGCACTGGCTCTTTGGAAAGAGATAAAATTGCAGGAAAAAGCCGAAAAACCTTGACAAATCGTATAGAAACGGCTATAAATGATTAAGTACACCAAGACTCGTAAGGGTAAAATTTCCGGCCTTTGTCCGGATCATATTTAGGAGGAAGAATTGATGAACAAGACAGAATTGATCGCAGCAGTTGCTGAGAAGGCAGAACTTTCTAAAAAAGATGCAGAGAAGGCTGTTAAGGCGTTTACAGATGCAGTAACCGAGGAGCTGGTAAAGGGCGGAAAGGTACAGTTAGTTGGCTTCGGCAACTTCGAGGTTACCGAGAGAGCTGCAAGAGTAGCAAGAAATCCCAAGACCGGCGAGCCGATGAACGTTGAGGCCTCCAAGACCCCGAAGTTCAAAGCTGGCAAGGCTTTAAAGGATGCTGTGAACGGCTAATTCATGAGACTGGACAAGTTTTTGAAGGTTTCCCGCCTGATTAAGCGCAGGACTGTGGCCAACGAGGCGTGCGACGCCGGGCGCGTTCTTGTGAACGATAAGCCGGCGAAGGCGTCCTTAAACGTGAAGACCGGGGATGTGATCGAGATCCGGTTTGGCGAAAAGGCGGTGCGGGTAGAGGTGCTGGATGTGCAGGAGACCGTGAAAAAGGACGATGCGAAGGAACTGTACCGTTACCTGTGATCAATCCGATCAATAAACAATAGAACAAGGCATATCTTGGCCAACCTCCTAATATATTTAACATAGGTTAGATATGTTAGGAGGTTTTTGCATGGAAGAAAAGTTGAACGGCCGCCTGCACAAGCTGGTGATCCAGAACCGGTCGGCGGGCAACATCTCGGGAATCACGGACGTGGTCTCCTTCGACGAGAACACGATCGTGCTGGACACGGACATGGGGCTTCTCACCATCAAGGGGAAGGAACTGCACATCAGCCGCCTGACCCTGGAGAAGGGGGAGGTGGATATTGACGGCACCGTCGACAGCCTGACCTACTCCTCCAACGAGGCGCTGCGCAAATCCGGGGAATCACTGTTCTCCCGCCTGTTTAAATAGCGGGGGAGCGCGGGATGAGCGAGGTGATCCGCTATGAGGCATGGCTTCTCGTCTTAAGCCTGATGACGGGGGCGTGGCTGATGGTGGCGTACGATATGCTGCGGGTGTTCCGGCTGATGATCCGGCACGGGGCGCTCTGGATGGGGATTGAGGACTTTTTTTACTGGATCTGCGCGGGGCTTGTGACCTTTAAGCTCCTGTACGAGCAGAACGACGGAGGGCTGCGGGCCTACGTGATCGCGGGGGTGTTGGGGGGAATGATCCTCTACGACCGGCTGATCAGCAGATTTTTGTTTAAAGGCTTGAAAAAACTCGGTAAAAAGTTTACAATAAAAACAGGCAAAAAGCGCCGGGATGTGACCGGCAAAGAACATATGGAAAAAGTTGGTGATTGATCAGGATGAAGTCATATGGAAAATCTAGACGTGTGCGGCGGGACCGGTGGGCGAACCGCATGGCGATTCTCGGAATTACGCTGGTCGTAATCTGTCTGGCGGTCGTGATCAATGCCAAGGGAGCCAGCCTCAAAAAGATGGACTTAGAGTACATGGTCCGTCAGCAGAACCTGCAGGCACAGATCGACGAGGAGAGCAGGCGGGCCGACGAGCTGCAGGAGTACAAGGTTTACGTCAAGACGAAGGAGTACGCGGAGGAAGTGGCCAAGGAGAAGCTGGGTCTGGTGAAGCCGGACGAGATTCTGCTGAAGCCTACGGAGTAATGTCGAACGCCGCAGTCTTTTGACGAAACATTTTTTGGACAAGCTTACAGAAAACGACAGATATTTCCCTCTGAGCTGCGTATACTGGACAGTACGCGGTGAGGAGGGATTTTTTGTGTTTGAGAGAAGGAAAGAAAAGCGGCGCATATGCGATGTGAATTATTATACGGCCAGAAGGCTGGGAGATATGGCGGACTCTTTAAGCAGGCTTGCGAAGGCGTTCGACGATGAGATAGAGAGCGAGAGGCAGCTCAGCCGGGAGGATGGTCTGGCGGCCATGCAGACCTCGGCGGCCATGGTCTGCGAGGGCTGCAGCAAGTGCAACCTGTACGCGGACAGCGAGAAGGAGGACAGCTACTACCTGTACTATCTGCTGCGGGCCTTTGAGCAGAAGGGGCATATTGACGGCGATGACATGCCCCAGATGTTCCAGTCCAGCTGCCGGAAGAAGGACCAGTACCTGGGACAGCTGAACCGGAACCTGGGGCGGGCTACCATGAACCTGTCCTGGAAGAACCGCTTCATGGAGAGCCGGGACGCGGTGGTGGTCCAGTTCCGGGAGATGTCCATGATTTTGGAGGAGTTCTCTCACCAGATGGACCAGGCCAAGGACGTGACGGAGGACTACGAGGCGGACCTGCGGCGGGTGTTCCGGCGGGCGCACATGGTGATCCAGAACCTGCTGATCCTGGAGTACGAGAACGGGCAGAGGGAGACCTACATAACGGTGCGCACCACCAACGGGCGCTGCATGACCAGCCGGGAGGCGGCGGGCCTTGTGGGCCAGGTCATAGACCACAGCTTCTGGAGCCCGGCGAAGGACAGCCGCGCCATCATCACCAGGCAGTACGCTACGGTGCGCTTTGTGGAGGACGGCAGCTACCACATGCTGTGCGGGGCCTCGCGGGTTCCCAAGCAGGGGGAGAGCCTGAGCGGGGACAACTACACCTTCATAGAGAGCCAGGGCAGCCAGGTGGTCATGAGCCTGTCCGACGGCATGGGGAGCGGAGAGCAGGCGGACCGGGAGAGCCGCCAGGTGGTGGAGCTGACGGAACAGCTTTTGGAGGCGGGTTTTTCCGCCCGCTCGGCGCTAAAGCTGGTGAACACGGTGCTACTGTTGGCGGGGCGGGAGCAGCACCCGGCCACGCTGGATTTGTGCTGTGTGGACCTGCACACCGGGGTTTTGGAGTCCATGAAACTGGGGGCGGTGCCCACCTTCATCATCGGCGAGGACGGCGTGGAGATGCTGGAGGCCGGGGAGGTGCCCATGGGCGTGATGACCGCGGTGGAGCCGGAGCTGATGAGCAAGAAGCTCTGGGACGGCAGCCGGATCATCATGGTCAGCGACGGCGTGCTGGACGCGCTGCCGGGGGACGACAAGGAGCAGGTGCTAAAGGAGTATTTGGAGAGCGTGGAGGACATGCCGCCCCAGGAGCTGGCGGACCAGATTCTGGAGTTTGCCGCCTCCTTCATCCCCGCGGCCAGGGACGATATGACGGCGCTTGTGGCCGGGATCTGGAAGAGAAGGTAAATTAGCCGTTGCAAACCGGGGAGTTTGCGGTTATAGTATAGACATTGAATCGCGGGAAACAGACACAGGTGATGAGATGGAAGAGGTACGGCAAAGGTTTATAAAAGCCATCGATGAATTTCATATGTTGCGGACCGGCGGCCGGGTGGTCGCGGCCGTGTCAGGAGGGGCAGATTCCGTCTGCCTCTTAGCGCTGTTATGCGGACTCCGGCAGGAGCGAAAAATCCAGGTGCGGGCACTGCACGTGCACCACGGGCTTCGGGGCCCGGAGGCGGACCGGGACGCAGCGTTTGTGAGGGAGCTCTGCGGGCGGCTTAACGTGCCGGTGCAGGTGCGCTATGTGGACGTGAGGGCGTACGCCGGGGAGAACCGCCTGTCCGAGGAGGAGGCGGGGCGGACGCTGCGGTACCGGGAGCTGGAGAAGTGCGCGAAGGAGTGGGAGGCGGAGGACGGGCCGGAGGCGCCCCTTCCTCCGGTTCGCATCGCCGTGGCCCACCACGGGGACGACCAGGCGGAGACGATTCTCCACAATCTGTGCCGGGGGAGCGGACTTCGGGGGCTGGGAGGGATGCAGCCGGTCCGGGGCCGGATCATCCGGCCGCTGCTTGCGGTGAGCCGCAGCGAGATTTTAGAGTGGCTTTCCGCGCAGGGGCTCTCCTACTGCGAGGATTCCACCAACCGCTCGGACTGCTACACCAGAAACCGAATCCGGCAGCAGCTGATCCCGCTGCTGCGGGAGCAGGTGAACCCCGGCGCGGTGGACAGCATCCTGCGGATGGGGCGGCTGGCGTCCCAGGCGGACAATTATCTGGCGTCCCAGGCCGGGGCCTGGGTGAGTGAGCACGTGAAAACGGAGGGCGGACGGTATGTGATCCCGGACGGGGAGTTTCTTTCGCTGCCGGAGATCCTGAAAACCTACAGCGTTTTCCAGATTATGGAAAGCGTGGGCGGCTGCGCCCGGGACCTGACCGCGGGGCATGTGGATCAGGTGCTGCGCCTCTTCCACATGGCGGTGGGCCACAGCCAGGATTTGCCCTACGGGATCCGGGCGGTCAGGGAGTACGGGAGCGTGGTTCTTTTCCGGGAGAAGGACCGGAGGCCGGGCCGGGGGCGGGGCCGGAATCAGGGCCAGGACCAGAGTCAGGGCCAGAATCAGGCCCGGAACCAGGACCAGGATCGGAGTCAGGCCCGGGGCCAGGACCGAAACCAAGACCAGGGCCAAGACCGGAACCCGGCCCACGCCCAAGGGCAGCCGGAAAACCCGCAAGTCCGCGTGGATTTTGCCTGTTTTTCTTATAAAAAAGGAACGGAAATTCCCAAAAACCAGTATACGAAATGGTTTGACTGTGGTAAAATAAAGGGTATGCCCGTGGTGAGAAGCCGGCAGACCGGCGACTATATCACGCTGGCGGACGGAAGAAAAAAGACGGTCCGGCGCTTTATGATCGACGAGAAGATCCCCAGAGAACAGAGGGACTCTGTCCCGCTTTTGGCGGACGGAAGCCACGTGATGTGGATCATCGGATACCGGATCAGCGAATATTATAAAATTGGACCCGACACGGTCCGGGTGCTGGAGGCGCATGCCCAGATCCCGGAGGCGTAAGGGGACGCCGGATAAAACTGTGAAAAAAGGATGAAAACGGAGGAAAAAGCCATGGCAGATAAGATTCGCGTACTTTTGACGGAAGAGGAAGTGGACACAAAGATTAATGAGATTGCGGCAAAGATCAGTGAGGATTATGCCGGAAAGCAGATTCACCTGATTTGCATTTTAAAGGGAGGCGTGTTTTTCACCTGTGAGCTGGCGAAGCGCCTGACCGTGCCCGTATCCCTGGACTTTATGTCCGTGTCCAGCTACGGCGCGGGGACGGAGTCCAGCGGTGTGGTGAAAATCATCAAGGACTTGGATGAGCCGCTGGCGGGCAAGGATGTGCTGATTGTGGAGGACATTATCGACTCCGGGCGCACCCTGGCTTATTTAATTGAGGTATTAAAGCAGCGCAACCCGGCCAGCATCCACCTGTGCACCCTGCTCGACAAGCCGGAGCGCCGCGTGAAGAAGCAGGTCAAGGTGGATTACACCTGTTTTAGTATCCCGGACGAATTCGTGGTGGGATATGGCCTGGACTTTGATCAGAAGTACCGGAACCTGCCCTACATCGGCGTCGTAGAGCTGGGATAATCCGTGCCCGGCGACGCCGGTATCAATATAAAGAGGGTTAAGGAGGCAATTCGTTGAGACAGCAGTCAACATTTAGAGGTTTTGGATTTGTACTCCTGATGCTGATTTTGATCGCCATGGCGGCGATGCTGCCCCACCAGGGAGCGGCGGATAAGATCACGCAGCAGGAATTTGAAAAGTTAATTTCGGATGAGCGTGCCCAGGTAGCTGAGGTCACCATCAATCAGAATCCCCAGGTGCCTACGGGCGAGGTGATTGTGAATATGGCGGACGGCACGGAAAAGCAGATGTACGTCACGGACGTAAACGAGGTGAAGCTGTTGCTCAGACAGAACGGCGTCGTCCAGTTTAGCGTGAACAATGTGCCTCAGGAGAATGTGCTGCTGACCGTTGCGCTTCCGATTCTGCTCTCCACCGTGGTCGTGGTGATCATTATCATGGTGATGAACCGCGGAGCCGCAGGCGGCGGGGCCAACGCCCGGATGATGAACTTCGGCAAGAGCCGTGCGCGGATGAGCCGCGACAACAAGGTGAATTTCACCAATGTGGCCGGCCTAGAGGAGGAGAAGGAAGAGCTGGAGGAGGTTGTGGACTTTCTGCGCAATCCCCAGAAGTACACCAGCGTCGGCGCCAGAATCCCCAAGGGCCTGTTGCTTGTGGGACCTCCGGGAACCGGTAAGACACTGCTTGCCAAGGCGGTGGCCGGCGAGGCGGGCGTGCCCTTCTTCTCCATCTCCGGTTCCGACTTTGTGGAAATGTTCGTCGGCGTGGGCGCATCCCGTGTCCGCGACCTGTTTGAGGAGGCAAAAAAGAACTCCCCCTGTATTGTGTTTATCGACGAGATCGACGCGGTTGCCCGCCGCAGAGGCACTGGCATGGGCGGCGGCCACGACGAGCGCGAGCAGACGTTAAACCAGCTGTTGGTGGAGATGGACGGCTTCGGCGTCAACGAGGGAATTATCGTGATGGCGGCCACCAACCGCGTGGATATCCTAGACCCCGCGATCCTGCGCCCGGGCCGTTTCGACCGCAAGGTGGCGGTTGGCCGTCCGGATGTGAGAGGCCGCGAGGAGATCTTAAAGGTTCACTCCAAGGATAAGCCGCTTGGCGAGGACGTGGATCTGGCCAGAGTGGCCCGGACCACCGCCGGCTTTACCGGAGCGGACCTAGAGAACCTGATGAACGAGGCGGCAATCCTCTCCGCCAGGGAGGGACGCCGGTTTATCCGCCAGTCCGACATCGACCGCGCCTTCGTGAAGGTGGGGATCGGCGCGGAGAAGCGCAGCAAGGTCATCACTGAGAAGGATAAGAAGATTACGGCCTACCACGAGGCGGGCCACGCCATACTGTTCCACGTTCTGCCGGACGTGGGCCCGGTGCACACGGTTTCCATCATCCCCACCGGCGTAGGGGCTGCGGGCTACACCATGCCGCTGCCGGAGAAGGATGAGATGTTCAACACCCGCGGCAAGATGCTGCAGAACATCATGGTGGACTTAGGCGGACGGATCGCCGAGGAGCTGATCTTCGACGATATCACCACCGGCGCGTCCCAGGACATCAAGCAGGCGACCCAGATTGCCCGCTCCATGGTGACCCAGTACGGTATGTCCGACAAGGTGGGCATGATCCAGTACGGCAGCGACGACGACGAAGTGTTCATCGGCCGCGACCTGGCTCATACCAAGAGCTATGGCAACGGGATGGCGGACACCATTGACAGCGAGGTGAAGCGGATCATCGACGACTGCTATCAGAAGGCCCGCTCCATTATCAAGGAGTACGAGTACGTGCTGCACTCCTGCGCCAATCTGCTGATTGAGAAGGAAAAGATCGGCCAGGATGAGTTTGAGGCGCTGTTTAACGCCCCAACGGTCACGGCATAAAACAATGGAATGGCCCGCAGGCTGAGCCCGGCGGCCCGTTCCATTCACGAAAAAATCCGGGAATAAAATCCCGGATTTTCCTTTATTTTACAAATATACTATTTGATGCCCGACGTCACAAAACTGGACACGAACTGCTTCTGGAAAATGCAGAACATGACGAACAGCGGGAACATGACCAGCAGGGTGGCCGAAGTCACCAGGGCCCACATGGGGCCGGAATCGTTGGCTTTGGCGAAAAGGACCAGCCCCATGGTCAGGGGGCGCTTCTCCGGCGAGTTGATCACGATCATGGGCCAGAGGAAGTTGTTCCAGTGGGTGCTGATGGAGCAGATGGCAAAGGAAATGTAAGCCGCCTTGCTGCACGGAATAAAAATGTAGCGCAGGGTCTGCAGCACCGTGGCCCCGTCCATACGGGCCGCGTCCACGATGGCGGAGGGCACGCTCTTAAACGCCTGCCGCAGCAGCAACAGGCCCATGGAGGACGCGAAATAGGGCACCATGACGCCCAGGCGGGAGTCGATTAAGTTCGCGGCCTTCAAGGTCTGGTAGTTGGGCAGAATCAGGATATCGGCGGGGATGATGATCTGCATCATGATCAGGGCCATGGCCAGTCCCTTCCCTGCGAAATCCACCCGCGCCAAGGCGTAGGCTCCCAGGGTGACGGTGATGAGCTGTACCCCCAGGA
>USJW01000108.1 GCA_900555045.1 uncultured Clostridium sp. | reverse complement strand
GTTCCGTCTGAATTAAAATCTATTTTGGATTTACCGTAGGTACATACAACATCGAAGGTATCTCCACTGGGTATTTTACCGTCATAATTATATTCTTGCGGGATCAAATAATTTTTATAGATGGTATATTCAGTCGTTCCAAAAAGTGTCTTCGTCATTAATATTTTGCCTTTAATCTGATATGTAAATTCAAGGCCTTTATTCTCCGCGGGTGCAAATATTACGTCTCTGTAAGTACCTGCTGTCTTATCCTTGTTTAAAGGCGAAAATTCATAATAGGTATATTTCATGCCTGCATCCGCAATGGAATAATATCTCCCCTCAACCGTTGTCTTTTTATTGCCTGCCATAAATATCGCGATCGAAGCCGCCACCACAACCAAAACACCAATAATGGCAAATGGCACCGCTTTCTTTGGTCCTTTTCCCTTTTTTACAGGGCACCCGCATTTAATACATTGCGTTGATTTGTCTGAAATTTCTGCGCCGCACCCTGGACATTTAATCAGTGCCATAGTCTTCTCCTCCTATGCACGTTCCTTCATTTTCACAGTAACCAAAACCGAACCACTTATAAAAATTGCAGCGCATACCATACTGGCACCGGCAATGCTTGAATAACCAGCAAAATACGTTCCGTTAATAATGTAATTATAAGCATCTCCACCCACATAGACATTTTTATTCAGGCTGGAATAATTTGAATTGTAATAATGATTCTTTACATCCATCGCCTTATAAAAGAAAACCCCCGATACAATCGTACATACCCCTGCCAACAATAGAAGGGTCTCCCTTAACACACTAAAAATATCACCTGGACTTTTGGCTGCTTTTGTTTCAGCCACTTTTGTTTCAGTCACTTTTGTTTCAGCCAAATTTCTCGGGCACCCACAATTCGGGCATTGGGGCAAACTGCTTTCAAATTCCTGGCCACATTCTGAACATTTTATAACTGACATACCTAATTCCCCTCCATTCACCGCTCTTTTATCTCATTATACTACCGCCGTTTCCAAATTTCTACAGTTCTACTGCTAATATTTAACTAAGGCGAATCCCTCGGGTTTTCTGTGACTTCCGCTCCGCTTCACTCACAAAAAACACCTCGCGGAATACCACCTATGAACAGCAACATCCTTCGCTCCCCTCATCTCTTTGCCTTCTATTTTTCGTCCGCTGCTCATATCTTATGGAATGTGAGGTGATAATTATGCAATCCTGTGAACTGGCTCTGTCCGTATCAACCCTGGCCTGCTGCATCGCAGAGGGCAAATCTCCGGAGGAAATCGCGCTAATCAGCTCGATCTTCATGCAGCTGGGCGACACACTGTCCACCATTGCAGCCCATCAGGCCCTGTGCTGTCCGCCGAAGGACACAAAGAAATGAGCTCTGCTGTCATGACTTTTCCCGCCCTTCCCCGCATATACTGTACAAATTCCACCAAACGGTGATCTCATGTCCGAAATAAACCACGAAAACGGCTCCGCCCCCATCCACGCCACACCCGCAGAGTACCTCTTTTTCAGCGGCGCGCAGGTGCAGCCGGAGCCTGCCGCCGCCATGGCCGCCGCACGCCTTCTAAACGCGGCGTCCACGCCCTTTCCCGTCAATCTCTCCCTGGACCGCGCGCCGCGCATCGCAGGCTCCATCTTCTCCAGTCTCACCGCCTACACTCCGGTCCCGGCGGGCACACACCGGGTGACTGTGAATCAGGGAGATGCCACCAACGCGCTGCTGCTCGAGAGAGATCTGGAATTTTCCCCCAATTCCCGCTCCACCGCGGTGTTGCTTGACTCGTCCGGTCAGGGGGTAGACCTAATCCAGGTCGCGGACCAGCCCTGCCAGGCAAGCCCGTCCGGCCAGGCATGCCTGCGGACCGCCAACATGAGCATGGAGGGCTCCTCCTTCGCCCTGCACGCCGCGGACGGCACCCCTCTCCACGAGCACATCCCCTTCGGCGGCGTCACCCCCTACCGCACGCTGCCTGCAGGCCCCTACGGCTTTTACGTCACCGAGGACTCGGAGCTTGAGTGGCTCTCCGGCCCCATCGCCGCCTCCTCCCTCACGCTTGTGCCCGGCGCCAATTACACCCTGTATTTGCTGGGCAACTCCTGGTCCCCGTATGGGTTTCGCATCCTCCCGGTCAGGGATTCATGATCGCTTTGCCGCATAAAAAGGACAGCCGGTGTATGGCCAGCTGTCCTTTTTATGCATATTCCCTTGCAGATCGATCGCCTCTAATCCGCCTTCCCCTTCAAATCCAACTTTTTAATAATCTTTTTGCCGATATCCTGGTCAGCAACCGTCATGATTGTTTCCCTGTAATGGGCTTTATCGCAGCTCATCCACTGTTCAATGTAACTGTAATAAAACTCGGTCTCTTTCTTTGTCCGGTTGCCAAGGGTATAAATCGCAGAATACATTAACATGCAGTCCTCCTCCGAAACGCCGTAGCGTTTTACCAAATTGCTTAAGAACTGCTTTGTGTACGCTTCCCCCAACTCCGCTAACATTTCACGGACCGGCCATTTGAAGGCTTCTATAAATCCAAGCAATAAGCCGTAAACACATTGCCTCGCCGTGTATTCACACACAAGCGACATACACGCGATCTGTCTATCCCCGATCAGTTGTCCACCCATCACGGTATATTTCGGTTTTGGCATCCTAGCCGGCATCTCATCTGTTTCACAGGAAAACCATTTCCGAAACGCCAGCTCCTCATCCTCCGAACACTCTGGATCCTTGAACTCCAGAGCATACGCCAATCTGTGCGCCTCTTCATATGCCAGCTCTTTGCCAAGCCCCTGCTTATTTAATTCAATCAATATCAGCGCTCTCGCGTATGAATTTTTCCTGCTGGCGGATTTTCTGTAGACCGCCTCCGCCAATTCCACATGATTCAAAACAATCGTTTTCAATCGTTTTGAATCATATGCATTCAGGACAGGCTCTCCTATGTATGCACACAATATCTTCACTTCTTCACTCACAGTTTTCTTTTTTGGCTCCGAATCAAATAAACTCATATCACAATTCTCCCTTAAATCAAATCGCTGCGCCTACTTTTCCAGATAATACCCGGTCACAGCCCAGCCCGTCTCTCTGCGTTCCAGCTCCACCCCCAGGTAGGTGTTGGAATCCTCCCCCTCTACCCGGTACTCGCACTGCACCTCCAGGCGGTCCATATCCGCGGCACCGGCCAGATCCCCCTTGATCTGAAAGGCGTCCAGCCGCTCCCATATGTCCTCCCCCGCCCCGGCGATCTTTTTTGCGGCCGGTCCGGTCATGACCCCGGCCATGCCCTTCGGATCATTCCGGAAATAGGCCTCGGCGAACTGCCGGACCACCGCCATCACCGCCTCGGACTCCGAGGTCTCAACCGACGCGCGAGCCACCCGAAAGCTGCCGTTCTCCAGCGCATAGCTCAGCCTCAGCGTCCCCACCGTCAGGCTGGGGGACGCCGTGATGGAGAGCATGGCGCAGGGCACGCCTCCCTCAAGCCCGTATTCCGTCACAGCGCCAAAGGAAACCATGTCATACAATGTCTCCTCATTCTCATCCCCCTGAAGCTTATAAACGCCCGCCAGGCGGCCGTCCTGAAGAAGCCTGATCTGCCCGTTCTCCCGCTCGCCGCTCATATGGGCCTTGGCGTACGCCGCCGGGTCCTCCAGGGCGATCTCCCGCAGATCCGCCTCCGCGAGCACATGGGCGCTGGACGCAAGCACGCCGGTTCCCTCCCCCTGGATGAGCCGGATCAGGAGATATCCGTCCCCGAACCGGCTGACCGCCGGGTAGTCCTCCGGCCACAAATTTAACTGCTGCCAGTCCGGAAAGGCCGCGGACACCTCCCCGCGCTTCACAAGGATTCCCTGGACCATCTGCTGTCCCGGGTCAAAGCCCATCGCCTGAAGCTCCAAGTCCCCATCCCGGTAGATTGTCCGCAGGCTCTCACTTTCGCGTTCTCCCGCCGCTACCCCGCCGCTCCAACCGGTGGGAACCCAGATTCCGTCCGCCCCGAAGGGCTGCTCCATGGCGATCAAGGCACGGCTCCCGTCGCCGAACCGGTAGGTCACCGACACTCCTCTGTCCCCCGTGCTCCGGTCCGCGCGTTCCTCCGCGGCCGTTCCGTCCGCCCGTATCTCCCCGGTCCCTCCGCTCAGATTGAGCAGATACTCCCCCGCCGTCACCGGATCGCGCAGGAGCTGCAGCACCGGATCGCGCTTCGCCTTCTCGTTCAAATCTCCGCCCATCCCGTTGCTCCTGTAGTCCATCTGCGTCCCCGCGATTCCCTGGCGGTACGCGGCCTCAAACGCACCGGCGGAAGCAACTTCGTCGTAGACTGCGAACGCTTCCCGGTCCACATAGTACTCCCCGTCCCGCTCTGTCCAGTTTAACTGCTCCTTCCACACCCACCGGTGCGGATCCGAGGTCATGGCGTAGTAGGTGATCTCCGCCCTGCTCCCATCCACCGCGATGTCGTACTGGCTGTCCATCGGCCAGGGGCTGGACCAGCCGAATCCCATATACTCCCCGTTTTCATCCAGCATCACGGGCTCCATCTCATAGAAATCATCCGCCTGGTCCGGGTTGTACATGTCCGCCAGGGCACGCCCGTCCCGCCTGCAAAACGCATCCGCCCACTGCTGCGCCCGCGCCTGCACCCCCTCCGCCGCTTTCCCGGTGTAGGTGCAGGTGATGAGCACAGCGGCCGCGGCGAGAACCAGGGCCGCAGAGAGCGCCGTCATCCGCGGATGGGCGGCCAGCAGCTTGATCCGCTCCCGCATGGTCCTCCGGCCGTACACGAAATCCGCCGAGATACAGAACACGTCTGCCCTCTCCCGCTTCCTGGCCGTCAGGGCGATCAGTGTCCTGCCGTACGCAAAGCGCTCTACCTCCCCCAGGCGCTTCACCGCCGCCTCGTCGCATGCCAGCTCGCAGTCCCGCTTGGACAGGGCCGCGGCCACCCAGACCAGGGGATTGATCCAGTAGGCGCAAACCAGCATGCACCGCAGCGCGCCCCACACCGGGTCGTGGTGGCGGGCGTGGCAGGTCTCATGCGTCAGGATGTGCCGGAGCTGCTCCGGACCGCCGGAGAGCTTGTCGGGCAGATAGATGACCTTCTCGCCCAAAAACATCACAAGGCACGGCGACTTGAGCCCCGGCGCCACGTAGACCGGCAGCTGCGTCAAATAGCTCACATCGCCCTCATAGCGCACTCTGTCCCGCCGCAGCCGCGCCGCAAACCGGAAATTGACCCACAGCATCCAGAGCAGAAGCCCCACGCTCCCGGCCAGCCACACCACCAGAATCACCAGCTGCCAGTCCACCCCCATCAACTTCTCAGCAAACGTTTCTGGCTTAATATAACCTCTCACCCGCCCGGTCATCAGGTTGTCCACCAGGGGCTCCATCCTGGTCCCCACGACCACTTGCCGGTGCAGCTGATCCACCGCGTTCATCACGCTGTAGGAGCTCCTCAGCGTCAAAAGCCACCGCCGTGCCGGGTAAAAGAGCGGCAGCAGCAGGCGCAGCGCGGGGATTCCCCACATGGCGTACTGGACCGTCGGGCTGATCCGCCCCTTAAACAGCAGTCGCAGCCCGCAGACCCCGACGATCAGCGCGGAGGATGCGACCAATGTCTCAAACATGACGCCCCTCCTCCGCCTTTTTTAAAATCTCCTGCAGCTCCTCGATCTCCTGGTCCGAGAGGGCTCTGCTGTTCACCATAGCGTTCACCATCAGCCCCAGGCTGCCGTTGTACACCCGGTTTAAAAATCCCCTCGTCTCCTCGAGGGCCGTCTCGTCCCGTGAAACTGCGGGGTAAAACTGCTTGGCCTTCTCCCCCTCCTCATGGCGCACCGCCCCCTTGGCCTCCAGGCGCTTTAACATGGTGATAATCACGTTCTTTCCCCACCCGGTGTCCGACTCCAGTGCTTTTGTGAGCTGCGTGATGGTCTTGGGCGGCTCCTCCCACAGGACGTCCATCAGCTTCCACTCCGTCTCCGACAAACCGATCTTCTTCATCTTGTATCCTCCCGGTTTTAGTATACATTTGTATACCTCAATTGTAGTACAGAAAAATCAGAATGTCAATGACTGCCGCCCGGGCAGCGGACAAAAAAAGAAGGACCCTTTTTGCAGAGTCCTTCCGCCATCATTTAGTCTAAAAAATCCCCTCAAAGCTCTCCCGCAGCGTCTTACAGGAGCTGTCCATCTGCTCCATCTCCTCGTCCGTCAGGGATAAGGGCAGCACCTTCTGAATCCCGTTCTGGTTGATAATGCAGGGCGCGCCCACGAACACGTCCCGCTGGCCAAAGTCGCCGCGCATCATGGCCGACACCGTGAGCACGCTGTGCTCGTCGCCCAGAATCGCCTTGGTGATCCGGGTAAGCGCCATGCCGATTCCGTAGTAGGTGGCGTTCTTGGCCTCGATGATCTTGTAGGCCGCCGTGCGCACCTCCTCCGCGATCTGCGTCAGCTTCTCCCGGCTGATGTTGTCGTTCTCGCTGCACAGCTCCAGAATCGGCTTGGTGGACAAAAGCGCCTGGCTCCAGGGCACAAACTCCGAATCCCCGTGCTCGCCCATCACGTAGGCGTGGACGTTTCTGGGGTCCACCTTCAGGTAATCTCCCAGGAGATAGCGCAGCCGCGCCGTGTCCAGGGCCGTGCCGCTGCCCAGCACGCGCCTGGGGTTAAATCCGGACAGAACACATGTGATCCTCGTCATGATGTCCACCGGGTTTGTTGCCACCAGGAAGATGCCGTTGAAGCCCGAGGCGGTCACCGGGTCCACGATGGAGCGGAACACCTGCGCGTTGCGCTTCAAAAGATCCAGGCGGGTCTCCCCGGGCTTCTGGGCCACCCCCGCGCAGATCACCACAATGTCGGCGTCCGCGCAGTCCCCGTACTCCCCGGCGTAAATTGTCATGCTGGAGTTGGCGAAGGCCAGGCCATGGTTCAAGTCCATCGCCTCCCCCTCCGCCCGCGTCTTATTCACATCGATCAGCACCAGCTCGTCACAAATCGACTGATTCAGCAGGCAGTAGGCATAGCTCATGCCCACCATTCCCGTTCCAACGATCACCACTTTCCGCTTGTCTACTCTCATAATCCCACTCACTTTCTCAGGGAATCTCCCGGCGCCCCGGCATTTCCCGCGCGCCGCCGTCCCTGTCACTTACAGTGTAGAGGTTGCTCCGTTTCCCTTCATTATATGCATCCGAAGACTCGCCGCTACCGGTCCAGCTTCTTTGCCATCAGCTCGCTGTTGCTGCTGTAGGCGATGGCGTTTTCCTTCGACACAAGCCCCCTTTTGTACAGCCCGATGATGCTGTTGTCCATGGACATCATCCCCTCGTCCTGGGAGGTGGCGATCACGCCGTCGATCTGGTGGATTTTCGACTCCCGGATCATGTTTCGGATCGCGTTGTTCAAAAACATGATCTCAAAGGCCGGGTACACGCCGCCGTCCACCGTGGGGATCAGCTGCTGGGAGATGACCGCGTCCAGCACCATGGACAGCTGTGTGCGGATCTGCTGCTGCTGTCCCGACGGGAAGGCGTCGATCACGCGGTCGATGGTGTTGGCCGCGCCGATGGTGTGCAGCGTCGAGAGGATCAGATGGCCCGTCTCCGCAGCGGTCATGGCCGTACTGATGGTCTCGTGATCCCGCATCTCGCCCAGAAGAATCACGTCCGGCGCCTGGCGCAGGGAGGCGCGCAGGCCGGTGATGTAGCTGTCCGTGTCCGTGGCGATCTCTCGCTGGGTCACAACGCTCTTTTTGTGCCGGTGCAGGTACTCGATGGGGTCCTCCAGCGTGATCACGTGGGCGTTGCGGTTACGGTTGATCTCGTCGATGATGCAGGCCAGGGTCGTGCTCTTGCCGCTCCCCGCGGGGCCCGTCACCAGCACCATTCCCTTGGTCATCTTGGCCACGTCGATGATCATCCGCGGCAGATGGAGCGCCTCCGGGTCCGGCAGCTCAAACCGTACCACGCGGATAATTCCGGCCAGAGAGCCCCTCTGCCGAAAAATATTCGCCCGGAATCTGGACACTCCCGGGATCGCGAAGGAAAAGTCGTCATCCCCGTGCTCCCGCACCTTGGACATATCCCGGTTTTTGGCCAGCTCATAAATCTGTGTGATCATCCGGTCCATCTCCTCCGGCATGATCTTGTCATCGCCCTGATAGATAATCCGGCCGCCGATCTTGTAAGAAAACGGCATGCCGGGCACCAGAAAGATATCCGCGGCGTCCTTCTCAACCGCCTCTGTCAGCAATTCCTTCACATTCATGATAGATTCCGCTCCTTAAATCCCAATTTTTTCCTGCGCGCCGTCCCGCGCCCTGCTGCTCGCCTCACGCTCCCGCAGCGCCGCCGTCCCACACCGGCATCGAATTGTCGATCTCATACTGCCCGCTGTCATACACATACCAGGAGCGGATCTGATAGCGCACGCCCTCGCCGCACACCAGCGTCAGCTCGATGCGCAAGGACTGCCCGTGCTCCATGGGGATGTCCGTGGAGATAATCCCCTCGTCCTGCCGGTAGATATCCCCCAGGCGCGCCTTCACGGCGTCGCTGGCCGACGAGGAATCGTCGCCCGTTCCCATCTCCTCCTGGAGCACCGCGTCCACCTGGCGCACCCACTCCTGGCCCTTCCGGTCCGCCTCATAGTAGCCGCTCACCGCCTGGGCCTGCCGCTCGGCCAGGCTCAAATCCCCCTTTGCGCTGCTGAGCGACAAAAGCCCAAAGGTGGCCAGGCACAGCACGATAAAGACCAGCACCAGCGAGGCCGCCCCGATATTCACTTTTCCACCGCTTGTTCTCCGTGCCATCTGTCAAATTCCGCCTTTTCTGTCAAATCTGCCGTAAGACCGTAAGACCGAAAAAGGTGGCAAGATCCGCCCCTCTTCCCCGCTCACGGCTTCACATACTGGTCCGCGCTCAGCGCGTAGAGGACGTTTCCCTTGTCCCCCGCCCCGCGCTCATAGCGCATCACCACAATCTCCGTCATCTGCATATTGTCCACAGTTCCGCAGAGCACCGCCGCCGCGTAGCTGACCTCGCTGTCCTCCGGGAGCGCCCCGGCGTCCGGATAGCGGTTCCAGTCCGAATCCCAGACCGGCGCGTAGCTCTTAAAATCCGCCGCCTCCTGAATCCGCTCCGCCCGCGCCCGGCTCTCTGCCCCGGCCTCGCTGTCCCACCATGCGGTCAACTGTCCGTAGGAATCCAGGTCCGCGAGGGGCAGTCCGTCCCCCAGGCTCTCCGTCTTTCCCGCCTTAATCTCCTCGGCCAGCGTCTCCGCCGCAAGCACCGCCTGGTTGATGTCCCGCGCCCTCCGGCTCATGGAGTCCGCCCGGGCGAACACCGTCACGCAGAGTGACGCACATATGATAAAAAATCCGGTCACAAGAATCATTTCCATCAGAAACGGCCCGGAACCGGAACCCCGTCTACCACTCATTGTCCCAGACACCTCCGCTTCTCAAGTACAGTCTTAAGCTTCCTCCGCCCTCGCCCAGCGTCTTCACGGTTAAGAGCCGGTCCTCCATGGACAGCTCCAACCCCTCGCACTCCAAAATTTTCAGCCCGTCAGAAAGCGTAAGCCCGCTCTCCGGGTTTGCGAACAGCTCCTTCACCGAGCCGTCCCGGAAGTAGATCCACGTCTCGTAGCGGGTCCCGTTCACCTCCTGGCCCAGCACCAGCACCGGCGTGCCCTCAATCTCGCGCACCTCGGCCATGCCCTCCCGGTCCCCCTGGCGGACCTTGTTGGCGATGTAGCTGAGCGCCGTGGTCCCGGTGAAATTGCGGTTGCTGCGCTGCGTGATGTTCTCATAGACGCGGCTTCCGATCAAAACCGTAAAAAGAGCGCACAGAATGAACACCAGGAACAGCAGGCTGGTGAAAAGCACGTTCATTTTGTTGCCTCTTCTCGCCGCCGCCCTCCGGTTCATCTGCGCGCCTCCTGTCTGTCCTCAATGGGGTTGATGGTGATCTCCGGCATCACGTTGGACGCAAAACCGTTGTAAAACACATGATAACGGTCCCGGTCAATGTGGATCCCGTAGTTCTCCTCCAGGTACTCCACGCTGGGCGGATAGCGCCCCTCGATGGCGTAGCACTGGACGGAAGCCCGGGTCACCGCCCGCCTTAACGACTCCTCCCCCTTTTTCCCCGCCTTCCCCGCAAAGGTCAGCGCGCCGGCCGTGAACACGGCCACAAGGAGAAGGAGGGCTGCCGCCGACAGCAGATATCCCCGCACCTGGCTTCTCTCTCTTCTTTGTCTCTCAATTCTCATTCACATTTCCTCATCCGACGGCCGCCAGCACGCCCACAAGGGGCAGCATCACCGACAGCAGCACCAGACCCACGGACACGGACAGCACCGCCACAATCGTGGGCTCAAACCGCGCCAGCATGTTGTCCATGGACTGGTCGGCCGCCTCCTCAAAGTCCTGGGAGATCTCCTCCATCACCGCGTCCAGGCGCCCGCTGCGGCTGCCCACCTTGATCATCTGCACATAGAAGCCGTTAAACAGGCCCGTATCCTTCATGGCCTGATAGTAGCTGGCCCCGGTCTCCAGGGCCTCGCCGCATTTTTTAATCTGCCCGGCCACCTTCTGGTTGTCCACCAGCTCTCCGGCCAACTCCAGCCCCTTCTCCAGCTCCATGCCGCTCTTTAAGGTCAGCGCCAGCACGGAGGTGAACCGCCGGTTGGCGATGGCCGTGGCGATGTTGCTGTGATTTTTTACATAATTAACCATTTTGTCCACCAGGGACAGCTTGTGTCCCAGGCGCGCCGCCGCCCAGACGCAGAGGACCACGACAAAGATCACCGCGAAGGCAACCAGGGCCGCGCCGCTGAACACGCCGCCCAGGCGGATAGCCGACTGGGCCGCGGGGGACATCTTCGCCCCCAGCTGCTCATAGACCTGGTCAAAGACCGGCATCACCCGGGAAAACAGCACGAACAGCACCACCAGCAGCATGAGCACCATCATGACCGGGTAGGTCAGGGCGTTCTTCACGTTGATGAGCAGCCGGTGCTCCTTCTCATAGTAGTCGGAGAGCGACTTCATCATCTGGTCCAGAGTTCCGGACTGCTGGCCCAGCTTGGCCATGCGCACCACGTAGGAGGGAAATGTGCCCGCGTCCTCCAAAACCTTGAAAAACGGGTCCCCCAGCTCCGCGCCCTCGGCCATGTACAGAAGGAGCTCTTTCTCATCCTCGCTCCCCGCGTCCTCCGCCATAATGGAGAGTCCCTCGTCGAGGGGCACCGCGGCCTCCAGCAGAAGGCCGATCTGCAGGCAGAAGGCCGACAGCTCCTGGTACGAATATTGATAACATTTTTCTGGCTTTTTCATGGTAAACGAATCCCCCGGTATCCCGCGATTGTCAATAGCTGTACTTGGCCTGATAGTTGGAACCGTCGCCGATGTACTGCATGATCTCCGCGCTCTGCTTTCCGTTTGAGGCAAAGGTGGGATCCATCAGCTTCCAGTCCTGGCCGTCAAAGTAGATGATATTGTCCACCCACCCCTGGCCGTCCAGGTACACGTTGATCCACGCATGGTAAAGGTTTCCCGTGTAGCCCACCACCAGCTTGGTGGGGATGTCCTGGGAGCGCAGCATGGCCGTCATCAGCGCCGCGTAATCAAAGCAGATTCCGCTCTTCTGGGCCAGCACCACGTCCACGTTCGGCAGATAGCCGGACTGCACGGAGGCCGCCTTGGCCGTGTCGTAGGTGATATTGTTGATCACATAGTTGTAAATGTCCGCGACCACATCCAGCTGCGTGGCCGCTCCCGCAGAGATCTCAGCGCCGGTCTGCACCGCCGCGCTGGACTCGTTGAAGTTCACGTACTGGTTCGGGTAGAGGAACGGGCCGAACTCGTTGGTGATGTTCGCGCTCACGTCCTGACTGAACGCCTGGGTGTACTGGTTGCCCGAGACATTCTCGAACACCTTCACCTGATAGGTTCCGCTCCCGTCCGACAGCGGAAACACCTCGTAGACGCCGCTGTTGTTCAGATCGTATGTATAGGTGGTGGAACCGCTCCTGGTGATCTACACCTTGATCTTGGGGTTGCTCCCTAAGTACTTTAGCATGATGTACCCCTCCGCCGTGTTGGAGGCGTCCAGCTTTGCCAGATTGTTCCCGTAGGTCACGGTCCCGGAGGCGATGGGCGTGCGCACGTAGCTGCCCGCGGGCTTGCTGTAGAGCGGAACCAGCTGGTCCTCGATGACCGCCAGTTCCTGGCCTCCTGCCCCCGACGTTTCCGCCGAGACCGCCAAAACGGTGGAAGCCGCCGCCTCATCCGTCCCAACTGCGCGCGCGCCGCCGCTGCAGCCCACCGCGTTCACCGACAGCGCGAGCGCCGTCAGTGATAGGATAATCGCCTTTCTATTCATATACTAACACCGTCCCTTTACTCCTGCCGCCCGCAGCGTAAACCGCAGGCCGGTCAGCTCATGCGCTGCCGGACGATCTCGTAGGCCAGAACTCCGGCCGCTACCGAGGCGTTCAGCGAATCGATATCCCCCTTCATGGGGATGGAGGCTACCATATCGCAGTGTTCTTTTACCAGCTTGCCCACGCCCTCGCCCTCGTTTCCGATGACCAGGCCGATGGGGCCCTTTAAATTCAAGCGGTACATCAGCTCGCCGCCCATGTCCGCGCAGACGAACCACATGCCCTTCTTTTTGAGCTCCTCCATGGTGGCGGTCAGGTTGGTCACCTTGGCCACCGGCGTGTAGTTGAGCGCCCCGGCGGAGGTCTTCGCCACCGTGGCCGTCAGCCCTACCGCGCGCCGCTTGGGGATAATCACCCCGTGGGCGCCCGCGAGGTTTGCAGTTCGGATAATTGCTCCCAGATTATGGGGATCCTCGATCCCGTCCAAAAGGATGAGGAACGGGGGCTCGCCCTTCTCCTCAGCTGCCTTAAGCAGGTCGTCCACCTCGGCGTACTCGTAGGCCGCCGCGTAGGCGATCACGCCCTGATGCTTTCCGGTCTCGGACATCTGGTCCAGCCGCTCCCGGGCCACGAAATTCAGGATGGCGTCGTGCTTCTTCGCCTCCCGGACGATGGTGCGCACCGGGCCGTCCTGGCAGCCGTCCAGGACAAACACCTTGTCGATGGTCTTGCCGGACCGGAACGCCTCCAAAACCGCGTTGCGCCCCTCTATGGTCAGTTCTTCATATCTCATGTCGGTTGTTCTCCTTTATCCTCCGGCTGGGTCAAAAGCCCGGAGCGCTTTAGACCGCCGCTCACCAGCTCCACCAGGCGCTCGTACGCCCCGGTGAGAAACAGCCACCCCACCAGGGCCTCAAACCCGGTGGCCATGCGGTAGTCGATCATGGTGGCGTTCTTGGCCATGGTGGCGGATTTGGCGTTGCGGCCCCGCTTGTAGACCGCTAATTCCTCCTCCGTCAGCTCTTCCTCCAGCGTCTTTATCATCTGCGCCTGGGCGGAGGCCTTCACCAGCGCCGCGCTGTGCTTGTGCATCTTGTTCACCTGCATGCTGCCCCGGTTGATCACCTTGGAGCGGATCATCAGCTCATACACCGCGTCCCCGATGTAGGCCAGCACCAGCGGAGAGTAGGTGCGCACATCCACCGGCTGAAGATCCATGCTCTTCCTATAATATTCCAGAAATTCCGCTAAAGCTACACTCTCTTCCACTTTACGCCCTCTCTGGTGTCCTCCAGCACGATGCCCATGTCCAGAAGCTTCGCGCGGATCTCATCTGCCAGCGCAAAATTGCGGTCCTTGCGCGCCTGCTGTCTGGCGGCGATCATCTCCTCCACCTCAGCGTCCAGAACCTCTTCCTTCTTCTCGGTGATGATGCCAAGCACGTCGCAGAGCTCCTCGATCATCTTCTTCATGTAGGAGACATAGGCCTTGGTGCTGTCGTCGTTTGCGGTGGAGTTGGCCAGCTTCACCACCTCGAACACGGCGGAGATTGCGTCCGCGGTGTTGAAATCGTCCTCCATGGCCGCCTCATACTTCCGGCGCAGGCCGTCCGCCTCCGCCATCCGGTTCTGCTCCTCGCAGGTCTCGGCGGCGCCCACAGCCTTCGCCTCCAGGCTGCGCAGCTTATCCACGCAGTTGACGATGCGCTCTAAGCCGTTCTTGGAGGCCTCCATCAGCTCGGCGCTGAAGTTTAACGGGCTGCGGTAGTGGGCGCTCAGCATAAAGAAGCGCAGCACCTGCAGGTCATACTTCTCGCCGATCTCTCTCACGGTAAAGAAGTTGCCCAGGGATTTGGACATCTTCCTGTTGTCAATGTTTAAGAATGCGTTGTGCATCCAGTAGGTCGCAAAGGGCTTTCCGTTTGCGGACTCACTCTGGGCGATCTCGTTCTCGTGGTGCGGGAAGATTAAGTCCTCGCCGCCCGCATGGATGTCGATCTGCTCGCCTAAGTACTTCTTGGACATCACGGAGCACTCGATGTGCCAGCCGGGACGGCCCTGGCACCAGGGGGACTCCCAGTAGGGCTCGCCCTCCTTCTTGGGCTTCCAGAGCACGAAATCGTTTGGATCCTCCTTGCCCTCCTCGCCGGTCACCTTGATCTCGCGGAAACCGGACTGTAAATCCTCCAGATTCTTGTGGGACAGCTTGCCGTACTCCTTGAAGGAGCTGGTGCGGAAATACACCGTCCCGTCAGCCGCCACATAGGCATGGCCCTTCTCGATCAGGGTGCCGATCATATCCAGCATGCCGCAGATCTCCTCCGTGGCCAGCGGGTGTACGGTGGCGGGCTTCACGTTCATGGACGCCATGTCCTTCTTGCACTCTGCGATATAGCGCTTGGAGATGGTATCCGCGTCCACGCCCTCCTCGATGGCTTTCTTGATGATCTTGTCGTCCACATCCGTGAAATTGGACACGTACTGCACATCGTAGCCCTTGTACTCAAAATACCGGCGCACCGTGTCGAACACGATCATCGGCCTGGCGTTTCCGATGTGGATAAAATTGTAGACTGTGGGGCCGCAGACATACATCTTCACGACACCCGGGGTCAGCGGAACAAACTCTTCTTTTCTTCTGCTCAGCGTGTTAAATATCTTCATACTCTTATCTCCTCGGTTTTTTACATTTCCGTTTCGCCGTCTCTCTGGCAGCCGCCACAGCCGCCGCAGCCGGTTTCAATCATTCTATTATCATAGCAGTAGTCGGCCACTTCCGTCAATAAGGTAATTGCCTGTGCTGCGATGCCCTCTCCGCTGCCTGTAAAGCCGAGTCCCTCCTCGGTGGTGGCCTTCACGCTGACCCGCCCAACCTCAAGGTGCAGAGCCTCTGCGATATTGGCCGCCATCTGCGGCCGGAAGGCTGCCAGCTTGGGCCGCTGGGCGATCACTGTGGCGTCGATGTTCTCCACCACATAGCCCTTCTCCTCCAGGAGCGCGCCCACATGCTTTAAGAGCTCGATGCTGGAGATTCCCTTGTACGCCGGGTCCGTGTCCGGAAAGTGCTGTCCGATGTCCCCCAGCGCGGCCGCGCCCAGAAGCGCGTCCATCACCGCATGCACCAGCACGTCGGCGTCCGAGTGGCCCAAGAGGCCCTTTTCATAGGGAACCGTCACGCCCCCCAGTATCAGATCGCGCCCCTCCACCAGGCGGTGCACGTCGTATCCCTGTCCTACTCTCATATATACGTTCTTCCTTTCGAAATAAATAATCTGTATCTTGTCCGTAAATCAGACAACGGGCGCCCCGCAGCTGCGCCATACGCCGCTGCACCGACCCCCGTGCCATAGTATTATCCCACAATCCGGATTTTTCTCGCGATACAGTCCAGCTGCAGATCCGTCTGAATTCCGCAGCTCTCCCCGTCCGCGTGTACCGGGAGCTCCCGCTCCGTGTGAATTATGATCTCGCTGCACTCGTAGCTTCTCACGCCTTTGCGCCTCCCGTGCCTTCCCGTCAGCGACTCCAAAAGAATCGGCACCAGCTTGCGCCTCGCCGCCTGGCTGACCACGCACACGGAGAGCTTTCCGTCGCTGCAGTCCGCCCGGGGGGCCAGCTTGAAGCCGCCGCCCTCGTAGGGCTGTATATGGCAGGAAATAAACGCGATGTGGTTGAACTCCACCTTCTTGACCCCGTCCAGTACAATGTACCCCTTGCAGGGCCTGCACTTGAACAGCTGACGGGCTCCGGAAATCAGGTAAGCAAGCTTGCCAAGCCCCACCCTGCGGAGCCGCTGACGCAGCTTTGACTCCAGCAGGTCGTGGCAGACCGCCGCGTCAAATCCGATGCCCGCGCTGACCATAAACCGCCGGTGGCCCACCTCCTGCGTCCCGTAGGACAGGATTCCGTAGTCCAGCATCCGGTAGTGCCTCGGCGTCAACAGTCGCTTTAACGCCTTCGCCGGATTTCCCGGCAGCCTCAAGCTTCTGGCCAGGTCGTTCCCGGATCCCGCCGGGATATATCCCAGGGTCAAAGGGCCGCAAAAAGAAAGGCCGTCCAGGACCTCATTCATCGTCCCGTCTCCTCCTACAGCCACAATCACCCGCGGCTCCCGCTTACCCTCCGTCAATTCCCTGGCAATGTTGCGGGCATCGCCTTTTCCTGCCGTCAGATAGGCTTCATATTCCACTTGTTGCTTTTCCAGATACCCGGCAACGGCCCGCCAGAGCCTGCCGCCCTTCCCGCATCCGGCATTGGGATTCACAATGAAATAGTACATGAAACCCTCCCATTATCATTCTTTCCTTAGTATAACATATAATAGGTGAAAACACTAAGAAAATTTCTATAAAAAAATGGAATAAAAAGTATTGACATTTTTCCGGATATGGGATATACTGTTCAAGCAGTCGCGAGTGAGACAAATGCGACTCACCGGATACGGGGTCTTAGCTCAGCTGGGAGAGCATCTGCCTTACAAGCAGAGGGTCACAGGTTCGAGCCCTGTAGGCCCCATCCAAACAATTTAATATGGCGGAATAGCTCAGTTGGCTAGAGCACACGGTTCATACCCGTGGTGTCGAGAGTTCAAATCTCCCTTCCGCTACTGATACAATACCCTGAAAGCTTGATATTTCAAGCGTTTCGGGGTTTCTGTTTTCCGAGAGACTTGTTTACTTTTGTTTACACTTTACATTGCCATGATCTTATTCGCCTTGGTTAAAACAATAGCT
>USJW01000107.1 GCA_900555045.1 uncultured Clostridium sp. | reverse complement strand
GTAAGCATACTCATCAAGATAGACTGGGTGGAGTTTTCCTACAAGCCTGTAAGTTTGACCCTTAATTTTTAATAGATATTCAGAATAGCCCTCCCATTTAATAATCTCATCAAATTCAACTTTTATTGGAAGCGGATCTTCCAGACCAATAATACTGTTTCCAATAGCATTCATTCTTGATAAGTATCCACTTTTATCAAACACAAGTACTCCGGCATTAAAATGATCCACTATTTCATTCAGAAGATGTATTCCGGATAGGTTAACCTTTTTTTCAATAGACTCCTGAACCTTTAAAGCAACCAGATTTGAAAACTGCGCCAGAAAATCCCTATAGAGGCCATGATTTTTAATCATTCTATCTCTTTGTTGATTATTCGTGGCAATGAAGGCCATCGCTCCCTTTACCTCTCCGTTAACCATGATCGGAGCTGACATATGATATTTTTCCACACAATGCTCTTTACTAATACAATTCGCACAAAATACGCTCTCCTTTGGATCTTCAACAATATGGGGTTTGGCTTCACGAATTGTTTGCATAAGAATTCCAGCCCTATAAGTTATATCCGAACGACTTGATACATCCTTTTTATATATTTTGTTAGAAACGGCAATTCGATGCATATTCTCATCAACAACCGTAACATTCGTTTTAAGAATCCTGGAAAGTATATCCACATATATGCTGACCACAGGGCGGATATCATCTAAAAGGTCCTTCATAATAATACCTCCTCATAACTGTATTCGCGTATACTCTCTTTGTCTGCGATCGTAGCTGCTCCCCCATCTCTTTGCAGCTATATCAAACATCATACCGCTTCCCTGTAAAATCCGCAATGCCGTTCTTGTGGACTCCACGCTCGCCTGTCCTATCCCAATAAAATAAGCGGATTTTCTGCAACGGTTAAGCCATTTTTTCGATTACGCCCTGGATGCAGTTCAAAACAGCGATGTTACGGAAAAGCGCATCGACGAATCCCTGACGCGGATTCTGAAGGTAAAACTGGAGTGGATGGAAAGCAAAAAAGGGTGAAAAAACGCCGCCGGGCCGATGAATCGTTACAGATTCATCGCCCGGCGGCGCATGATTTCTTTTCGGCCGTTCGAGAGTTAACTCCCTATCCCTCCGTCAACTCCCCCAGCCCTTCCACCAATTCCTTCGCCACCTTCATCATGGCGAAGCTGTCCTTGTTCTTGTTTTTAATGTCCGTATACAGGAGCACCGGCACCTCGCCCGGCATCATCTTTAAATTCCCCTGATACTTCTGGACAAACTCCGGAATTTTCTCCACCTTAAGCCGCGCCTTCTGATACATGGTCAGGCGCACCTCCTGCCGGTTGATGGAGACCTCGGTCACGTAGGCCCTGTGGGCCAGCGCCTTTAGCGCGGCGATCTTCAAGAGGTTCTCCACGCTCTTCGGGATGTCGCCGAAGCGGTCCGTCAGCTCATCCTGCATGTCCATGTACTCATCCTCCGTCTCAATGGCGGAGATTCGCTTGTAGATATCCAGCTTCTGATACTCGTTCTTGATATAGTAGGCAGGAATGTACGCGTTGATGTCGCACTCCACCACCGTCTCGTAGCTCTCGCTCTCCTGGGCCTCGCCCTTCAAGGCCAGAACCGCCTCGTTGAGCATCTTGCAGTACAGGTCATAGCCCACGGCCTCCATGTGGCCGTGCTGCTCCGCGCCCAGGACGTTGCCCGCGCCCCGGATCTCCAGATCCCGCATGGCGATCTTGATGCCCGATCCCAGCTCCGTGAACTCCCGGATGGCCTGGAGCCGCTTCTCCGCCTCCTCCTTTAAGAGCTTGTCGCGCCTGTACATGAGGAACGCGTAGGAGGTGCGGTTGGAGCGCCCTACCCGGCCCCGCAGCTGATAGAGCTGGGAGAGCCCCATGCGGTCGGCGTCGTGCACAATCATGGTGTTGGCGTTGGGGATATCTAAGCCCGTCTCGATGATCGTTGTGGATACCAGCACATCGATCTCACCGTTGATAAAGTCCGCCATGATCCGCTCCAGCTCATGCTCGCGCATCTGGCCGTGGGCGAAGGTCACCACCGCCTCGGGCACCAGGGCTGCCACCCGGTTCGCCACCTCATCGATGTCCGTCACCCGGTTGTATACATAATACACCTGTCCGCCGCGGGCCAGCTCCCGGTTGATGGCCTCCCGGATCATCTCCTCGTTGTACTCCATCACGTAGGTCTGGATGGGTGTCCGGTCCACCGGCGGCTCCTCCAGCACACTCATGTCGCGGATTCCCGCCAGGCTCATGTGCAGGGTTCTGGGAATGGGCGTGGCTGTCAGGGTCAGCACGTCCACGTTCTCCTTCATCTGCTTGATCTTCTCCTTGTGGGCCACGCCGAAGCGCTGCTCCTCGTCCACGATCAAAAGCCCAAGATCCCTGAACTTTAAGTCCTTGGACAGCACCCGATGGGTGCCGATCACGATGTCCACCATGCCCTTTCTCAGGTCCTCCAGGGTCTTTTTCTGCTGGGCGGGCGTGCAGAACCGGCTGAGCATATCCACGCGCACCGGAAAGTCCTTCATGCGCTGCACAAAGGTGTTGTAGTGCTGCTGGGCCAGAATCGTGGTGGGCACCAGGTACACCACCTGCTTGCTGTCCTGCACCGCCTTGAAGGCCGCCCGCAGGGCCACCTCGGTCTTTCCGTAGCCCACGTCGCCGCACACCAGCCGGTCCATGATCCGGCGGCTCTCCATGTCCTTTTTCACCGCCTCGATGGCGTCCAGCTGATCGTCCGTCTCATCGTAGGGGAACAGCTCCTCAAACTCTCTCTGCCAGACCGTGTCCTCCCCGTACTGGTATCCCGCCTTCTCCTGCCGGGCGGCGTAGAGCTTCACCAGATCCTTCGCGATCTCATGGACCGCCCCCTTGACGCGGCTCTTGGTCTTGGACCACTCGCTGCCGCCCAGCCGGTTTAGCTTCGGCTTCTTGGCCTCCGCGCCCGCGTACTTCTGGATACTCTCCAGCCTGGTCGCCGGCAGATACAGGTTTCCGCCGTCCCCGTACTCGATTTTGATGTAGTCCTTGGTGATCTTATCCCGCTCCACCTTCTCGATGCCGCGGTAGATACCCAGACCGTGCTCCTCGTGGACCACATAGTCGCCCACGGACAGCTCGGAAAAGCTCTGGATCGCCTTTCCCTGATAATTCGTCTTTTTCCGGCGCTTTTTCTTCTTCTCCACGCCGAACATGTCGCCCTCTGTGATGAAGACAAACTTGATCAGCGGGTACTCAAAGCCCCTGTGCAGGTTTCCGTGGGTCACCAGAATCTGGCCCGGCTGCACGGTGGCCTGAAGCGCCTGGGAGGTCTGTCCGCCCGGTGCCGTCTCACCGGCGGCCGCGCTCTGCGCTCCCCCGTCCTCCCCCTCACCGCTCACCGGCGGATCCGGACAGAATGCCCTCAGATCGTACTCCCGCAGGTCATTTGCCAGGCGGCTGGCGCGGGTTCTGGATGCCGAAAGCAGAACCACCCTCCAGCCATCCTTCTTCCAGCGGGTCAGATCCTTGATCAGCATCTCAAAGCTGTTCTGATACGAATTTACATTTTTTACCACCAGCCCGAATTTGCTGGCCACCTTCATTCCCGGAAGCTTCTGGTCCAACCCGGTCAGCATCACGGTGTGCGGCCGCTGGGCCCGCGCCAGGACCGTCTCCGCCGGGTAGAGCAGCTCCGTCTGTCCGGGCAGCAGATACCCCTTCTCCAGGCGGTGCATCATGCTCTCCCGAAACTCCAGCTCCACCGTCTCGCCCTTCTCCATCAGGCGGGCCGGTTCATCCAGAAAAAGGACGCTGCTCTCCTCCGGAAAATAGTCCAGAAACGACACCGTGTCGTCCGCGAAATAGTGCAGGTACGCGTCGAGGCCGCCGACTCTCCAGCCTCCGCGGATGCCGTCCACCAGCTCGGCCACTGTAGTCTTAATGCGATGCGCTTCCTCGCTCTTGTGCTGATCCCTGAACGCCTTCTCGCAGGCCTTCGCCTCCCGCTCCAGGCCTACAATTCCATCCTCCAGCTGCTTTCCTGACAGCACCACCTCGGACGCCGGGTAGATGGTCACCTGGTCCAGCTGCTCTACGGAGCGCTGGCTCTCCACGTCAAAGGTGCGGATGGAGTCCACCTCGTCGTCCCACATCTCGATGCGCACCGGTACCTCCTCGGTCAGCGGGAAGATGTCCACAATCCCGCCGCGGATGGAGAACTGGCCCATGCCGTCCACCTGCGCGTTCCGCTCATAGCCCATGGCCGTCAGGCGGTCCCTCAGATCCTCCAGATCCAGCTTCTGGCCCGCCTCCACGGTGACCGTCTGCCCCTGCAGGTATTTGAGCGGCAGCAGATGGTCCATGAGGCCGTCCAGCGTGGTCACCACGATTCCCCCCGCGTCCTCCATCAGATGTCTGAGCACGCCGATGCGCTGGCGGGCCATCAGGTTTCCGTGGATGTCCGCGCTGTAGAACAGCAGATCCTTGGCCGGATACAGCCACACATCTTTTGTAAAATTTCGGAAATCATCGTAGATTTCCTTGGCCCTGGAATCATCGTATGTGACGACCAGCTTCCAGGGAACGCTGCGGCCATTCCCAGAGTCTTCCTGCCCCAGCTCATACATCAGATGCACCTTCTGGGAATCCAGCGTCCCCGTAACCTGAATGGGGCCGCGGCCCTTTTTCAGCGCCTCCGCCAAATTCTCATATTCCTGCAATTCCAGCAATGGATTATACATGGTCTCCCTCACCTTTCCTCGTCACGGTTCAAAAAGCCTGACACCGCCCGGCCTGTCCGCACACTCCGGCAGTGCTCACTGCCCCTTGTGCCCGTTAAACCGGTTCATCGCCACGTCGGCGCCCTCCTTGATGTAGGCTTCCACCGCCTCCGCCGCCTCCTTGAAGGCGCCCTCCATCACGCTGCGGTCCTCCTTCGAGAACCGGCTGAGCACATAGTCCGCCAGGTCCATCCTGGGCGGCTTATTTCCAACCCCCACCTTCACGCGCGGGAACTCCTGCGTGCCCAGATGGGCGATAATATTCTTGATCCCGTTATGTCCCCCGGCGCTCCCCTTGGTGCGGATGCGCAGCTGACCCACGTCCAGGCTCACATCGTCGTACACTACTATAATATGATCCGGATCCACCTTATAGAAATCCGCGGCCGCGCGCACGCTCTCCCCGCTCAGATTCATGAACGTCTGCGGCTTTAGAAGGATCACCTTCTCCCCGCCGATCACCGCCTTGCCGTAATACCCCTTAAATTTCTTCTCCTCAACCGCTGTAAACAGCCGGTCCGCCAGCACATCGATCACCTCAAACCCCACGTTGTGCCGGGTTCCCTCATACTCCTTCGACGGATTGCCCAGTCCTGCGATGATATACATAACCTTGTCGTCCTCTTCTTTCCTGTGAAACACACCTTTTATTCTTTCCAAAAATCCGCTCATATTCCGTTCCTTCTATTGCCAGTGCTCGCCCGGCCATCCGGCATCAAATCGCAACACGCGTTTAAGCGTTAGATGCGCCCGCATAGGGGGTATCTAACGCTGTTTATCCATTGTATCAGAGAATAATTCCGTTGTAAAGCCGAATCGTGGAGCGCCTCTCTCACCGGCTCCACTCCTCAAACCACTCCAAAACCTGCCTCTGTTCTATCTCACAGATCGCCGCCGCATCCTCCGCCGACATTCCGCGCCGGTACATGTTGCGGGCCACTGTTTTGGCCTTCTCCAGCTCTCCCTGCTGTTTTCCCTCTCGCATGCCTAAGGACAGTCCTTCCTGCCTTCCAGCAAGCTTCCCATCCTCAATCATCCCGCGTATCGCCTCGCACATATTAATCTTCCCTCCTTCTTCCCTGTATTTCTCCTTCACAGCCTCCAGCTCGTCCGAGCCGGTCACGGCTGTAATCACATCGTACGCATCCTCGTCCATGGACTCAAAGCGGCTCTGGCGTTCCTCCGAGAACCTTCGCTCCCGTTCCTTGTCGCCCGCCCGCTGGATAAATCCGATCACCTCATAGAGATCCGTCCTAAACCGCTCGATCTCCCGGAAGCGCTGCACCTCCAGCACATGGATCCGGTAATTGTTGATCATGTGGCGCAGCGGCCGCGGGAGGGGATTTTCGCCCATCATCTGCCGCAGCTCCCTCGCTCCGTCCCAGGGCTTCCTGCCGTAATAGAGCACCAGCGTGAGTACCGGCAAAAGGCAGTCCTTTTTGGAAAATCCGCCCAGAAATTCCGCACCACGCAGCTCCCCGCGCCTCCGGTTCTCCCGGCGGATCCGCCGAAGCTGCTCGTCATACCCCGCCGCGTCCTGCAGCATCACGCGCACCGGCATGGCATAGTGCACCTCGTCCTGATTTTCAAGGCCGATCAGCACGAATTCCGTGCCCAGGGCCACCCGCCGGAGCACATCCCGGTACTTCTGTACAGTAAACTTTTCCCTGATCCGCTTAAACACCCCGGTGGCGGGGGTATCTCTCTCCGTGATATCCGCCGCGCGCACCACCTGCCGCCCCTTAAACACAAACGCGTTGATCAGATCCGCATACCGCTCCTCATCCTCAAAGAAACGCGCCAGGGCAATGTCCTTCTTCCCCATCTTCCTCCTGTTCTACGGTTGGAGATGGGACTGCAGGCTCTTTACCAGTATTATAAAAAACATCCCTGTAAAATGCAAGAATGACGCCGCCCAATATCCAACTGCTTTTTTCACGTCTTGAATTACCGGCGAATCGCCAGAATTTCAGATTCATAAATTCGAGCCCAGATCCGGCTCGGCGCAGCGAAAGAAACGCTGACATGGCTATAGAATATCACACTTTCCCCCATCATACAAGAACCAGTTTTTTCTCCCAGTCTCCCAATTTCCCATCAAAAAAAGGCCCTCGCGCTCTGTGTCCGGGGTTCTCACCCTCCCGCACCGCACACAAAGCTGGGGCCTTTTTCTTTTTCCATTATTTAGTTTCCCGGTTTTCCTCCTGGAATTCCCTGTAATATTTCAAATATGTCTCCGTATCCCTCACCACGCACCCGGTGGGCTTGCCCGCCCGGATCAGATCCCCGCATTTTCCGCAGGCCACGCAGGTCTTCTTCGGGTCCATCCGGCCGCTCTCAAAAATCTGCCTGGGGAACGTCGGGTTGGCAAAGGACATGCGGCCAAACAGCATCTGGTCGCACAGGCCCTCCCCGATGGCTCCCGCCGCGAATAAATCCGAGAACTGCCGCAGATACGACGGCCCGGAGGCGGATACCACCATCCCCGGAACCGCCCGCTTGACGGCGCCGATGCCGCCGATGATCCGCGCGACTCCCACCAGGGGATGCTCGTCGGGAATGTACTTCCCGTGGTCATACGGCCGGGTCACATGGGTCGTGACATAGGGATTTCCCATTGTCAGGTTCACCATGGGAATGTGATCCTCCTCGTACAGCGCGCGGATCAGCCGCACCGGCTCCTCGGGATCAAACACCGCTTCGCCGTCCGCCCTCACACCAAACCCGTAGGGGTAGCCGCAGCCGTCGAAAATGCCGATCCGGGCGGTCACCATGAATTTATCCGTCTCCCACGCCTTCGCCGCCGCAATGCCGTTTCTGAGAAGCCTGGTCCGGTTCTCAAAGCTGCCGCCGTAGATTCCCGGGCGGTTGTACGCCGAGGAGAGCTCCGCCAGGAGGTAGCCGTGGCAGGACTTGATGTCCACGGCGTCAAACCCCGCCTCCCTTGCGAGAAGCGCCGCCTCCCCGAATTTTTCCTCCAGCGCCTTCAGGTAATCATCGGTCACGATGCAGCTGTCGTCCGCTTTCCGCAGCTTCTCATACTCCGGGTGCCGGTACGCGATGAGCGGCGCCGGTCTCCCGTCCGGGTTGGAGTAGCGGCCGCTGTGGTTTGCCTGCATCACCAGGTACGGTGCAAAACCGTTCTGCTTCCTGCCCGCCTCCTTGACCTTCCAGGTGAGCTCCTTGTACGCCTCCAGATTCTCCCGCGTAAGCATGAGCTGGTGAGCGCTGGAGCGCCCCTCGGGCACAATGGAGATGGCCTCAAACCAGATCATCCCGCTTCCGCCCTCCGCCTCCCTGACATAACGGCGGGCCGTCAGCTCCGAGGGGGATCCGTCCGGCAGCGCGTCCGCTCCCTCCATGGGCGCGATACCCAGCCGGTTCTGCAACGTCACCGTCCCGAAGGAAAGCGGTTCCTTTAAAATGGAGGTATCTCTTGCAAACGGCAGATGAACGCCCAGCTCCTCCGCCCGCGCCAATATGTCCTCCACACTCTTATAGTGAAATTTTTCGTGTCCCATGCCCATTACTCCTAAATTATTCCATATATTTTGAGTCCCAGCGGGTGAATGTCCCCCAGAACGGCCCGTGCACATACATGCCAAGGGTCGCTCCGGTAAACCGCTTCCCCTTCACCAGGCCTTCGCTGCTGAGATACCGGGTGTCCTCTAATGTTCCGGTGACTTTCCAGCCATCGCCCAGATTCCACGAAAATGTGCGCGAAAGCCCGTCGGTCTCAATCCGCAGCCCAAGCGTTCTCCCGGTAAGCCCATCCTCCGTCAAAATGCGGTCGAACCGGCTGCTGCGGTATCCGTCGCCCACATACTCCTGAAGCAGTATGCCGTACGCCTCATCCTGCACGCCGATCCCGTATTTAATATAGCTGTTCTCGTCATAGTAGCAGGTCACCCCAAAGCTTTCGCCCTCCGCGAGCTCCGGCACCAGAAGCTCGCAGACCGCCTCAAACCGGAACTCACTCTGGCGCTCCACAAGGACGCTGCTGCAGCGGACCGAACACAAATCCTCCGCCTGTCCCAGAAGGCGCAGTTTCCCATCCCGGCACAAAATCCGCTCCCGCGAAAGTGCCCGGGGCGTCATCCAAGAGCGCCCCATCCAGAGCGGGTATCCCCCCTCGGGCTGCCTCTCTTCCTCCGGCTCCCACGTTCCAGCCGGCCGCCTCTGCTGCACCGAGGGCCCACGCCCGTGATTGATGAGAGGCCAGCCGTCCGCCGTCCACTCCAGCGGATCTAAAGCCGTCTCCCGGCCCAAAACCGCCCATCCTTCCTCCGAACGGCGTGCGCACAGATACAGGATACACCAGCTTCCGTCACCCAGCTCCACCGGCTTTCCGTGCCCGCAGCACTGCAGCAGCGCGCGCTCGTCCCTCTGTATCAGAATGGGATTGTAGGGGCACGGCTCATAGGGCCCCATAAGCTCTGCCGCGCGGGCCACCGTAATCCGATGCCCCGACCCGGTTCCTCCCTCAGCCATAAACAGGTAGTAAAAATCCCCTCTGCGCAGCAGGTGGGGCCCCTCCGGAGTCCGCTTCCAATCCCCGTACCACAGCAGCCTGGCCGGGGATATCTGCCGCCTGCAGTCCCGGCTCAGCTCCAGAATCCTGGCGCCGCGGTTTAACAGCATGTACTTGCGCCCGTCCGAATCGTGGAAAATTGAGGGGTCGATCCCGTCCTCATGGATCCACGAGGGCTCGTCGTATGGCCCCTCCGGCCGGTCCGAGGACGTGACCATCTGGACCCGCTTCTCCCCCATTCCCTCGTTCAGCCGCAGGGTGGCAGTCACATAAAACCTCCCGCCGCTGAAGGAAATATCCGGCGCCCAGTACCCTCTTCCGCCGTCCAGCCCGTCAAGCTTCGCGTATTCCGGCCTCGCGATGGCATAGCCGATCACCTGCCAGTGGATGAGATCCCTGGAGTGAGACACCGGGATACACGGAAAAAAGCAGAATGAGGAGTTCACCATATAAAAGTCATCGCCCACCCGGATCACCGACGGGTCCGGATAAAAGCCCCGCCGCACCGGATTGTGGTAGCTCTCCTGCCAGGAAAATCCGCAGACCTCCTCAAAATACGCCAAAATTCCCTCATCACCCAGCCGGTGCGCCAGGTCATAGGGCGTCACGCCCGACCGGTCCCCGGACAGCGGGCTCAATCCCACACGCTCCACCAGGTAGCGGACCACCTCGAGGCTGCCGGACCGGATCGCCCGGTGAAGCGCCGAACGGTACGCTTTGTCCCGCTCACACAGGTTGACCGCCGTGTACTCGATCAGATACCGAAGCCGCTCGGCATCGCCCGCCTCAGCGGCCTGAAAAACCGCTTCCATGCCCTCTTGGCTTCCCGCCGTTTTCATTTCCTCTGCCATCTCTTCTCCCGATCCCTCCAAGGCCCTAAAGCCGTTTAATATGAAAGCCTCCGTCCACGTCCACATAATTTCCCGTGGTGTACAAAAACTGGTCCGAGCAGAACGCGCCTACGGCGTCCGCCACATCCTCCGGCGTCCCCCACCGCCCGATGGGGAACAGGCCGGACTCGATCAGATGATCGTATTTCTCCTGCACGGTGCTCGTCATGTCGGTCCGGATCACTCCGGGTCTCACCTCGTGCACCAGGATGCCCTCCCCGGCCAGCCGGTCGGCGAAGAGCGTGGTGATCATGGAGAGGGCCCGCTTGGAGACACAGTACTCCCCGCGGTTCACGGAGGACACCTCCGCGGAGCAGGAGCCCACATTCACGATGGTCCCCCGCTTTCTGCCCACAACCTCCTGCTTTAACATCTGCTTTGCCGCCAGCTGCGTCAAAAACAGCGTGCCCTTCACGTTGATTCCCATGACCCGGTCGTAGCTCTCCTCCGTCATGTCCAGCAGATCCGCCCGCACTAACGGAGCCACCCCCGCATTATTTACGAGCACGTCGATTCTCCCAAAGTGCGCCACCGCCTCGTCAATCAGGCGAATCCGGTCCGCGCTTACGTCCAGACTCCCCTGGACGTAAAGGACCTCAATCCCTTCCGCCTTCAGCGCGTTTAGCTGTTCCACGCAGGCGGATTCCGGCTTTGTGGCAAACGCCACAATCCGGTGGCCGTCCAGTCCCAGCCTGCGTGCCACCGCCAGACCGATTCCGCGGCTGGCGCCCGTCACCACCGCAACCTTTTTAATCCCTGTCTCACTGCCCATCTTCAACAGACCTTCCCCGCACGATCCCGCACTCGTCAAACGCGGATGCCAGAATCTTCTCCTTCTCAACATGGAGCGCGCCGGTGGGGCATACCTGGAAACAGTAGCCGCAGCCGATACACTTATCGGTCTTCACCGCCGCCTTGTCCCTCATCTCAATACCCTCGTGCCAGCACACATCCACGCAGCGCCCGCAGCCGATGCACTTGTCCGAAACCTCCGCCTGCTGGTAGGCGTCCGCCAGGCGGTTCTGCCGCAGGGCGGTGAGCTCCTTGTCCATCTGGAACAGCTTGAGGGCATCCCCGCACAGACTGTCCATGTCCTTGTAGCCGTTCTCGTCCATAAACCGGTTTAGGTCCGCGATCACCTTCCTGCACGCGCTCACACCGCCGGAGCAGGCCAGAGCGCCCAGCTGCACGGCCTGGCTGCCGGACATCAGGATTCTCGCCGCCTGCTCGTAGTTAAACACGCCTCCGCCTCCGTACATCGGGATTGTGAGGCCTGCGGTTCTCGCCTCCGCGATGGAATAGCACACCAGCGGCGTCGCCTGGGTGCCGCCGTAGCCCGCTCCCGGCCTGGCCTGGGTGGTTCTCCAGTCCAGATCAAAATAAAATCCCTTCCACCGCGCGGTGGGGCCCGCCGCCGTAGCTCCTGCCGCCTGGGCGATCCGGATGGACGTCAGCACGTCGCAGGACTCGATGGCCAGCTTTGCCATAATGGGCATATCCGGCACCGTCTTCTTCATCAGCTCGATGCTGTGGCGCAGCAGCTGATGGTAGGCGAAGGTCCGGTCCTTGGCCACCGCCACGCCGGGGGTGTTAAAGTGCAGCTCGATGGCGTCCGCGCCGGCCCGCTTTAGCTCCAGGGCCTGGTGCGCCCACTCCTTCTCCCAATTTCCGCCGGCCACAATATCGCTGTAATGTCCAACGGAAACCCAGAGCTTTATGTCGCTGTCCATCTCCCGCTTGATCTTCTGCACTTCCTCGCAGTACTGCTCCAGCGTGTTTATGCTGTCCTTAATCTGTCTTCCCACCGCATGGCTGTGGATGCACATCTGGCCGGAGTACATGGCCTTGCTGTCCGGCCCGATGTAGCTGCCGCCGCCCGCGCCGTGGCCGAAATTTCGCAGCACAATGGCGCCCGGGCGCATAGCCGCGCTCTTTAGCACATTTCTCGCCCCCTGGGTCGCCGGGCTAGAGGCCACCACAAATGGGTTAATCATATCCAGTGATTTCACATATAAATCCGCCATATGGATTCTCCCCTTTCATCTATCTGCCGAGAAGCGCATGGAGCGTACCGGCATCCTCCAAAAACTGTTCTTTCGTGTTTCCCATCACAAATTCCAGAAGGCCAAAACGGTCCTTCCCCTGGTCCACATGCTCCAGGTAGCGCCGCCACTCGCCGGTTCCCTCGGAGAGCGGCCGCCTGACCCCGTCCAGCCAATAGTAGACGTGAAGATTTAAGAGTCTGTCCCCCAGCAGGTCCAGCCCCCGCGTGCGCTCCTCCATGGACAGCGCCACCGTGGGCTGCCACAGGCAGTACAGGTTCTCATGCCCGGTCTCGGCCAAAAAGTCCATCGCCGACTCGTTGGTGTCGGTCAACGTGTTTTTGTGCCACTCCATGGCCACCTTGATCCCGTACTCCCCGGCGATGGTGCAGATCCGCCTCGCCTCGTCCGCCAGCCGTGTCCGCTCCTGCCGGTCCACCGCTGCGGAGGCCAGTGTCCCCGCCCAGATCCGGATGAGAGGCGCCCTAAGCGCTGCAGCCGACTGGACTGAGGCCATGAAAGCCGTCTCCGGGTGCTCATTCTGCCCCAGCTTATAGTAAGAGCCGTAGGCCGCCACCCGAAGGCCTGCCTCCCTGGTCTTCTCATAGAGCGCGTCCGCCCCCACCGGGTCGCCCGGCTGCACGTGGGCGTTCTCGGACCACTCCACCGCCTCTAATCCGGCCTCCTTACAGAGCGCGATGATCTCCTCCACCGGCTCGCCCCGGAAAGTCGCAGATACCATCCCTGGTATAATCATTTCGTTCCCTCCTAAAGCTCCAGGACCTTCTTCCAGACCGTCTCGTCCACCGGAATCCCAAGCTCCATATTCTCAGCCCGCGTCCGAAGCATATTCTCGCCGGGGTAGTAAACCGGCCGCCCCTCCGTCACCGGGGTGGATGTCTTCATGTCGCGCAGCGTATCGTCGATATTCTTAAGGATCGCATCCCGGTCCGGGAGGCAGTCCAGGCTGACTGCGATAAACACCTGGGACAGCTCGGTCTCCGCCGGGAGCTCGCCCACCATCCTGGTGGTTCTTCCCCCCGCCAGCGCGGACGCGATCAAATCCAGGGCCAGCGACAGGCCGGACCCCTTCCAGTACCCGATGGGGATGCTCTGGTGGGTCTCCAGGATCTCCGCCGGATTGCGCGTGATCTTCTGATCCCGGTTGTAGCCGCCGTCCACCGGCAGCTCCTTGCCGGAGCGCGCGTAGCTCTCCAGCTTTCCGTAGGAGAACATGGACATGGCCACGTCCACCAGCACCGGTGTGTCCCCGTGGGGAATTGCCAGGACAACGGGGTTATTTCCCAGCCTGGCCTCCCTTCCGCCCCACGGCGGCATGTTTGGCACCGTGTTGGTCCAGAGGATGCCGATGCAGTTCTGCTCGGTGGCCAGGAGCCCGTAATTGCCCGGGCGCATCCAGTGGTTCGTGTTGGAGAGCGCCACGCAGCCGATGGTGTGGGCCTTCGCCAGCTCAATCGCGCGCTCCATGCAGGCATATGCGTTCAAATTTCCCGGCCCGCGCTGTCCGTCGTAGCGCTCAAATGCGCCGAAGGATTCTCTGAGCTTCGGAACCGCCCCGATCTCCACGCAGCCCTTGTCGATGCTGGCGATAAACTTCGGGAAACGGTTTAAGCCGTGTGTGTACACGCCGTCCCGGCTGGCATCCGCGTACAGCTTGGCGCTCAGCGCGGCGCGCTCCGGGGTAAATCCCCGCTTTTCAAGCACCCGGACAAACTCCCGGTACATGACCTCATAACTGACTCTCATCTTATTCTCCTCCTTGCACGTCTTAGCCCTTCACCGCGCCGATCATCACGCCCTTGACAAAGTATTTCTGGATGAACGGGTAGATGGTCAGGATGGGCAGTGTGGCGACCACGATAGTCGCATACTGAATGGTCTCGCTGATCAGGTAATCCTCAGCTCCCGCGGTCATGGAGGAGGCGTCGTTCTGCAGCAGGATCTCGCGCAGCACCAGCTGCAGCGGGTAGCCCGAGCGGTCGCGGATAAACAGCATGGCGTTAAACCAGGAGTTCCAGTGCGTCACCGCATAGTACAGGCAGATCACCGCGATGGTCGGTTTCACAAGCGGAACCATGATCTTCCACAGGATCACCCAGTGGTTAGCGCCGTCCAGCTTCGCCGATTCCTCCAGGCTGTCTGGCACGCTGACCATTGCGGTCCGCATGATAATCAGATTGTAGGTGCTGATTGCGGTGGGGATGATTAAGGACCAGATGGAGTTGTTTAACCCCACGCCCTTCACAACCAGGTAGAACGGGATCATGCCGCCGCTGAAATACATGCTGAACACGATTCCCATCATGAGCAGGTTGCTCCACATCACGTCCTTTCTGGAAAGGCAGTAGGCCGCAATCAGCGTGAAAAACAGATTGAGGCTGGTTCCCACCACCACGATGAAGATGGTGTTCATGTACCCGGTGATGATGTTCTTATTTTTTGCCACCGCCTTGTAGGCGTCCAGACAGAAGTCAACGGGGTGCCAGAGCAGCCCCTCGTGGCGCACATAGGAAGCCGGGGTGGAAAAGGATGCCGCCAGAACGTGCAGCAGCGGAATCAAAATCGCCACGATCAGCGAACACATAAACAGGACGTTGCAGACGTCAAACACCTTGCTTCCAAAGCTGGTTTTCATTTTTACCGGCTTAGCCGAAATTTCTTTTGCCCTCATGGATCATGCCCCCTTCTACCACAGCCCGTTGCCGCTGGCCTTTTTGCTAAGTTTATTCGTGATGGTAACCAGGGCAAAGCTGACCACGCAGTTGAATAGTCCCACCGCAGCACTGTAGCTGTACTGGGCGTCAATCAGACCTTTCCGGTAAACGTACGTGTTGATCACATCCGCTGTGTCGTAGATGGCCGGATTGTACAACAGCATGATCTTCTCGTAGCCCACGTCGAAAATCTTTCCCATCTTCAGAATCAGCATGATGATGATGGTCGGCATCAGGCTGGGGATCGTGATGTATAACACCTGTTTCAACCGCCCCGCGCCGTCCACCTTCGCCGCGTCGTAGAGCTCCTGGTCGATCCCCGCCAGGGCCGACAGGTAGATGATGGAGTTCCAGCCCACCGTCTGCCACAGATCCGACAGAATATAGATCGGCAGGAAATTCTCCGGATGGTTTAACAGCGTCTCCTTCTCAATCCCGAATAAGTTATGTAAAATAGAGGTGATACCGCCGGTGCTGCTTGTCAGCTTCACGATGATACCGCAGATAACCACCGTGGAGATAAAGTGCGGAATGTATGTGATGGTCTGCGCCCACTTGGAAAACCGCTTGCTCTTTAGCTCGTTTAACAGCAGCGCCAGGATGATCGGCACCGGGAAGGTCAGCAGGGAGAAAAAGCTGATCCGGATGGTGTTTCGCAGCAGACGCCCGAAATAGTAGTTGCCGAAGAAGTTCTTAAAGTGCTTTAACCCCACCCAGTTGCTGTTTAAAAAGCCTTTCGCCGGCTTGTAGTCCATAAACGCGATGGTCAGTCCGAACATGGGGCCGAATTTGAATATCAGATAATAGACAATGATGGGTAACAGCATGAGATACAGCATCCAGTTCCGCTTAAAATCCCTGGCCACCCGCTCGCTAAATGTAAGTTGCCTGCCGTTCACGACGTAGCCGCCGCCAACGCTTTTGTTTCGTTTCATCGATTGACATCCTCCGATCTACAGTCTCACCACAGTGCCCTCTTTCGCGGAGCGGTACACCGCTTCCAGAAGCCGGACGCTCACAATCGCTTCCTCCCCGCTCACCGGAAATCTCGCTCCATTCTCGAGGCAGCGGTAAAAATCCGCGATGAGGAACCCGTGTCCGCTCCCCCAGTAGTCCTTTCCCAGCACGGTTCCGGACGAATAATCCCGGCTTGTCTTCTCGCCGCCCCGGTCCGTCACCACGACGTTTCCCGTCATCTTGACGCTGCCCTTCTCGCAGATGATCTCTAACTCCACGGGGGCGTTCACCACATAGCAGTTGGTGGCGTAAAACAGCAGCCGCTCCTCGTTTGTGCCCTTCATCAGAATGTCCACCGTGTCCTCCACCTCGATGGCCTCCTTCAGGCGCTTTGTGGAGATGCTGGCCTCCACCTCGCGGACCGGCACCGTCAGCCACTGGAGCAGGTCAAAGGTGTGGATCGCCTGATTGATCAGCACGCCGCCGCCCTCGGTGGCCCACCTGCCCCTCCAGGGGGACTGGGTGTAATACTCCGGCTTCCGGTTCCAGGTCACCTGACCCCTGGCCCCGATCACCGCCCCAAGCTCCCCGCTCTCAAGGAGGTTCTTCATGTACACGGAGGCCTCATTGTAGCGGTTCTGAAAACAGATCGCCAGCTGCTTTCCCGACCGGTCTCTGGCCTCCATCATGCGCAGGGCATCCGACTCGGTGAGCGCCATGGGCTTTTCGCACAGAACGTGTTTTCCCGCGTTTAGCGCATCCACCGCCATCTGCGCGTGCAGGTGATGGGGTGTGCAGATGTGAACCACATCGATATCCGGATTCTCAAGCATCTCCCGGTAATCGGTGTAAACGTCCGCAATCCCGTACTGCTCTGCCGCCGCCCTCGCCTTGTCCTCTGCGATGTCGCACACCGCCGTGCACCTGGCGTTCTCCACGTTTTTCAGCGCCTTAAAATGATTTTTTGATATCATGCCACAGCCGATGACGGCTGTTCTAAGCTCCCTCATGCGTCTTAAACCTCTTTCCTTTTTTGATCCTCCAGCTCCTTGAACTGAGTGGGCGTGAGCCCCTCATACTGTTTGAAAATCCGCAGGAACGTCCGCTGGCTGCCAAACCCGCAGCTCACGGCGATATCCTCCAGCCGCTCGTTGTTCAAAAGCTGTTCCTTCACGTGAGCCAGCCTGACTCTGTGAATATACTGGAACAGTTTTTCACCCCCCCC
>USJW01000106.1 GCA_900555045.1 uncultured Clostridium sp. | reverse complement strand
TGGAGTTCAGACGTGTGCTCTTCCGATCTGGCAAGTATTAATAAGTATTAAATAAAAAACAAGAAAATTTCTTTATTATTTTCCAGGTTTACGTTATGATAGAGGGGAAGGCTAAATTGGAAGGAGACATCAATGAATATTCTTACCCAGTTAAAGGAAAAACAGCCCCTTTCCAGAAACGCCAGGTTTGCCCTGCTGTGTCTTATCCCCATCTACTTTATTGTGGCAGGACTGGTTATTCAGCCGGTGAATGAGATCATCCCCGGCATCATCAATATTTTCCGGGAGCCGGATTTCCTGATCACGGACTATTTCCTGATCGGCGGAATCGGGGCTGCTCTGATCAATGCGGGAATTTTGACCCTGATCAGCATCGGTATCATCTATTATCTCGGCAAGGAGATGGACGGGCATACCATCACCTCCTGCTGTCTGATGTTCGGATTCTCACTGTTTGGAAAAAATTTGCTCAATATCTGGACGATTTTGTTCGGCGTGTACCTCTACGCCCACTACCACAAGACGGCTCCGTCCCGCTACATCTACGTGGGACTCTACGGGACCAGTCTTTCGCCCATCATCACGCAGGTGATGCAGATCGACACCATCCCGGTGCCGCTGCGCTTTGTGATGTGCGTTTTGGTGGGAGTGGTCATCGGCTTCGTGCTGCCGCCGCTGTCCACACACGTGCACTACGCCCACAAGGGCTATTCCCTGTACAATGTGGGCTTTGCCTCCGGAATCATCGCCACGGTGATCGTGTCGCTGCTCAAATCCTTCGGGATTGAGACCAAGGCCCGGCAGATCTGGGCCACGGGGTACGACAAGCTGTTTCTGTCGCTGCTAGGGATTCTGTTCGGCGGAATGATCCTGTGCGGGGCGCTTGCGAGAGGGAGGGAGCTCTGGGCGTCCTACCGCCGGATTCTGCGCACCTCGGGCGTGTCCGGGACCGACTACCTGGTGGACGAGGGCGGGGCAACCACGGTGTTCAACATGGGCGTCAACGGCATGTTCGCCACCCTGTTTGTGCTGGCGGTGGGCGGCTCCCTAAACGGCCCCACCATCGGCGGAATCTTCACCATCGTGGGCTTCAGCGCCACCGGAAAGCACCTGCGCAACATCGCCCCCATCATGATGGGCGTGGTGCTTGCGAGTATGACCAAGTACTGGAATCTGTCCGACCCGTCGCCCATGCTGGCGCTGCTGTTCTCGACCACGCTGGCGCCCATCGCCGGGGAGTTCGGCGTCATGGCCGGTCTGGTGGCCGGGTATCTGCACTCCTCGGTGGCGTTGAACGTGGGAATCGTCTACGGGGGCATGAATCTCTACAACAACGGCTTTGCGGGCGGTATTGTGGCGATTTTCATGGTGCCTGTGATCCAGTCGATTTTGGACCGGAGGGCGCGCGCGCGCGGAGGAATCTCCCTGTAGCAACTTCTGTGTGCCGCTTAAAATATGGTTGACGGAATCCGCTTCCTGTGGTATTCTGCACTGGAAACGCTTCGCTCTCGCCGCCGGGTGAGAGCGGTTTGAGGCATTGGGAATGTGCGGGTTTAGGCCTTTGTATCCGCACGGCCCGGTGCCTTTTTAAATGCGCAGCAGGAGGTATGTGTGTTGGAGACAAGTGTTGGAAAAATGTTTGCCCGGTATGCGGCGTTTAATGTGGCGGGGATGCTGGGCTTGTCCTGCTATATTTTGGCGGACACCTATTTTGTGGCCGCCGGGGTGGGGCCGGACGGCCTTACGGCCTTAAACCTGGCGATCCCGGTCTACAGCTTTATAAACGGTCTGGGACTGATGGCGGGGATGGGCGGGGCGACCGCTTTCTCCATCGCCGCGGGGCAGGGGGACACAGGGAGAAGACGGTCGGTGTTCGCCCAGGTCTTATATTTGGCGGTCACGCTGTCCGCGGTATTTTTTGCAGGCGGATTGTTCATCCCGGAACGCCTGGCGGCGCTCCTGGGCGCGGACCGGCAGGTGCTCGAAAAGACGGCCACGTACCTGCGCATCATCATGCTGTTTGCGCCCATGTTCATGCTCAACAGTCTGCTGGTGTGTTTTGTGCGCAACGATGGGAACCCGCGGCTGTCCATGACAGCGATGGTTGTGGGAAGTTTCTCCAATATTGTGCTGGATTATGTGTTTATCATGGTATTTCGGTGGGGAATGTTTGGGGCGGCGGTGGCCACGGGCATCGCGCCGGTGGTGAGCATCCTGATTCTGGCCCGGCATCTCTTTGGGGGCTCCTGCGGTTTTTCGCTGCGGGGCGTGGGCCTAAAGCCGCGCCTCATGGGAGAGTGCGCGGCCCTGGGGCTTTCCTCCCTGATCGTGGAGGCATCCTCCGGTGCGGTGATGATCACATTCAACACCCTGGCGGCCCGTGCGGCGGGGAACACAGGGATTGCGGCCTACGGGATTCTGGCCAATATTGCCCTGGTGGTGATCTCCATCTTCACCGGGATCGGCCAGGGAATCCAGCCGCTACTCAGTCGGTATTACGGGGCCGGGGAGCGGGAGGCAGTGCGACGGGTATACATTCTGGCCGCGTTTACCGCCGCTGCGTTCGCCCTTGCCATCTACGGCGTCTGCGCGGCCTTCGCCGAGCCGGTGGTGGCTGCGTTCAACGGTCAGGGGGACCGGGAGCTGGAACAGATCGCGGTGCGCGGGCTCCGGCTCTATTTCACCGGTTTCCTGTTCGCGGGGATCAATGTGGTCACAGCCGCATTTTTCAGCGCGGTGTCCCAGCCAGGCCGCTCCTTTGCGGTGTCCATTCTCCGCGGGTTTGTGGTGATTCTTCCCATGGCCTTCGCGCTGTCGGCGGTGCTGGGACTGGACGGAATGTGGCTGTCCATGCCCGCGGCCGAGTGTGCGGTCACGGCGTTCTGTGTGATTTTATATGTCCGGGGAAAACAAAAGGGCGAGAAAATTACCCTCTAAACGGAGGAGTGGCCGTCGGGATGCACGCCCGGCGGCCAGTTTGTGAGAAAAAGTTGTATGAAAAGCATTCGCTTTAACGATTTCTAATATAAGCGAAAAATGTGATGATTGTGTGGGGAAAAAGTGAATTTTTTATGAACTGCGCCCGGGGGTGAAGTGGACGGGGGGAGGAGAGTGGGGAGAGAAACGGGTGGAAAAACGGGTGGAAAAACTAAAAAAAGGTTGACGCACCGCTTTCCTATGGTATAATAAGGAAACGTATTACTTGTCATCAACCTCCGGTTGCTGACAGGATATAATCAAGGAAACGTATTACCACAAAAAAAGGGAATGAGGTTCTCCCGTGGCAGCCGCCAGAACCGCTTATATGGACACGTATGAGCTGATGACTTCTGTGATGAATTTGATCGCAGGGGGCATCGGTTTTTTGTTGCCGAAAAGTCCGGCCTGCGGGAAGGAGAGAGATGTTATTTAGTCTTGCTGTAATTTTTTTGTGCGGAATGGGGATGGGGGCGCTCTTTAGGCGCCTGAACCTGCCGCAGCTTTTAGGGATGCTCCTGACGGGCATCCTCCTGGGACCCTATGTGTTAAACCTGCTGGACGGCTCCATCCTGTCCATCTCCGCGGATCTGCGGCAGATCGCGTTAATCATCATCCTGACGCGGGCCGGGCTCAACCTGGATGTGGCGGATTTAAAGAAGGTGGGGCGGGCCGCGGTGCTGATGTGCTTTGTGCCGGCCACCTTTGAGATCGTCGGGATGCTCCTTTTGGCCCCGGCCATCCTGGGGATCAGCCGCCTGGACGCGGTGATCCTGGGGACGGTGGTGGCCGCGGTGTCCCCCGCAGTCATCGTGCCCAAGATGCTAAAGCTCATGGAGGAGCGCCGGGGAACCGGGCAGAGCATCCCGCAGATGATTTTGGCGGGCGCCTCCGTGGACGACGTGTTCGTGATCGTGCTGTTCACCTCCGCCACCGGCCTGGCCCAGGGCGGCGCGGTGTCCGCGGCGGATTTCCTTAAGATTCCCACCTCCATCGTGCTTGGGCTGGGCGCGGGCGCGCTCTGCGGCGTGCTGCTGGCGGAGGTGTTTCGAAGAGTCCACATGCGGGACAGCGCGAAGGTCATCATCATCTTGAGCCTGTCGTTCCTGCTGGTGACGCTCGAGAAGTCGGTGAGCGGCGCGGTGGGATTTTCCGGCCTGCTGGCCGTGATGGGCACGGGGATCGCCCTGCAGCGGAGGCGGGGAGAGGTGGCGGCCCGCCTGTCCGCGAAGTACTCCAAGCTCTGGGTGGCCGCGGAGCTGCTGCTGTTTGTGCTGGTGGGCGCCACGGTGGACGTGGGCTATGCGCTGGCCGCGGGGCCGGCGGCGATTCTTTTGATCCTCGGCGTGCTGGTGTTCCGGATGGCGGGCGTGTATGTGTGCCTGGCCGGCACCTCGCTGGACCGGGGAGAGCGCCTGTTCTGCATGATCGCCTACACGCCAAAGGCCACCGTCCAGGCGGCCATCGGCGCGCTGCCCCTGGCTATGGGGCTGCCCTGCGGGCAGATTGTCCTGACTGTTGCGGTGCTCTCCATCCTGATTACCGCGCCGTTGGGGTCGTTCTTCATTGACCGGACCTACCGGAAGCTCCTAAAGCCCGAGGAGCCGCTCACAGACTCCGGTGCAGCAGCTCAAGAGTCTGCCGCAGCTCTGTGACGCCGATCTGGCCGGGGGCGGAGGCCTGAGAGGCGCTTCCGAAGGTCAGGGCGGAGCCGAATATCTCGCCGGAGAGGCGGCTCACCACCCCGGCTCCGGCCATGGCCATGGTGATGACGGGCTGCGAGAGCACCCGGCGGGCCCGGCAGGTGGCGGAGAGCAGAGCCAGAACGTCCTCGGGACTTCCCGGCATCACGGCGATCTTCGGCAGATCGGCGCCCAGCGCCTCCATGGCGGACAGCCGCCGCAAAAGCTCGTCCGGATCCGGGGTCTTTTCAAAGTCGTGGTTGGAGACAATGACCTTCACGCCGCAGGCGTGGGCCAGCTCCACCAGGGAGGAGACCAGCACAGGGCCGGAGAACAGCTCCACGTCCACCAGGTCGGCGAAGCCGGAGCGCACGGCGTACTCAGTCAGCCGGCCGTAGGCCGCGGTGTCCGCCTCGCATGCGCCTCCCTCGGCGCGGGTGCGGAAGGTGAAGAGCAGGGGCATGTCCCCCAGGACGCCGCGCAGGCCCGCAAGCACCTCCTCCGTCTTTCCAGGGGTGAACACGTCCTCAAACCAGTCTGCGCGCCATTCCACTAAGTCGGCGGAAAACGCCCGGATGCGCTTTGCCTCCTCCAGGATGGCTTCGCGGCTTCGGGCCACGATGGGGACACATATTTTGGGGATTCCCTCGCCGAGGGCAATGTTTCGGATATGTACAGTATTCATTGTGAGATCAAACAGTCCTTTCCGGCCGGAGGGCGGCCCTTGCCGCGCCGCCGCGCCACAGTTTCTGAACACTACTATATCGGAAAAACGGTGGTCTGTCCAGCGAAAAGCGGGACTGGATTTTCGGCCGCCCATCCGTGTATTTACAAAAATTCCTTGCGAATCCCCGCAACCTGGGGTAAAATGAATTCAATCACAGTAGAACTGAAATCCATCCCAAAGGAGGTATGAGAAAGTGAAGTGTCCATACTGCAACGAGGCAGATACAAAAGTAATCGATTCCAGACCCGCGGACGACAACAGCTCCATCCGCAGGCGCAGACAGTGCGAGCGGTGCGGCAAGCGTTTTACAACCTACGAGAAGCTGGAGACGATGCCGCTCATGGTGATCAAGAAGGACAACTCCAGGGAGGCCTACGACCGGTCCAAGATCGAGGCGGGGATCATCCAGTCCTGCCACAAGCGCCCCGTGTCCACCCAGCAGATCAACACGGTGATCGACGAGATCGAGAACCGGATCTTTAATATGGAGGAGAAGGAGGTGCCAACCTCGGTGATCGGCGAGCTGGTCATGGACAAGCTTAAAGAGCTGGACGAGGTGGCCTATGTGCGCTTCGCCTCCGTGTACCGGGAGTTCAAGGACGTGAACACCTTTATGGAGGAGTTAGCCAAGCTGCTAAAGAAATAACAGGAGACGGACAATCTATGCTGGAACAATTTTATCCCCGCCTGTACCTGAATTCCGCCTACGAGGTCCCCTACGGGGGCTTCCGGGAAAAAGGGTACAGGGGGGTGATTTTTGACATCGACAACACCCTGGTGCCCCACGACGCCCCCGCGGATGCGCGGGCCCTGGAGCTGTTTGACCGCCTGCGGAGCCTGGGCTTTCGCACCTGCCTGCTCTCCAACAACAAAGAGCCGCGGGTGAAATCCTTTGCGGATCAGGTGGAAAGCCCCTACCTGTACAAGGGCGGCAAGCCCGGAGTGCGGGGCTACCGGGCGGCCATGGAGAAGATGGGGACGGATGTAAAATCCACATTGTTTGTGGGGGACCAGCTGTTCACTGATGTGTACGGGGCCAACCGGGCGGGGATTTACAGCGTGCTGGTGAAGCCCATGAACCCCAGGGAGGAGATCCAGATTGTGTTAAAGCGCTATTTGGAGAAGCCGGTGCTGCGGGCCTATGAACGACAGCTCAAGAAAACAGGAGAGAAGAGAGACTAGAAGCGATGGATGGTAAGACGAGAGTGTGCGGTGTGATGGGAAATCCGGTGGAGCATTCCATGTCGCCGCAGATGCAGAATTTCTACGCGGAGCGCACGGGGGTCAATCTGGCCTACGTGCCCTTTCACGTGGAGAACGACGCGGTGGCGGAGGCCGTGAGAGGCGCCTACGCCTTAAATATTCTGGGGATCAACGTGACGGTTCCCCACAAGCAGCGGGTGATGGAGGCGCTGGTGGACATTGACCGGGATGCGGCGGCCATCGGCGCGGTGAACACCCTGGTGCGGGTGCCCGGCGGCTACAAGGGCTACAACACTGACGCGGCCGGCCTAAAGCGGGCCATGGAGCGGGCGGGAATCACAGTGCGGGATGCCAGGTGCATTCTGTTAGGCGCTGGCGGGGCGGCCAAGGCGGCGGCCTATCTTCTGGCCCGGGAGGGCGCCTCGCAGGTGTACATTCTAAACCGCAGGGAGGACCGGGCGCGGGAGCTGGCGGAGTACGTGAACGGCCTCGCCGGCCGTGAGGTGATGGTTCCCATGGCGCTCTCGGACTACGGGCAGCTTCCCGGAACCGGGAAGGACTACCTGTGCATCCAGTCCACCAGCGTGGGGATGCACCCGAACACGGACGCTGCGGTGATCGAGGACGCGGCCTTCTACGAGCGGGTGCACACGGGCGTGGACATCGTGTACACGCCCAGCGAGACAAAGTTCATGAAGCTGGTGCGGGCCCACGGCGGCACGGCGGTGGGCGGCCTGGATATGTTACTCTACCAGGGAATCGTCTCCTACGAGCTGTGGAACCCGGGCACGGTGGTGGACGAGGAGACGGCCTCCATCGCCAGGGAGATGCTGCGGGACCAGCTGGAACCCCGGCGCAGAAGGAACCTGATTTTGATCGGCTTCATGGGCGCGGGCAAGACCAGCGTGGCGGAGCGCTTTGCGGCGGACTACGGCTACGAGCTGGTGGACACGGACCAGCGCATCGAGGCCCTGGCCGGGATGCCCATAAAGGACATTTTTGCGAGCCAGAGGGAGGCGGCCTTCAGGGAGCTTGAGACGCGGATGCTAAGGGAACTCTTGGCGGAGCCGGACGGCCGGGTGATCTCCGTGGGCGGCGGACTTCCCATGCGGGAGGAGAACCGGGCGCTGTTAAAGGAGCTGGGCCTTGTGGTGCTCCTAGACGTGTCCGCGGACACGGTTTTGGAGCGCCTGGGCGACGACGTGTCCTCCAGGCCCATGCTGCGCGGGGACAACGTGCGCAGGCGCGTTATGGAGCTTCTGGCCTTCAGGGGGCCGGTGTACCGGGAGGCGGCGCACCGGATTGTGGATGTAAACGGGCGGACCGTGGGGGAAATCGCGCGGGATATCCATAAAATTTGCCGATGAATAAAAAAGGGCTTGAAAATATAGTATACATAGTATAAAATATAGAAGATTAGAGACATTGAACGAATCGAGGAGGAATATCTTTATGATATCAGCAGGAGATTTTAGAAATGGCGTTACGCTGGAGATTGATGGACAGGTTGTTCAGATTATGGAATTCCAGCACGTGAAGCCCGGCAAGGGCGCGGCTTTTGTGCGCACCAAGCTGAAAAATGTAATCAACGGCGGTGTGGTAGAGCGCACCTTCCGTCCCACCGAGAAGTTCCCGGCAGCAAGAATCGACCGCGTGGACATGCAGTATCTGTACGCAGACGGCGATCTGTTCTACTTCATGAACCAGGAGACCTACGATCAGGTAGCCCTGAACAAGGACATCATCGGCGACGCCTTAAAGTTCGTGAAGGAGAACGAGGTATGTAAGGTTTGCTCCTACAACGGCAGCGTATTCTCCGTGGAGCCTCCGCTGTTCGTAGAGCTGGAGATCACCGATACCGAGCCTGGCTTCAAGGGTGACACCGCAACCGGCGCCAACAAGCCCGCAACTGTGGAGACCGGCGCGCAGGTAGCTGTTCCGCTGTTCGTGGAGACCGGCGACAAGATCAAGATCGACACCAGAACCGGCGAGTATCTGTCCCGCGTTTAATCTGCAGAATCCCTGATAGACGTTTAAAATTGCTCCGGCACGCTTCCGGAGCAGTTTTTTTCTATGGAAAAAACATTCATTTGGAAAAGGAGAATTGAGTCGTGAAAAAGATTCTGGATCTGATGGAAGAGCAGCTGCGGGCCGCGTTTTCCGCCTGCGGCTACGAGGAGAAGTTCGCCAAGGTCGTCCTGTCCAACCGCCCGGACCTGTGTGAGTACCAGTGCAACGGCGCCATGGCGGCCGCCAAGGCGTACCACAAAAAGCCCATCGACATCGCAAACGCCGTGGTGGAGCAGCTGGGCGACGGCGACGGCAAGTTTAGCGCCGTGCAGGCCGTGATGCCGGGATTTATCAACCTGAAGCTCTCAGCGCAGTTCATCGCGGACTACATGAAGGGGATGGCGGCCGGGGAGAAGCTGGGCGTTGAGGCGCCAAAGGCCCCCGAGACGATCATCGTGGACTACGGCGGGGCCAACGTGGCAAAGCCGCTGCACGTGGGACATCTGCGCGCGGCCGTGATCGGCGAGAGCATCAAGCGCCTGGGCAATTACCTGGGCCACCACATGATCGGCGACGTGCACCTGGGCGACTGGGGCCTTCAGATGGGCCTCATCATCGAGGAGCTGCGGGACAGAAAGCCGGAGCTGGTGTACTTTGACGAGAGCTACACCGGGGAATACCCCGAGGAGGCGCCCTTCACCATCGGCGAGCTGGAGGAGATCTACCCGGCGGCCAGCGCCAAGTCCAAGGTGGACGAGGTGTTTAAGGAGCGCGCCCACCAGGCGACGTTAAAGCTTCAGAACGGCTATGCGCCCTTTAGGGCAATCTGGAACCACATCATCAATGTGTCCGTGACGGACTTAAAGAAGAACTACGACAACCTGAAGGTGTCCTTCGACCTCTGGAAGGGCGAGAGCGACGCGGAGCCCTACATCCCCAAGCTGATTGACCTTCTTCAGGAGAAGGGGCTGGCCTACGAGAGCCAGGGCGCTCTGGTGGTGGACGTGGCCGAGGAGACGGACGCCAAGGAGATTCCGCCCTGCCTGGTGAGAAAGTCCGACGGAGCGGCGCTCTACGCCACCTCAGACCTGGGAACCATCATCCAGCGCGAGGAGGATTTCCATCCGGACCGCTACATCTACGTGGTGGACAAGCGCCAGGACATGCACTTTTTGCAGGTGTTCCGGGTGGCCAAGAAGGCGGGAATCGTGGACCAGAATACGCCCATGATCTTCCTTGGCTTCGGCACCATGAACGGCAAGGACGGCAAGCCCTTTAAGACCAGGGAGGGCGGCGTCATGCGGCTTGAGCGGCTGATCGCGGACATCAACGAGGCCGTGTACCAGCGGATTGTGGAGAGCGAGAAGCGCTCCATGACCGAGGAGGAGGCCCGCGCGGCGGCTTCGATCATCGGCCTGGCAGCGTTAAAATACGGCGATCTGTCCAACCAGGCGTCCAAGGATTACATTTTCGATGTGGACCGGTTTATCTCCTTTGAGGGGAACACAGGACCCTACATCCTTTACACCATCGTGCGGATCAAATCGATCCTGAACAAGTACCGCGAGGACGGCGGCCAGGTGGACGAGAAGGCCACCGGCAAGGTGATTCTGCCGCCCGCAGGGGAGACGGAGAAGGCGCTCATGCTGCTGTTGGCCCGCTACAGCGAGGTCCTGGAGGCCAGCTTTGCGGAGACAGCCCCGCACAAGATCTGCCAGTACGTCTTTGAGCTTGCGAACGCGTTCAACAGCTTTTACCACGAGACGAAGATCCTGGCTGAGGAGGACATGGCCAGACGGGACAGCTACATCGGCCTGATCACCCTGGCGAGACGGGTTTTGGAAGCCTGCATCGATGTGCTGGGCTTCGAGGCGCCGGACCGCATGTAATTGCGGTGAGATCGGCAAAGGGGACGGCACGCCGGAGGGAGCGGTGATTTCATGGAAGTCATTAAGATGCAGACCAGCAACTTCTGGAAGGGAGAAGTTGGCGTGAAGGGCCTGGTGGAAGACCAGGCCCACACCTACAATGTGAGTTTGTATATCAAGAGTGGTCGGGTGAGGGACTACTCTTGTTCCTGCGCGGAGGGGAATTCCTACAAGGGCATGTGCGCCCATGGGAAAGCCCTTTTCGCGTATTATGAGAATTATGCGAAGAAGGCCGGGCAGCCGCCGGTCCACACCTCCCAGGAGGTCCACACCATGATCCGGGAGTACACGAACCGGCAGGTGGCGCGGATTATGGCGGCCGAGGAGGAGGAGAAGGCGGAGCTTGTGCCGGTTCTCCTCCTTGACAGGCGCCGGGTGAAGGTGGAATTCAAGGTGGGAAGGGAGAGGTACTACCTGGTGAAGGACTTGTGCGCCTTCGCCCAGGCGGTGCGCGAGGGAGCCTACGTGGAGTACGGGAAGAGCTTCGGCTTCCACCACTGCGAGTCCGCGTTCACGCGGGAGAGCCGGGGACTCGTGTCTCTTGTGATGGAGCTTGCGGAGCTTGTGCGGCCGGAGCGGGAGGCAGAGCTGGGGGTGTCCTACCGGGACCGCTTTTTTGAGCTGGTCATGGACCGGACGCTGGAGGTCCAGCTGCCGAACGGGAACAGGACCAGGCTTCTGGCCGCAAGGGAGGACCCAAAGCTTCTGTTAAATGTAACCCGGCACGGCCGGGACGGCATCCGCGTGAGCTTTGACGGCACCGTGGTGGGCGAGGAGGCCATGAAGGTGATCACCGGCTTTTCCGGGGAGCGCCATCTGTACCTGGCCCAGGGGGATTTCCTCTACCAGTGCAGCAGCGCGTTCACCCGGGCGGTCCAGCCCTTTTTGGAGCAGATCAACCGGGAGGGGAGCCGGGCGGTTCTGGTGGGGGAGAAGGACATTCCCCTGTTTTACGCCAGAGTGATTAGGAGCATCGCCCCCTACGCCCAGATCCGGGACCAGGAGGTGGACTGGAAGGAGTACGAGCCCCAGCCGCTGCGGGCCCAGTTTAAGTTTGACAGCCGGGGCGGGAGCGAGGTGCTCATGGAGCCCTGTCTCTCCTACGGGGATTTCACCTTTCACCCGGTGGAGGACGAGAACCTTCCGCGGTCCGTGTGCCGGGATGTGCCCGGGGAGTTTAAGATCAGCCAGGTGATCGGCCGGTACTTTAAGTACAAGGAGCCGGACGGCATGCGGCTGGTGATCCGGGACGATGAGGAGGCGGTGTACCGCCTTCTGACGGAGGGGATCGAGGCCTTCAGACAGCTGGGCGAGGTGTTGGTCAGCGAGGAGCTCAAGAAGTGGAAGGTGCTGGCGCCGCCCAAGGTGGGCGTGAGCGTCTCCATGAACCAGGGCTGGCTGGACTTGACGGTGGACACCGGCGGCCTCTCGGACCAGGAGCTGGCCAAGGTGCTGGCGGCCTACAGCCAGAAAAAGAAATATTACCGCTTAAAGAGCGGGGGATTTTTGCAGCTGGGGGAGGGCGGCCTCTACACGGTGGCCCGCCTGGCAAAGGAGCTGGGAATCAGCAAAAAGGAGCTGCAGGGGAAGGCCATGCGCCTGCCCGCCTACCGGGCCATGTACCTGGACAGCGTGCTAAAGGAGGGGCCCGGCGTTGCCTACTACCGGGACCAGCTCTTTAAGGCGCTGGTGCGGGGCCTGCGCTCCGTGGAGGACAGCGACTACCCGGTGCCGGAGACGCTGCGGGAGGTGCTTAGAGAGTACCAGAAGACGGGCTTTCGTTGGATGAAAACCCTGGACGCCCACGGCTTCGGCGGCATCCTGGCGGACGACATGGGCTTGGGAAAGACGATCCAGACCATCGCGCTGCTGGAGGACGAGTACGGCTGTGGGGCGGCAGGGGAGAAGGCAGAGCTGGCGGGCCAGTCCCCCACGCTGATCGTCTGCCCGGCTTCCCTGGTCTACAACTGGGAGCATGAGCTGCGCAAGTTTGCGCCGGATCTGCCGGTCCGCTCGGTGGCCGGGAGCGCCGCAGAGCGCCAGGAGATTCTGGAGCGGATGGAGGCGGGGGAGGAGCGCGCGAAGGTGTTAATCACCTCCTACGACCTGCTCAAGCGGGACATCCAGCTCTACAGCGGCCTGCACTTCCGCTTCCAGATCATCGACGAGGCCCAGTACATCAAAAACGCCTCGACCCAGAGCGCCAAGGCGGTGAAGGCGGTGAACGCCCGCACCCGCTTCGCGCTCACCGGGACGCCGGTGGAGAACCGGCTGGGGGAGCTCTGGAGCATCTTCGACTACCTGATGCCGGGCTTCCTGTTCGGGGTGCAGCACTTCCGCAAGGAGTACGAGCTGCCCATCACCAGGGACGAGGACCGGGAGGCGCTCTCGCGGCTCCGCCGGATTACCGGCCCCTTTATTCTGCGCCGGGTGAAGCGGGACGTGCTAAAGGAGCTGCCGGACAAGCTGGAGACCGTGGTCTACTCCCAGATGGAGGAGGAGCAGCGGACCCTCTACATGGCAAACGCCGGGCAGCTAAAGGAGCTTTTGGAGCAGAGCGGGGGCGCGGGGCTTAGCGAGGACCGGTTCCAGGTATTGGCGCAGCTGACCAGGCTGCGGCAGATCTGCTGCGACCCGCGGCTGTGCTATGAGAACTACAAGGGGGCTTCCGCGAAGCTGGACACCTGCATGGACCTGGTGCGCCGGGGCGTGGAGGGGGAGCACAAGATTCTTCTGTTCTCCCAGTTCACCTCCATGCTGGACCTCATCGAGGCCCGCCTAAAGAAGGAGGGGATCGCCAGCTACAAGCTGACCGGGGCCACCTCAAAGGAGGAGCGGATCCGCATGGTGGGGGAGTTCTCGGCGGACGAAACGCCGGTGTTTTTGATCTCCCTAAAGGCGGGGGGCACCGGGCTCAACCTGACGGCCGCGGACATTGTGATCCACTATGATCCCTGGTGGAACGTGGCGGCCCAGAACCAGGCCACGGACCGGAGCCACCGCATCGGCCAGGAGAAGCAGGTGACGGTGTTTAAGCTGATCGCCAGGGACACGGTGGAGGAGAACATCCTGACGCTTCAGGACTCCAAGCGCCAGCTGTCCGAGCAGGTGATCACCGAGGAGGGCGGAAGCTTCGCCGGACTCACAAGGGAAGATATTTTGCGGATTCTCGTATAGGGGGCATAAAAAGGATTACAATCTATAGAATATGAAAAGACGCGCAGCGCGCGGATAAGAAGATAAAAATGATTGAAAGGAGCGGTGAAAATGAAGCGGTATCGCAAATACATTATGCCGTATCTCTTGGCGTTTATCGCGGGTCCGATCCTGATGCTGACAGAGGTGGCGGGGGAGATTGCCCTGCCGAAAATGATGTCCCTCATCATCAACAACGGGGTGGCAAACCACGATGTGAGCTACATCATCCGGGTGGGCCTCGCCATGATTGGATTTGCTGCGGTGATGGCGCTCGGAGGCGTGGGAGGCACCTACTGTGCGTCCAAGGCCTCGGTGAGTTTTTCCGCGGATTTGAGGCGGGATCTGTTCGAGAAGGTGCAGCGATTTTCCTTCAAGAACATCGACGAGTTCAGCACCGGCTCCCTGGTGACGCGTCTGACCAACGACGTGCAGCAGGTGCAGATGGTGCTTCGGATGGCTTTGGTGATGATGTTTCGGGCGCCCGGAATGTTTGTGGGGGCCCTGATCATGGCCTTCACCATGAATGCCAGGCTGGCCCTGGTGATTCTGGTGGTGATCCCCGTGCTGTCTGTGGGGATCGGCGTGATCTTAAAGGTGGCGTTCCCGCGGTTTACGGTGATGCAGAAGGCCATCGACCAGCTAAACTCCGGCGTCCAGGAGGCGCTGACCAACGTGCGGGTGATCAAATCCTTCGTCCGCGAGGACTTTGAGGAGGAGAAATTCCAGGAAAATAACAAGCGGCTCAAGGACATGAGCCTGCGGGCCATGAACGTGGTGATCATCAACATGCCCATGATGACCCTGGCCATGAACATCACCATGCTGGCCGTGGTCTGGTACGGCGGAAACATGATCATCGCCGGAAATATGCGGGTGGGCGACCTGACCGCGTTCACCACCTACATTGTGCAGATTCTCATGTCCCTCATGATGCTGGCCATGATCTTTTTGCAGGCCTCCCGCGCCATGGCCTCCCTCAAGCGAATCAACGAGGTGCTGGACGTGGAGATCGATTTGACGGACGACAACTCTGTCCAGAAGGATCTGGCCGTCAGGGAGGGCCGCGTGGAATTCCGGGGCGTGAGCTTCGGCTACGGCAAGCGGAAAAATGAGCGGGTGCTCCACGACATAAGCTTTACGGCAGAGCCCGGCCAGACCATCGGCATCATCGGCTCCACCGGAAGCGGCAAGACCAGCCTGGTGCAGCTGATTCCGCGCCTCTACGACGCCACGGAGGGCCAGGTGTTGGTGGACGGGGTGGACGTCCGGGACTATTCCTTAAGGCATCTGCGGGACGGCGTGGCTATGGTGCTGCAGAAGAATGTGCTGTTTTCCGGGACCATCGAGGAGAACCTGCGCTGGGGCGACGAGGACGCGGACCGGGAGCAGATCCGGGCCGCTGCGGACAGCGCCCAGGCGGACAGCTTCGTCACCTCCTTCCCCAAGGGGTATGAGACGGAGATGGGGCAGGGCGGCGTGAACGTGTCCGGCGGACAGAAGCAGCGGCTCTGTATCGCCAGGGCGCTGCTAAAGCACCCGAAGATCCTGATTTTAGACGACTCCACCAGCGCCGTGGACACGGCCACGGAGGCGAAGATCCGGGAGTGCTTTACCACCACCTTAAAGGACACCACCAAGTTCATCATCGCCCAGCGGATCGGCTCCGTGGAGGCGGCGGACATGATCCTGGTGATGGACGAGGGCAGTGTGGTGGGGCTTGGCACCCACAAGGAGCTTCTGGCCTCCTGCGAGGCCTACCAGGAGATCTACTATTCGCAGAAAGACCGTGCTGAGGAGGTGAGCGCCTGATGGCTATGGACGAGAGACAGGAAAAACGGCTCAAGGATTTAAAATACCGCTACGGGAGCAAGGCCAGCGCCATGACAGGAGGAAGGCGCATGGGACCGGGGCGCCACGGTCCGGGCAGAGGAATGCCGGGCGGCGGAAAGCCCAAGAACGGCCGTCAGACCATCATGAGGCTGCTGCGCTACCTGGAGGAGGATAAGGCCAAGATGGTCCTGGCGCTCCTGTGCGTTGTGGCCAACACGGTGTGTATGCTGGCCGGCTCCTACATGCTGCGGCCCATCATCAACACCTACATTGCGCCGGTGGACGGAAGCAGAGGAAGCGCCGTGGGGCTCGCGAGGGCGTTAATTCTACTGGGATTTGTGTTCCTCGCGGGCGTGGCGGCCAACTACTATCAGGCCAAGGTGATGCTGACGGTGGCCCAGAACGCCCTCCAGAAGATCCGCGACGACCTGTTCACGAAGATGCAGAAGCTGCCGGTGCGCTTCTACGACACCAACAGCAACGGCGATCTGATGAGCCGGTTCACCAACGACGTGGACACCATCGGGCAGATGCTGAGCGCCACCCTGGTGCAGCTCTTCTCCGGCGCCCTAAGCCTGGTCGGCACCCTGGCGCTGATGATCTACACCAACATCTGGCTGACCCTTGTGACCCTGGTGATGATCCCGGTGATCATGCGGGCCGGCGGGGCGGTGGCGGGCCGCAGCCAGCGGTATTTCTCCGCCCAGCAGTCGTCCCTCGGGGCGGTCAACGGCTACGTGGAGGAGATGACCACCGGACAGAAGGTGATCAAGGTGTTCTGCCACGAGGACATGGCCTTAGACGAGTTCGGGCTGTTAAACGAGGACTTAAAGCAGAACCAGATCCGCGCGCAGTTTTTCGGCGGCGTCATGGGCCCGGTGATGAACACCTTAAGCCAGGTCAACTACACGCTGACCGCGGTGGTGGGCGGCCTGCTCTGCGTGCTAAAGGGCTTCGACGTGGGCGGCCTGACCGTGTTCTTAAACTTTTCCCGGCAGTTCTCCCGGCCCATCAACGAGATTTCGGCCCAGGTCAGCAACGTCTTTTCAGCTCTGGCCGGGGCGGAGCGGGTGTTCGCCGTGATGGATGAACAGCCTGAGCCCGTGGACGGACCGGAGGCGGTGGAGCTCTCGCCCATGAAGGGCCATGTGGTGTTAGACCATGTGACCTTCGGCTATGACCCGGAGAAGGTGATTTTAAAGGACATCAGCCTCTACGCCAGACCGGGGCAGAAGATCGCCTTCGTGGGAAGCACGGGCGCGGGAAAGACCACGATCACCAACCTGATCAACCGCTTTTACGACATTCAGTCCGGCTCCATCACCATCGACGGGGTGGACATCCGGAACATCCGCAGGGATAACCTGCGAAAAAACATCGCCATGGTGCTGCAGGACACCCACCTGTTCACCGGCACGGTGATGGAGAACATTCGCTACGGGCGCCTTGACGCCACGGACGAGGAGGTCATCCAGGCGGCCAAAACCGCCTCCGCGGACTCCTTCATCCGGCGCCTGCCCGACGGCTACGACACCATGCTGGAGGGGGACGGATCGAACCTAAGCCAGGGCCAGCGCCAGCTGCTAAACATCGCCCGCGCCACCCTCTCGAAGGCCCCGATCCTGATTCTGGATGAGGCCACCAGCTCGGTGGATACCCGGACCGAGAAGCACATCGAGCATGGTATGGACCGGCTGATGGCGGACCGGACCACCTTCGTCATCGCCCACCGGCTCTCCACGGTGCGAAACGCCAACGCCATCATGGTGCTGGAGCACGGGGAGATCATCGAGCGGGGCGACCACGACGAGCTGCTAAAGATGAAGGGGCGCTACTACGAGCTCTACACAGGGCTCAAGGAGCTGGATTAGCGGGTGGGGGGAAGATATCCCTCCCCGCCGCGCCGCCTTGCACTTTTTGAGATGCAAGATCGAGAACGGTCGAAAATGATCGTAAAAATCACACAATTAAGCTAAATAATCGTAAATTGCATTCTATTAATAAAAA